>JAYTHX010000194.1:0-5115 GCA_043732195.1 Polyangiaceae bacterium
CCGTGTGAATCCCTCTCGCGGTTCACTTCTCACCTCCGGCCGGGATCATGCGGACTTCCTTGTGCATCAGAGCGTCGATCTGACCGATGAACGCGCGCCACGAGGCGTACTTCTCGACCGGGATGAGGTGCTGGTCGAAGACGACGCTGCGCTTGATGATCAGCGCGCGCGGCTCCTTCCCGTCGCGGGCGATCTCGATCTTCGCGCGGCCGTAGGGGCCGCCGTTCGCCTCGCCGCCCGGCGGGAGCTCGCCCCACGCGTAGCCGGCGGGCGCGAGGACGCGCGTCGTGCGGTTCTGGTGGCTCGGCGCGAGGTGCGGCGGGAGCTGCACGGGCAGCGTGCGCTCCACCAGCGGCGCGAGGTTCGAGCCGTAGGTGTTGCTCGCGTTGAGCGAGAGGACGAGGTCCTTGCCCTCGCGGCGCGCGAGGCCGCGCGACTTCGCCTTGTACTTCACGAAGGCCTGGCCGCCGGGGAGGTCGCCCTTGAACTCGATGTTCTTGTCGACCTCGACGGTCGTGAGCCAGGGGCCGACGATGGCGTCCTCGACGTACTGCGCGCGGGCCTCGGCCTGCGAGAGGTTCGAGCGCAGCCAGAACGCGCCGTCGCCGGTGTGGCGCTCCTCGCCGGTGACCTCGCCGGAGCCGTCGGCGGCGACGGTCATCGTCCAGGTCACGTCGCCGCCGTGATCGTCGGGTGAGCTCGCGGGAAGCTGGACGATCTCCGCGGGGCCGGCGTCCATGCGCAGGCCGTACGCGCGCGCGTCCATCGCGGGCACCGGGCCGAGGCGCGACTGCGGGCTGGTCGCGTCGAGGTACTGGCCGCCGCCGGGGCCGGGCAGGAACGCGATGCCGTGATCGAAGAGCGGGACCGCCGCGTTCTTCGAGAGGAGGAGCGAGGGCTGACCCGTCATGCGCGTCTGCACCATCACCTCCTGCGCCTCGATGCCCACCGAGCGGAGCAGCGTGATGAGGAGCATGGCCTTGTCGTCGCAGTCGCCTTCGCGGCGCGCGAGCAGCTGCTGGGGGCGGTTCGGGAGCCACCACTCGCCGCTCACGTAGTTGACGTAGCGGATGTCGTCGGCGACGAACTCGAACAGCGCGCGGAGCTTCTGCTCGCGCGTGGTCTTCCCCTTGGTGAGCTCGGCGGCCACGCGGCGCACCTCCTCGTCGGGCTCGGTGAAGCCGCGGACCGCCTCGGCGTACCACTTGCGGAACTCGTCCCACGTCTTGAACGTGGAGCCGACGATGACGGGTGTGATCTCGGTGAGCTGCGGGATGAGCGGCTCCTCGGCGATGATCAGCGGCTTGTCCCAGACCATGTGGACCACGTGCATGCCGCGCTCGTCGGTCTCGGTCTTCTTGTAGGGCGCGAGCTTGTCGTGCAGCACGTCGACGTGGAGCTGGTGGCCAGGCAGCGACTCGACCACCACCTCGTTGAAGAGCAGCGGATGCGCGGCGGTCGAGCCGGCGTAGTCCATGAAATAGAACGGCGCATCGCCGCGGCCGCCGACGGCGGTGCTGGTCCACTGGCGGATCACGACCTCGACGGTGTCGCCGGCCTCCAGCTCGGGCCACCGGATGCGCGGGCGCGCGCCGTCGTTGTGCTCCTCGACCGGGAACGCGACGCCGCCGCTCTTGCGGTGTACGCGCGCCTTCAGGATCTCGGTGACGTCACCCTCGGGCGGGATCGGCTCGAAGAGCTCCTGCTGCGTGCGCGGGGCGATCACGATCTCGCGCGCGTACTGGATCAGCTGCGAGACGCGGTTGTCCGGGTGCATGCGCACCGCGCGCAGCCAGTGCAGCTCGCGATCGGCGACGTCGGGCGGGCCCTTCTCGGGCACGCCCTTGCGGCGCGCGAGGATGGTGGCGATGGGAGCGAGCCAGCGCTCGTCGTCGCGCGCCTCCTGCGCGCCCGGGCCGCCGGGGCTGCCGGAGGGGGAGGCGCCGGGCTTGCCGGTGGGCCTGGGGAGACGCAGCGCGAGCTCCGCGCGGTACTTCGCGTCACCGGGCGCGAGCTCGCGGGCGCGCCGCAGCGCGACGAGCACGAGCTGCCGGTCCTTGGGGTCGTTCGACGCCGCGGCGAGCTCGCGCGCGAGTCCGGCCCAGGCCTCGGGGCGGTTTGGCGCCCAGCGCGCGGCGGCGCGGTAGAGCAGCGCGGCCACGTCGTGCGCGCCGGCATCGGTGACGTGCTTGGCGACGGACAGCGCCTCGTCGGCGTCGTCCATGCCGCCTGCGAAGGCGTCCTGCGCGGCCTTCACCACCTCGTCCTTGCCGCGCGATCCCATCGCGTCGACGAGGACCTCCCCGCGGACGCCGCGGCGCGCGAGCTCCTCGGCCACGGCCAGCGCGGTCTTCGGATCGTACGTGCGCGCGAGGCCGGAGAGGTCGGAGAGCAGAGAGCCAGGCACCCTCTGAGGCGCGGCGCGGAAGGCCGCGGTGAGGTCACGGAGCGCCAGGAACGTCAGCGCGTCGACGCGGAGCGTACGGTGCGTCCGCGCGGTGAGGGCAATCGCCTCGTCGTCCTTCTTGGTATCGAGCTTCGTGCCGTGGAGCGAGGCCATGGCCCAGTCGGGCATCTCGTTGTCGAGGTGCTGGTCGATGAGGCGGCGGTCGACGAACGCCTGCGTGGCGAGGTCGCCGCTCTTCACCGCTACCGTACGCGCGCGGTAGAGGCGACCGCTCGCGTTCGCGCCCGTGCTGATCCACGCTGCCATCGCCAGGCGATCGGCGTCGAGGTCCTTCGACTGGAGGAGGGAGTCGAGCTGACCGGCCGCGCGGGGGCTCTTCTGGTCGTCCGCGCCGGCAGCCGTGCGCACGATGGCGGCGGTGAGGAGCGACTCGGGGCCCTTGCCCTGTATCGAGCGGAGCAGCGGCGTGGTGAGCTTCGTCGTCTTCGCCGTGCCCCAGGCGATGGTCTCGCCGGGCTTCAGCGCGAGATCGCTGGTGGCCTCCACCTTGAGCGGCGCGTGCTTCGCGTCGGTGAGGCGCAGGCGCACGCGGCCCGAGTCCGGGAGCGCGCCGCTGCAGACCTTCGCGACGACGAGGTGAGAGCCGGCGGTGGCCTCCACCTGCGCGGCGAGGCGGTCGACGCGGGCGCTCGCGTGGACGTCGTCGCTCTTGCCGAGATCCACGCCGTCGAACACGAGGCGCACGGTGCCGCCCGCGGCGACGCGCACCACGATCGGCCTCGCGGCCTCGAGCTTGATCTTGGACGCGACGAACGAGCAGCTCTCCTTGCGCGGGTGCACGAACAGGTCGAGCGGGACGCCGCGGGCCTCCGCGAACGTCGGTGGGACGGCGCGCCAGGCCACCTCGACCGTTCCCCACGAGTAGAAGGTCTTCGGGTCGGCGAAGGCTGCGGCGTTCTTCGGCTGCTCGGGGCCGTCGTGCGCGTCGAGCCCGCCGCCGGTGTCGCGGAAGGGGCCGAGGACGCTCGTCTCGGTGAGGATGCCGGCGGCGCGCGCCTTCTCGATGCCGGCCGCCGAGCCGTCATCGCCGCTGGCCATGCGCTCGAGCGCGGCGGCCTCGCTGCGGACCTCGGCCGAGAGGGTGGAGGCGTTCGCGATCGCGCCCAGCGCGCGCTGGGCGCCGCCCTCGCTTCCCGAGCCCGCGATCCACCAGATGGTGGTCAGCGCCGCGATGGCGTCGGCCTCGGTCGCCTTCGGGGCGAGCGCGCGGCGCGTCTGCGCCTCGATCATGGCGTCCGGGGTCTCGGCGGTGAAGCGCAGCGCCGCGTCGCCGGTCGCCGCAGCCGGCGGCACGTCACCGCGGGCGGGCCTGCCGTCGAGGAGACCGGCGCCGAGGCAAGCCGAAAGCGACAGCAAGACGAGGCTCGTTTTCGCGGACGTTCGCGTACTCATTCGATCCCGCACTGTACTCGCCTTTCCATGCAGTTAGACCCCGTAGCGGCGCTTCCGCCTTGCTTCTCGGAATCGATGAGACACACTCCTGCGGAGTTCAGTTTCGGACCTACATTGAACCACAACACCTCCACGCCGATCATTCCTCTCCCTCCGGCTCTGCCACGGTTCGAGCTGCTGTCGGAAGGCAGCGAATGGGCGGACGACCCGCTCGACGTTGCGGTCACCACGCAGCGGCCGACCCTCGATGCCGCGCGGGCGCTGCGCGTGCTGAGGCCGGGACCCCGCATCCGGTCGGCAGCCGGGCCCGAGGCCGATGCGACGTCGGAGGTCCAGGTCGAGGACATCCTGCTCGAGGTCTATGCCGAGGAGCCACCGCCGCCGACGCGCCGGTCGAACGGTCCGCTCTCCACGGCGGGGGCCGCGCCGCTCCTGCCCGCGCACGTGTCGATCGCGAATGCGATCGCGTCGGCCGTGCCCCCGGCGCCTGCCGAGAGCGCCGCCGTCGATGCGCTCCTCCGCGCGTCGGATCCGGCGTTCCTGCCGTTCGGCGGGCAGCTGTCGCAGGCGCCTCGTTCGCCCACGCCGCCGAGCGCGTGGACGTATCCGCATCATCAGGCGCACGGCTACTCTGCGGATCAGGAGTCGCCGAGCGTCGCGCCCGTCGCGTTCCCGTCGGCGCACATGCCGTCGGCGTCGCACGCGGCGTCCATGCCTTCCGCGTTCTATCCGGACGCGCGCGTCCTCGCGGCAGCCGCGTCAGCCGCGTCAGCCGCGTCAGCGCCCGAGCGCGGTCGTGGTGGAGCCCTCGCGATCTGGACCGTTGGTCTGCTGGTGGTCGGCCTCGCGGCCGGCGGCGGCGTGGCGGTCGGGCTCCGCAACGGCACGTTCGCCGAGCTGCGCGATCGCGCGAGCACCCTCACGTCACGCGGCGCGTCTCCGAAGGCGGCGGCGGTCGCGCCGGCCCCGCCCGCGCAGGAACCGCCGTCCATGCAGGTCGTGGCTAGCATCTCGGTCAACGCGCTGCCCGCCCAGGTGATCGCGGCGGACTCGTCGCTGGTCACGTTCCCGTCCTCCGCGCAGGGCCACCGCGTGTTCTTCGACGGTCGGCCAATGGCGGTCACGCCCGCGCCGATGGCACTGCGTTGCGGTCGCCATATGATCCGCATCGGGTCCTCGGGCAAACCGCGCGTGACCGACCTCGCTTGCGGCCAGCCGGTCACGCTCCGCTGATCGAGGCCCGCCGCTGCCGTAGC
>JAYTHX010000195.1:0-15435 GCA_043732195.1 Polyangiaceae bacterium
CGCGCGCAGAACGCGTACCTCGCGATCGACGGCAAGACCGGCAAGGTGCTCGACCTCGGCCCGTGGCCGGCGAGCCCATTCGTCTCCGGCTATGCCGCGGCCGACGGCTGGCGTGCGGCGGCGGTCACCGATCTACGCGGCGCCGTCGCCACCTTCGACGCGGGCGCGACCTGGCGCGCGCTCGATCTCCCGATGGATCCGCGTCAGGTGCTGGCGGCAGGCGACTCGCTGGCGGTGGGCGGCATCGAGAACGGCCGCACCGAGGCCTGGTTCGAGGTCCGCGGCGACGGCACCATCGCGCGCCTCGCCGGACCGCCGCGCGAGGCGAAGGGAAAGATCCTGCCCAGCGCGCCGGCGCGTCCCTACCTTTCGGGCGGGTACCCTGGCGGCTATCCCGGCCCGTATCCGGTCCCGATCCTGGTCCCGGCGGCGGCGAGCACGCCCGCGACGAGCGCGGCGTCCGACCCGCGGGACGAGGCGGCGGCCGATGCCGGTACACGCACGTTCGGCAAGCGTCCGCTCGCCGCCGCGATCGAGGACGGTTGGCCTCTCACCGACGGCACCGCCGTGGTCGCGCGCGACGGCGCGCTCGGCCGCGTGCGCCTCTCCGACGGCGCGCTCACCGAGGTGGCGCAGGGCGCGTTTCCGCTCAAACCTTCGCGCTGTCATCCGATCTCGCTCACCCGCCCCGCCGCGATAGGCGCGTTTGGCTTCGTGTGCGGCGAGCCGCGCGGCACCACCGTGGTGTACGCGTACGATCCGCTGCGCGGCCGTCTCACCGAGCTGAAGCGCTTCGATCGGCCGCGCGTCGTCACATCGTCGGGCAACGGCGCCATCGCAGTGCGCGGCCCGTGCGCCGAGGACGGCGATCCCAGCGCCACCCCGCGCGAGCCCACGCGTGTCGAGACGAAGACCGACGGCGGCCTCGCGGAAGGCAAGAGCGACGGCGGCAAGGAGCCGAGGGACGACAAGGAGGAGCGAGAAGACCAGGCCAAGGCGGAGAAAGAGGCAGCGCTCGTCGCCGCGAAGCCGCCGGCGTCCGAGGTCCACCCGTATTGCGTGCTCGGCCACGACAACGCGTGGCGCGAGATCCACATCCGCGGCGACGTGGGCGGCGAGCGCGTGATCGTCCTCGCCGACGGCAAGATCATCGTCGTGTCGCCGCCGCAGGGCCAGACCGCGCCGGCGCGCTTCACGCTCCTCGACAAGGGCAAGGCCACGACGCTGCCCGTGGTGTTCCCCAAGGTGACCGCCGACATCTCGCGGGTGCTGCGCCTCGGCGTGTGGCTCGACGGCTTCGAGGAGCGGAAGCCCGGCGTGGTCAGCGGATGGATCGAGGCGGGCGGCGCGATGCTCGGGATCGAGATCGCGCTGGACGGCAAGGCCACGCCCGGCCAGTTCGTGCGCGACGCAGGCATGCCCTTCGTCTCGGGCCGCTACGGGTTCGGGTGGACGCAATCGCGCCGCGGCTTCGAGACCACCGACGGCGGCATGACGTGGACGAGCCTCGAGCTCCCCGAGCCGCTCGTACCGACGAACAAAGTGGAGCGCCGCGCGTGCGGTCCCATCGGGTGCGTCGCCGCCGGCTGGCTGCGCGTGGGCTGGGGCGAGACGAAGAAGCCCGCAACGCCCGCGACGCCCGCGCCGTACCGCGCCGCGGTCTCCGCTGCGCCTCCGCAGCTCGCGCTCACGTGCGAGACCACCATCCCGACGATGCCGGTGCCGGCGCCACCGCACTCGAAGACGCCGCCTCCGCAGCCCGCGCCGCCGTCGCGCACCCTGACGGGACGCGGCGCGTTCGGCGGCAACCCGTCCGTGATGAGCGGCATCGGTCCCGGCGGCGGCATCGCGGGTGTCACCGAGCTGCCCGCCTTCTTCTCGCAGCCCGGGCCCACGCTGCGCGAGGCCGAGCGCGGCATCCCCTCGGCCGAGGTGCTCGAGCTGCTGGAGCGCTACCCGCGGCTCGGATCGCTGGCGCGCATCTACACGTGGGGACCGCGGACCGGCGACTGGGACACGCAGGGCAAGTGGCAGGTGAAATGGCTCTCGCCGTTCGCCGGCTGGACGGAGGCGCGCAGCTCGCTGCCGGTGGTCCCGCCGCAGGCGATCCTCGATTTCACGCGTACCGGCTCGCCTTCCGGATACGGCTCGTATTACGGCGGCGGCTCCGGCTTCTTCCAGGTCGCGACCGGCGACGACGCGTCCCATGCGTTGCTGATCGCGCGCCGGCCCGCGCGCGGGGACGTCACGCCCATCGAGCTCGAGGCTGATCGCGCGCCCGTCGAGATAAGGCGCGCCGACGGTGAGCCGTTCGGCGAGATCGATGCCGTCACGCGCGCTGCGGGCCGATGGTTCCTCGCCACGCCGCCGCCTCCCGGTGGAACGTCGCCGCTCACCACGCTGTGGCAGGTCGACGGCTCGGTGGCGCGTGAGCTGGTGCGCGTCTCGCGCGCCGCGCTCGAGACGGGTCGCCCCACGGGCACGAAGCTCGCGCGCCGATCCGACGGGCGCGCGATCGGACTCGTCGTCGACGGTCAGCCCACCGCCGAGCGCACCACCGCGACGCGCTGGGTGCTCCCCATCGATCTCGAGACCGGCCAGCCCGGCGAGCCGGAGCCGCTCGGCTACTCCGATCTCGCGGGCCGCACGCTCGAGGCGTGCACCGACGATCTCGTGGGATGGATCTTCGATACGTCGCTCGCAGGCACGACGGTGCGCGTCCACGTGCCGGCAGGGGCCGGCTCCATGCACTCGGTCTACGCGCGCGTCCGGCTCTCCGCGTCGCGCGCGTGCGTCGAGCGCGTGGCCGGCATGTACGACGGTCAGACGCCCGATCGCGCGGCTCAGCTCGCGCGCCCGGGTGGCAGTCGAGGCCCGCTCACGAGCAAGCCGGGCGAGGTGATCGCCGCCGCGTTCTCCGCGCAGTCTCGCTACGCGCTGCGGTGCACGGTCGTCAGATAGAGGGCCTTCGGCTCATGAGCGTCTCCGCAGCACATGCGAACGAGGGGAGGGCCTTCGTGCAGATTCGTATTTTACGTTGCAAAAGTGAACGATCAGGTTCCCTCGCCGCACCCCTAACATCTTGGAATCATTTTCGTTAGTCGGTGGCACGAAACATGCAACAACGTCTTTGCCTGCGCGGAGTGTGGCTGCCCCCCCGGCCCCTTCGCGTAGGTTTTTTCTTTTGTGAGCGTCTCTCTTGAGCGCCGCGGAGGGCCCCCGCGATTCCCGGTGCGCGATCGAGAGTAGTCTCCCGCGCCGTGAAGCCCTCGCCTCTCTCTCCGTCCGCGGCGCACGCCGCAGCGCTCCTCGTCCTCTGCTTCGCCGTCTCGTGCACGGACACGGCGGCGGCACCCGCGACGGATAAGCTGCCCGGTGTCGGACCGGGCGAGATCTGTGATCCGGACGACGGGCTTCCGCTGAAGCTGACCTTCGACCCGCCAACGGTCGTGGTCGCGCCGAACGAGACGCGGCCGGTCCGTCTCACCGTCGAGCCCGACGTCTGCAAGCCGAACGTGGCGCGCATCCTCTCGGCGAATCCCGCGATCGCCGAGGCGCCGACGGAGGCGAAGTTCGATCTCCGCCACGCGACGTTCGACTTCATGGTCAAGGGCGGCGCGCTCGGCACCACCACCATCAGCGCGGCGATGGACGGCAAGGACCCCAACGGCAAGCCCTACACGCTCAGCGTCGACCTCCCGATCCACGTCCGCGATCGCAAGGCCCCCGCCTGCGCGGCCGGCGGTGATGCCTCGGAGGGCACGCTCGCCGCAGGGGCCACGACCCTCCAGGGCGCGGGCGCGCTCGGCAAGGCGTACCTCTCGGTTCCGCCCGGCGCCTTCGCGCGCGACGACGAGTGGGCGCTCCCTCCGTTCCCCGCGAAGATCGCCTGCGACGGCGCCGACCTCACCGCGGCGTTGCCCGAGGCGAAGCTCCGCGCGCTCGGCCCGTCCGTCGCGTTCACGGTGAAGGCGCCGCTCACGATGGGCAAGTCGCTGCGCCGCGAGATCGAGGTCGGCATCCCGGTGAACCCGGCGGCGTTCCCCTCGGGCGGCCGCATGCGCCACCTCCAGGTGCTCTTCCAGAGCCCGCGCGCGAAGACGCCGCGCCTCATCCCGGTCGCGAACCCGCGCATCGATGCCGACGGCGCGGGCGGCTACCTCCTCAAGTTCCAGACGCCGTGGTTCGGTACGTTCCAGGCTGCGGTCGCCGAGACGGCGGGCTCGACGTCCCACAAGCGCAAGCTGATGCACCGCGCGGTCATCGGCTTCTCGATGGGCGGCGGCGGCGCGGCCGTCTTCGGCATGCGTCACCACGATCAGTTCGACGTGATCGCGCCGCTCGGTGGCCCCAGCGACTGGACCTGGCTCCTCTGGTACGTCGAGCAGAACGCGCTCGGCGGGTTCTGCCCCGCGGGCAAGACCTGCGCGAAGGTCGCGCCGAACAAGTATCCGATGCAGGAGACGTTCGCGCACACGATGGACTACGAGCACTGGTTCTACCAGACGGGCAACGGCAACGGCGGCCACTTCCCGCGCTCGGAATACGTGCAGATCTTCGAGGACCTCGCGCTCTCGATGGGCAACCCGAACGGCTCCGGCTCGGACCCGGCAACGCTCGGCTTCGCGCTCGGGCCGAAGAAGGACGACCCCTCGCTGAAGATGCCGGACGGCACGGACTGCACGTTCACCATCGATCCCATCGGTGACGATCCGGACGAGCAGCGACAGAAGGACGTCGACGCGAAGTGCAAGGCGTTCCGCTGCGACCCGAAGAACGCGTACCACGCGGACAAGAACTACTTCGACGACGAATACAACCCGGACGGCACGCTGCCCGTCATCGGGTTCTGCGACGGCAACTCGGTCCCCGAGAAGGACACGCAGGTCGGCTACGTCAACACGTGGGCGCCCGGCGGCGACAAGTCCGTCAACCTCGGGCTCGCTGTCGATCTCAACAAGAACGGCATCCGCGATCAGGGCGAGCCGGTCATCCGCTCCGGCCACGAGCCGTACGACGACTGCGGTCCCGACAAGCTCTGCGACGCGGACGAGCCCGGCTTCGACCCCGAGACGAACCCCGATCCCAGCCAGGACGACTACGACTACCAGCTGAACCCGAGCGGAACGGAGGGCAACCACCGCTTCGACGAGGGCGAGCGCTACCTGGACTACGGGCTCGACGGCGTGCCCAACACCGCCGGCCGCCATATCGCCGGCGATCCCGGCGAGGGCGACGGCAAGTTCACCGAGTCGACCGGGCTCGCGAACTTCTACGCGAACGACGCGCACAGCATCATGTCGCGGCGCGTGAAGAACGCGCCCGGCGGCGACCTCACCGACGACGCGCTCCGCCGCATCGACGTGCTGAACGACGGCGGCGTGCGCGACCTCTTCAACTTCGCGTCGGTCGCGAATCACTTCGCGGGTCAGATCCACGGGCGCAAGGCGCCGAACGGGCTGCCCGTCAAGTCGGTTGCATTCTACAACGGTTTTCACTTCCTCCCCGGCCAGCCGCAGGATCGACCGAACTTCCTGAACCTCGGCGACATCCGCTGGGCCGACGTCGCGGACATGCCGCACGTCCGCTACGGCGACCTCGACGCCTCGCGCGAGCTCATCGAGCGCGACGGCGACGGCCAGCACGTCGGCACCGCCGCGCAGCTGCTCGCGCGGCTCGAGACGGCGTTCTTCTTCACGGGTCACCGCTGGACGGACGGCGATCGCCGCCGCACCGAGGAGGCGCGCGAGAACCCGGCGGAGTCGTCGATCAACGAGCTCGGCGTCGACTGCGAGGTCGCCGGCAAGTGCGAGAAGATCTTCACCGGTCCGCGCACCAAGCGCACGGGCCCGATCGCGGTCTCGCTCCCGCCTGGCTACGCGCTCAAGCAAAACGTCGAGCAGAACGTGCGCTACCCCGTGATGTTCGTACTCCACGGGTACGGCCAGGATCCGCGGGACCTCGAGGCGGTCGCGGTGTTCACCAACAACTTCATGAACGTCGCGGAGCGCTCGTACGCGACCCGCCTGCCGAAGTTCATCATCGTCTACGTCGACGGCCGCTGTCGCATCGGCGCCTCGGGCAAGCCGGAGTGCATCCGCGGCACGTTCTACATGAACTCCGCGCGCGAGAACGGCGCCCAGCAGGACGACTGGTTCGAAGAGGTCACCGAGTACATCGACAAGAACTACCGCACGATGCCCCCGAGCGAGGTCGACGTCCCGGATTGAAGGGGCGCTAGCCGACGACGAGGTGGAAGTCGTCGAGGATGACGACGTCGTCACTCTCGACCGACGCGCGGTAGGTCCGCTGATCGCTGCACAGACCGCGCGGGCGCAGTAGCTTGCCGCTCGCGAGGTCGAACACGTACCCGTGCATGGGGCACACCACGCATTTCTCCTCGAGCCAGCCCTCGGCGAGGCTCGCGCCGGCATGGTTGCACGCGTCCTCGATGGCGAAGACCTGACCGTCGACGTAGGCGACGAGCACGTCGAACGGGGGGTAGTCGATGCGGACCGTCCCCTTCTCCTTCAGCTCGTCGAGCTTCACGCGCGCCACGAATTTTCCGAGAACGGGCAGAACGGGCAGCACGACGCGGGTCAATTCAGCACCCGGTCTCCATCGCTGCGCATCATCGCGCCGTGCTGGAGCGCGAGCTGATTGAGGACGAGCGAGACGCGGACGCGCGGATCGAGCTCGTCGAGGATCGTCTGGCGGGTGCGTGCGTCGACCACGAGCTGGAAGGCGCAGAGATCGGCGATGTGCGCGGCGTCGATGGTGGCGGGCATCTTGAAGGAGAAGGCCGGGTCGTGCTTCTTCACCTCGGACACGAACATGGTCGCGGCGGCGACGAGCGCCACGCGGTCGTGATCGGGCACGCGGGTGTCGAGGTCCTCGAGCACGGTGGCGCGCGCCATGCGGTACGGGCGTGATTCGTCGGGGGCGAGCTCCTCGAGGCGGAGGCGCGCCTTGCCGAGCACGACGATGTTCGCACGGCCGTCAGGGAGGACCTGGTCCTCGATCACGATGCCGCCGCCGGCGATGGGGGCGATGCGCAAGCGGCCGTGCTCGTCCTCGCCGCCGATGATGTGGGCGATGACGAGCGCGCCGTGCGTGGCGAGGCAGTCCTTCAGCATCGCGCGATAGCGCGGCTCGAAGACATGCAGCGGCAGGACGGCCTCGGGGAACAGCACCGCCTGCGGCAGAGGAAAGATCGGAATGGCCTCGAGCGCGGCCTCCAGGCTCGATTTCTTGTTGCGGCGCTCGCTCATGGTGGTGCTCTCAGGGACCGAACATTTCGACGGCGCTCGCGTTCATCGCTGGCGGAGCGTCGAGGGCGAGGAACACCGCGGTGGCCGCGACGTCCTCGGGCTGCATCGCGGGAGCGAACCCGCTTCCCTTCAGCATATCCGTGTCGACGGAGCCGGGCATCACGCACATCGCCTGGAGGCCGGTACCGCGGAGCTCTTCGGCAAGCGACTTCACGAAGCCCACCGTTCCCCACTTCGCCGCGCAGTACGCGCTCTGGAGCGGGGTGCCCATGGTGGAGGAGATGCTGGCGACGGCGACGACGCGCCCACGGCGGAGGTCGAGCATGCGCGGCAGGAAGACGCGCGTGACGAGGAAGGTGCCCTTGAGATTGACGTCGATGACGTCGTCCCACTCCTCCTCGGTCATCGCGGCGACGCTGACGCGGTGCACGACGCCGGCGTTGGGGACCACGACGTCGGGCACGCCGAGATCGGCGTGCACAAGAACCGCAGCGGCGCGGACCGCAGCGGAGTCGGAGACGTCGCACGCGACGGCGACCGCGCGCTGCCCCGTGAGGAGCACCTCCTCGGTGGCCTCGGCGAGGCTCTCGATGGTGCGGCCGAGGAGCGCGATGTCACAACCGCGCTTCGCGAGCGCGACGGCGATGGCGCGGCCGATGCCGCGGCCGGCGCCGGTCACGACGGCGATCATCGGCCGACCCCGAGCGCCGCATGCGCGTGGGCCAGAGGCTCTCCGCTTGCGCTGCGCAGGGCGACCGTCTCGACGCGCGAGCCGATCGCTCGCTCGCCGCGCGAAACCATGCAGCCGTGCACGAGCACGAGGCGGCAGCCGACCCACGAGGGCTCGAGCGCTGCCTCGAGGTCGGCGACCACGGCTTCGCCGATGCGCTCCTGGAGCGTGAGCCGGCGCGCGTGCGCCTCCACGAGCGACGCGAACGTGCCGAGCCCCACCACGCGCTCGCGCGCATGCATGGCGATGGTCGCGGTGCCGGTCGCGGGCAGGAGGTGATGCGGGCACATGGTGGTGACCGGGATGTCCCGCACGACGACCAGGTTCGGGCTGAGGCCGGTGATCACGCTCGCCGCGAGGAGCGCGCGCGTGTCGACGGCGTAGCCCGCGCAGAGCTCGTCGAGGTAGGCGTCGGCGACGCGCGCGCCGGTGCCGACGAGGTCGGGCTCGCGCTCGGGATCGCGGCCGATCGCCCTGAGGAAGGCGTCGATGGCGGTGGCAGCTGCCGTGCGGTCGATGGCCATGGCGCTCCGATCAGTTGAGGAGGCGGCTCTTGACGCTCGCGCCGATGGGCCGGCGCGACGAGAAGCCTTCGTTGAGCGCGTGGTAGAAGCCGCATTCGCTCTCGCCGTAGCGCCAGCAGAGCCAGCAGAGCCGACCGTCGACTTCGCCGTAGAAGTCGAGCAGCCCGAGGCGTGGATCCTTGAGGACGGCGCCCATCTCCTCGACCGCCTGCCAGCCCGCCTTGTAGGCGTCCAGCTCGGCGACGAGATCGCGCTTGAGCAGGCGCACGTTGGTGGGGTCGGCCGGGTCCATGACGATGCGCTCCGGCACGTCACCACCGAGCTCGCGACCGAGCTCGGCGACCAGCGACGCGATGGTCCCGCGCCGCGCGATCTGCCGCCCGACCGCGGTCGAGAGCTGAGGCACGAGCGCGTTCACGGCCTCGAGAGTGAAGACGCGTTGGTCCATCGGAATGCGAGGGTACCACCAGCGGCGAGGAGCGGAGCACCGGCAAGCGGCCCACCGGACGGCTGGGGTTTCCCCCGGGGGACTTCGTTGCGGTCCAGCCAGTACGCGGGCCCGAGGGCGTAGCCGATCGACGTAATCGGCGAGACCCTCTTCGAGGAACCGCGCGCGCGCGGGTCCTCCGGAAAGCGACCACGAAGGATGGCGTGCGTCTGCTCGTGCGCGATGAGCGAGAGGTCGTGGTCACGATCGAAGCGCGCGGCGTCCAGGGCCCAGACCATCCGACCACGGCCCGCGGTCCTCGGCGCGGGAGATCCCGACGGCGAAGAACGGGGCGGCGGCCATGAGCGCAGAGACCACGACGATGCGTGCGCGGTTCGGGTGCATGGCGTCCTCTCGGAAAGAAGTCAGGTCAAGGAAGTGGCGGCCCTTCCGCAGGAAGCGCGCCAGCCGGGAATTCACTGGATCGAGCGCATCCATGCGCCGTGAATCCGTTGCCACATGACGTCGGCGTCCGGGCTGTGGTCGCTTCGCCACATGCCCGCTCCCGGAGCTACCGGCCGCGGATCTCCGCGAAGTCGCCCTCGTCGAACGCGACCACGATGCGATGCGGCAGCCCCTCCGTCGCGAAGCGGCTGAGGAGCGCGGCGGCCCCGAAGCGGAGCGCGTACGCGACGGCGGCCTTCGCGTCGTCTCGCGCGCGGAGGCTCGCGCGCAGGATCGCGTCGAGCGACGCGCTGTGCAGGAAGCGGTCGTGGGGCACCCAGCCGGGGCTCGCCATGAGCCAGCGTGTGCTCGGGTCGAACCCCGTCGCGCCGGCCACGTGGAAGCCGGCGTAGACGCCCGCCCCGTCGTCGTCGATGCCGTCGAAGAGACCGAACACCAGGGTGTCGACCTCGGTCGGTGCACTCTGCACGATCTTCCGGACGCGCCCGGCGAGGGCCGGGATCTCCTCCCCGAGATCGAGCTCAGACAGCGGCTGCACCACCGCCTTGCCCACGGTGCGCTGGGCCCGCACGCAGATCGCCCGCCAGCCCGCGGTCGCCGCGTGCGCCCTGGTGGCCACGGCCACCACGTCATCGAACAGCGTTTGGTGACCGAACGGAGCGGAGGTCACGCTCGTCACGAGCGCATCGTCTCCAGCGGGTCCGTGGTCGCTGCGCGCCAGGCCGGGACGATGCTCAGCAGCGCGAACGGGCCCATCACCGAGAGCGCGATGCCGAGGAGCTGCGCGAAATCGACCGCCGGCGTGAGCGCGGCGCGCGGGTAGAGGACGCTCCAGCCCACCAGCGCCGGGCGCAGGCCGGGCGCGCCCAGCCAGAAGATCCACGCGTAGCCCAGCACGAGCCCGAGCGCGGTCGCGCCCGCCCCCACCAGCAGCGACTCGAAGAGCTTCGCCCACAGCACGTCCGACGTCGACCAGCCGACCGCCTTCAGCACCGCGATCTCCTTGCGCTCGTCCGGGCCGATCCCGCTCGCGCGATCCCACGCCAGGACCAGGAGCGCGAGGAGCGCCGGGATCGCCGCGCCGAGCACGAAGCCCGCACGCCGCCCGTACGCGAGGTGATACACGCGCGCCAGGAGATCGCGCTCGATCACGCGCGCGCCCGGAAGCCGCTCGGTGATGGTGCGCGCCACCACGCGCGCCTCCGCGGGGTTCGCGAGCGCGATGCTCAGGTCCGTCGCGTCCCCTGCGGGCAGCGAGAGCAGCGCGCGCGCGTCCTCCTCGTCGCAGATCACGACGTCCGCCGTGTACAGATCGAGCGCCGACCGGAACGTCCCCACGAGCTTCAGCGCGTGGGCGTCCGGGTTCGCGGTGGGCAGCCCCAGCTCGTCACCCGGGCGCATGCCGAGGAAGCGCGCGAGCTCCGCGCCGACGATCATCTCGTGCGCGCCCGGCGCGAGATCCCGGCCCTCCGCGAGCACGCCGTTCGCCAGCGAGAGCGGCGGCGCGCCCTTCGAGGTCCCGACGATGGTGACGTTGCCCTGGAGCGAGGGCAGGAACACGTACCCCCAGACGCGCGGCGTGACCGTGCGTACCGAAGGAATGTCCACGAGCTTCGCCGACTCCGCCGCGGCGATGGTGGTCGGTCGCCCGCCCACGAGCTTCTGCACCACGATGTCCGGCTGCGCGAGGTGCGCGCGCTCCGCCTCGGCGCGCAGCGACTCGGTCAGGAAGATCACGGCAGCGATCAGCGCCACCGCGAACGCCAGCCCGCCGCCCAGCGCCAGCGCGCGGGCCTTGCGGCGGGCCAGCGCCTTCAGCGCGAACGCGAGGATCGAGAGCTTCATCGGCCCCACACCTCGACCGGCGGCGCCATCGCCGCGCCCGCGGGATCGGGATCGGGAAGGGCTGGTCCGTCGGCGAACGCCGCGCCCGGCTCCTCGAGCGACACCGAGCGCAGCCAGCGTGCTCCGCCCGACAGCGCGAGATCGCTGCTGGGGAGGCGCCTCGCGAGCGCATCGATGGCGGGCGTCTCGCTCGCCTTCGCGGATCGCCGCGCCTGCGCGTCGACACCGAGGCCGACGATCGCGAGCACCGGGCTCACGACGAGGGCGACCGCGATCCGCCTGGCGCGTCGATGCGTCATCCGCCCTGGAGCACCATGAGGAGCTTCGTGAGAATGAAGTCCGCGATCAGGATCGCGATCGACACCGCCACCACCGTGCGCGTGGTCGAGAGCCCCACGCCCTCGGTCCCGCCCTGGGTGCGCAGCCCGAAGTGACAGCCGATGATCGCGATGAGGAACCCGAAGAACGGCGTCTTCGCGAGCCCCGCGAAGAAATCCCCGAGCTTGACCACCTCGAGCGACGACGTGATGAAGAGCCGCGGCGTGATGTCGTACTGGCCCCAGCAGACCAGGATCGCGCCGAGCGTCCCCAGCGCCAGCGCGTAAACGCTGAGGAGCGGCATCACGATCACCGCCGCGAGGACCCGCGGCAGCACGAGCTTCTTCGCGGGATCGGCGCCGAGCGCGCGGATGGCGTCGACCTGCTCGGTCACGTTCATCGCGCCGACCTCCGCCGCCATGCCGCTCCCGATACGCCCGCCGACGATCACCGCCGTCAACGTCGGCGCGAGCTCGCGGCAGAACGAGAGGATGATCACGCGCGGGATGTATTCCACGCCGCCGAAGCGCCGCAGACCGAACGCGAACTGGATGGTCATGACCATCCCGATGAACAGCGACGTCACCGCCACGATGCCCATCGAGCGCACGCCGAGCGACTCGAGCTGCTGCATCGTCGAGCTGATCTCGAGCGGCCGCTTCAGCAGCGAGCGCACCGCGCGCGACGACAGCTCCGCGATCTCCCCGAGGTGCCCCGCGAAGCGCAGCGTGCGGTCGCGATGGAACTCCCAGAAGGTCGGCTCCGACGGCGGCGGCAGCGACGGGCGCACCGACGGCGGCGGCACGCTCGGCGGAGCGCCTTCGTCGGGCCGGATCGAGCCGCTGGCGCTCATCCCCGAGGCCCCGCCGGTCCCGCGACGAGGCCCGAGCCCGGCAGCGTGCGGAAGCCGCTCACGAACGCCTCGAAGCCGCGCGAGCCTTCGTCGTAGGCGGTGGGATCGCCCATGTAGACGAAGTCGTAGGTGCAGCCGTCCTTCTTCGCGACGTAGATGTCGAACGCGATCGGCACGCCGTCCCACTTCGCGCGCAGCTTGGTGTGCAGCGCCTCGCGGCCGTCGAACGGGACCGTCTCCTGGGTGACGATCTCGCGCGCCGTCGAGCCGATGAGGAGGTGGTTCGTGAGCGCGAGGAGCGGGGTCGCCTCGTCGGGCCGATGGCAGCGGCCGTTCAGGAGGATCGAGGCGCCATGCGCGTCGTCACGGTAGGCGAGGCTCCCCGACGTCACGTCGACCGGGCGCCACCCCTGCGGCGCCTGGGGCACCGAGAACACGACCGGGCCATCACGGAACGTCGAGCCGTCGAACGTGCGCCTCGGTGCCCCGCCGCACGCTCCGAGCAGGAGCAGGGGCAGGAGCTGGAGCTGCATCGCGAGCGATTTGATAGCACGGCGGGAGCGCCGATCGCGCTATATCCTCGGGGGAAATGCCCGTCCGCCTCTACAACACGCTCACGCAGAAGGTCGAAGACTTCGTCCCCCTCACGCCGGGTGAGGTGAAGCTCTACGTCTGCGGGATGACGACGTACGACCTCGCGCACGCGGGCCACGCGCGCACGTACACCACGTTCGACGTGCTGAACCGCTTCCTGCGCGCCCGCGGCTACAAGGTCACGCACTGCCGCAACGTCACGGACGTGAACGACAACATCGTCAAGCGCGCGCGAGAGAACAACGAGGAACCGCTCGAGCTATCGCGGCGCTTCAGCGTCCAGGCCGACCACGATCTCGCGGCCATCGGCTGCATGAAGCCCGATCTCGAGCCGCGCGTGTCGACCAGCATGGACGACATCATCGCGCTCATCGAGGACCTGATCGCGAAGGGCAACGCCTACGTCGCACAGACCCCCGACGGCACCGACGTCTACTTCGAGGTGAAGAGCTTCTCCGACTACGGCAAGCTCTCCCGCCGCAACCTCGAGGAGCTCCGCGCGGGCGCGAGCGAACGCCTCTCCGCCGGCTCGTCGGACGTGAAGAAGGACCCCGCCGACTTCGCGCTCTGGAAGGCCGCCGGTACGGAGCCGTTCGGGTTCGAGAGCCCGTGGGGCAAGGGCTCGCCGGGCTGGCACATCGAATGCTCCGCGATGGCGCGGCGCCACCTCGGCGACCACATGGACATCCACTGCGGAGGGATGGACCTCGTCTTCCCCCACCACGAGAACGAGATCGCGCAGAGCGAGGCCATCACCGGCCCGAAGCTCTCGACCTACTGGATGCACGCGGGCTTCCTCGAGATCGACAAGGAGAAGATGAGCAAGTCGCTCGGGAACTTCGTGACGATCAAGGACCTGCTCGAGCGCAACGACCCCGAAGGCTTCCGCTACTACGCGCTCGGCACGCACTACCGCGGCCCGCTCTCGTTCGACGTGGAGAAGCGGGACGACGGACGCGTGGTCTTCCCCGGCGTCGACGAGGCGGAGCGCCGGATGGACTACCTCTACACGACGCGCGACGCGCTGGTGGCCGCCGCCGACGGCGCGACCGCCGCCGATTCGAACGTCCTCCAGGGCCAGGCCAAGGTCGTCGACGAGGCGCGCGAGGCCGTGCTCAACGCGCTCGACCGCGATCTCAACACGCCCCAGGCGCTCTCCGTGCTCGCCGAGCTCGGCAAGGCGGCGAACGAGATCGTCATGCAGGTCCCGAAGCTCAAGAAGGACCCCGCGAAGTACGACGCGGTCCGCACGCTCGCGGCGAAGGCGATCCGCGCGCTCGACGCGGCGTGTGCCCCCCTCGGGCTCATGCAGGCGGAGTCGGTGGACTACTGGTCACGCACGCGCCAGCGGCGCCTCCGCCTGCGCGGCCTCGAGGCGGCCGCGGTCGACGCGAAGATCCGCGCGCGCAGCGAGGCCCGCACCAGCAAGGACTTCGCGCACGCCGATGCGCTCCGCAAGCAGCTGTCGGACTGGGGTGTCGAGGTGCTCGACACAGGCGACGCGAGCAGCTGGAAGCTCGGGATCTAGCTCGCGCGCTACGGGGGCAGCTCGGACCCGGCGCGCAGGGGAAACGTCGGCAACCGCTCGAGCACGAGATCGACGAACGAGCGCACGCGCGCCGGGAGGTGCCGGTGGCTTGGATAGACGAGGTGGATCGCGATGTCGCCCGCGCTCCACGGCTGGAGGACGCGCACGAGGCGCCCGGCGGTGAGATCGCGCCCGCACATGAACGCCGGCAGGATCGCGATGCCGTGCCCCGCGAGCGTGGCGCGGTGCACGAGCTCGATCGACGTCACGGAATAGCGCCCCACCACCGCGACCGCGCGCGTCTGACCTTCCGACTCGAACGTCCAGGTGATGCTGCGCGTCGGCCCCATCACCACGCACGCGTGCGCTGCGAGGTCCGCCGGCGCCCCGGGTAGGCCGTGCTGCGCCACGTACTCGGCGCTCGCGACGCAGTAGCGATCGCCGATCGCGAGCTTGCGCGCGACGAGCTGCGCGTCGAGTGCGCCCAGCACGTGGATGGCGACGTCGAGCTTCTCCTCGAGGATGTCGAACGACCGATCGGCGGCGACGAGCTCGACATGCACCTCGGGAAACTTCATGAGGTACTCCGAGACGACGTCGGCGAGGAAGACCTGCGCGAAGAGAAGCGGAGAGGCGACGCGCAGGACGCCGCGCGGCAGCTTGTGGGCAGCGGTGACCGCGGCCTCCGCCTCCTCGAGCTCCTGGACGATGCGCGCGACGCGGGCGAAGTAGGCCTCGCCCGACACCGTCAGGCGCAGGCTCCGCGTGGTGCGCTCGAGGAGCCGGACCCCGAGCTGGGCCTCGAGCCGCGCGACGCGCTCGCTGACCGTCGACTTCGGCATGCCCAGCGCCTCGGCGGCCCGGGTGAAGCTTCGCTCTC
>JAYTHX010000196.1:0-5078 GCA_043732195.1 Polyangiaceae bacterium
GCGCTGGCGCTCGCGCTGGGGGCGCCGAAGCTCGATCACGGCGTGGTGGCGCTCGATGCAGGCACGCTCCCCGCGATGGCCACCTACGACGAGATCTACGCGACGTTCGGCGGCACGAAGGGCCAGCTCCTCGTGGTCTCGGCCGACGCCGACGCGTCCCGCGCCCGCGCCCGCGCCGACGCGGTCGCCGAGGTGGCGGAGCGGCTGGCCGCGAGCGGCACCATCGAGGGCTTCGACGCGCTCGGCACCATCGCGCCTTCGATCGCCGCGCAGCGCGTGCGCCTGGGCATCCGCGATACGCTCGATCTGCCGGCGAAGGTGCCGCTCCTGAAGCGCATGCTCGCGGAGGAGGGCTTCACGCCGGCCGCCTTCGAGCCCGCGCTCGAGGCCTTCGCCCATCCGAGCCAGGTCGCCGGCGACGTGGCGACCAGCGCCGAGCCCGCCGTGGAATGGGTGAAGCGGCGCCATCTCGGTCAGGACGATCGCGGGACGCTCGCCGTCACCTTCGTGCGCCTCACGAGGAACGTCGCCGAACAGGAGGAGGCTCGCGCCACGCTCCGCGCCGCCGATCCCGAGGCCGTGCTCACCGGCTATGCCGATCTCGAGGTCTCCCTGCGCGACGCGATGACGCGTGACCTGCCGCGCGTGCTCCTGGCGGCGTTCGCGATGGTCCTGGTGGTGCTCGGCATCTCCCTCCGGCGCGTGAGCGCGGTGGCCCTGGCGGTGCTCGTGCTCGTGGTGGAGATCGCGATCGTTCTGCTCCTCACGCGGCTCTTCGGCGTGCGCTGGCACGTCTACGACGCGCTGGTGCTGCCGGTGCTGCTGGGCATCACGCTCGACGAGGTGCTCTTCCTGCTGGAGGCCACCAGGCGCAAGGCATCGGTCGACGTCGCGCTCGCCGAGCAAGCGCCGCTCGCGGCGACGACCGCGCTCACCACCGCAGCGGGCTTCGGCGCGCTCGTGATCTGCCGCTTCGGCGGGCTGGTCGACGTGGGCAAGGTCGGAGCGCTGGGCTCTGCCGCAGGCCTGGTTTGCGCGCTGGTGGTGATCCCCGCGGGCTTCCGGGTGTGGGCTCGAGCGAAGCGCTAGCGCTGCCTGTCTCCGCACCGCTGATGATTGCAGTGTGGGCTCCTCTTCACTAGAAGAGGCACGTGGTCGAGATGCCGGAGCTCGACGTGCTGCCGTCCGTCCTCCCGGACGACGGCGTCATCGTCACGCGCCTGTCCGAGATCGCGGCGCGTGCGGCGACCGCGCCGCGGCTCGACGTCGCGGGTGTTCGTGGATGTGCGGACGCCCTCGTGGTCAGCGCGCTCGTGCGCGCGGGCGGCAGGCCGGTGGTGGTCGTCGCCGACGACGTCGACGCGGCCCGCCGCCTCGCCAAGGACGTGCAGTTCCTCCTCGGCCGTGCGGAGAGCGCCGACGAGGACATGAGCGAGGGCGACCAGGTCCTCGTGCTCTCGACCGCGGAGACCTCGCCCTACGCCGACGTGAACCCCGACCGCCGCGCCGCGCTCAGCCGCATGGCCACGCTCGGGCACCTCGCCGCGGACCGCCCGTTCCGGGTGCTGGTGATCGCCGCCGCCGCGCTCGCGCGCAAGCTCGTCCCGCGTGCGATCGTGCGCGCGCACACGCACCGCGTCGTGCCCAACACCGATCTCGATCGCGAGCGGCTCGTGCGCGATCTCGTGGAGGGCGGCTACCTGCGCGTCCCCGTCGTCGAGGATCCGGGCACGATCGCGGTGCGCGGCTCCCTGCTCGACGTCTGGCCTCCTGGCGCGGAGGAGCCTTCGCGCATCGAGCTCTACGGCGACGGTGTCATGTCGATCAAGCCGTTCGATCCCACGGCGCAGACCACGCGGCCCGACATCACGCTGAAGGAGCTGTGGCTACCGCCCGCGCGGGACACCATCCTCACGAAGGAGCATGTCGATCGCGCGCGCATGCGCGTCCTCCAGCTGGCCGACATGATCGACTGGCCGACGATGAAGACGCGCCTCCTCGTCGACGACGTCACGAGCGGCCGCGCGTTCTTCGGGGCCGACGCGTTCCTTCCGGCCTACTATGACCGGCTCGCCGCGCTCTCCGACTACCTCCCGGACGACGCGCGCTTCGTGCTCACGAACCCGTCGTCGATCACGCGCATCGTGCTCGACGAGCTGGGGCGCGCCACCGCCGATGCCGCGGCGAAGGGGTCGGAGCCGCAGTTCCTGCCCACCACGTTCTTCCTCGAGGAAGCCGAGATCGTCGCCGACCTCGCCCGAAGGCAGGTCACGGTGGTGCACGGCGCGCCCGTGGCGGGCGAGGCGGAGGGCCTCGCGAGCTTCGAGGTCACGCGCGAAAGCGTGCATCTTGCATCCTCCGACCACGAGGACCTGACGCGCGCCGTGAAGGCCTCGCGCTCCACGAAAGGGCGAAGCGGGACGCTCGCGCCGGTGGCGCGCCGCATCCGTCACTGGAAGGACCACGGGCTCCGCGTGTTCCTCACCGCGCGCGCGCAGACCCAGGCCGAGCGCCTCGCCGGGCTGCTCCGCCACCAGGATCTGCGCTGCCGCGTGCGCGCCGCAGCCTTCGATCCGGCGTGGCTCCACGAGCGCGTGGAGCGCGCGGGCGCCGGCGAGGACGAGATCGACGCGCAGATCGTGGTCGGGCCGCTGAGCCGCGGCGTGGTGCTGCCCGGCGAGGGCTTCGTGATCGTCACCGAAGAGGAGATCTTCGGCGGCCGCGCCCACCGCGTGCGCGAGCGCAAATCCCGTCGCGACAACGCGCGCCCGTTCGTCGAGGATCTCCGCTCGCTCAACGTCGGCGACTACGTCGTGCACGTCGAGCACGGCATCGGTCGCTACCTGGGGCTCGTGCACCGTGAGGTGGGCGGGCTCACCGTGGATCTCCTGGTCGTCGAGTACTCCTCGGGGGACAAGCTCTATCTCCCGGTCTACCGCCTCAACCAGATCCAGAAGTTCTCGGGCGGCGAGTCGGGCGAGCCCAAGGTCGATCGCCTCGGCGGCGCCACCTTCGCCAAGACGAAGTCGCGCGTCGAGAAGGCGGTCAAGCAGATGGCCGACGAGCTGCTCCGACTCTACGCGGAGCGCCAGGCGCAGCCCGGCGACGCCATCGAGCCCGCGACCGACGACTACCGCGCCTTCGAGGCCACCTTTCCGTTCGACGAGACCGAAGATCAGGCCCGCGCGATCGAGGAGGTCAACAAGGACCTCGAGACGGCGCGTCCCATGGACCGCCTCGTCTGCGGCGACGTGGGCTTCGGCAAGACGGAGGTGGCGATCCGCGCCGCGTTCCGCGTGGCGATGGCCGGCAAGCAGGTGGCGGTGCTTTGCCCGACCACGGTGCTCGCGCAGCAGCACTTCCGCGTGTTCGAGGCGCGCATGCGCGACTACCCGATCTCGCTCCGCGCGCTCTCGCGCTTCCAGGGCAAGAAAGAGTCGGACGAGACGCTCGCGCGCCTCAAGGACGGCAAGGTCGACGTGGTGATCGGCACGCATCGACTCCTCTCGAAGGACATCCACTTCAAGAACCTCGGCCTGCTCGTGGTCGACGAGGAGCAGCGCTTCGGCGTCACGCACAAGGAGCGCATCAAGGCGCTGCGCACCCAGGTCGACGTGCTCACGCTCTCCGCCACGCCGATTCCGCGCACGCTGCAGATGGCGGTCAGCGGTGTCCGCGACCTCTCGCTCATCACCACGCCGCCCGTCGATCGCCGCGCGGTGCGCACGTTCGTGACCGCGTTCGATGAACGCGTCCTCCAGGAGGCGATCGGCCGTGAGCTCTCGCGCGGCGGCCAGGTCTTCTACGTCTACAACCGCATCGAGGGCATCTACGAGAAGGCGCAGCGCCTCCATCAGCTCTTCCCCGACGCGCGCATCGCCGTGGCGCACGGGCAGATGGCCGGCAAGGGTACGTCGGCCGCGGCGGCCGGCGGCGAGACCGTGCTCGAGAAGACCATGCTCGACTTCGTGGAGGGTCGCTACGACATCCTCTGCGCGACCGCCATCATCGAGAGCGGCCTCGACATCCCGCGCGCGAACACCATCATCATCGACCGCGCCGACCTCTTCGGCCTCGCGCAGCTCTACCAGCTGCGCGGCCGCGTGGGCCGCTCGAAGGAGCGGGCGTACTGCTACCTGATCGTGCCGCCGCCCAACAAGATGACCGACGACGCGCGGGCGCGTATCGAGGCACTCGAGCGCCACACCGAGCTCGGCAGCGGCTTCAAGATCGCGAGCCTCGATCTCGAGCTGCGCGGCGCGGGTGATCTGCTGGGCGCAGAGCAGTCCGGCAACGTGGCGAGCGTCGGGCTCGACATGTTCTGCTCGATGCTCGACGACGCGGTCCACGAGCTGCGCGGCGAGACGGTGATCCACGAGGTCGACCCCGAGCTCTCGTTCGACATCACGGCCCTCCTGCCCGACGACTACGTCGCGGACGTCGGCGTGCGCCTCTCGCTCTACAAGCGCCTCGCGAGCGCGCACGACGAAGCGCACGTCGGGGAGATCGCGGTCGAGATGGAAGATCGCTTCGGCGCTCCGCCGCCCGAGGCGCGCTGCCTCGTGCGCCTCATGACCATGAAGTGCGAGCTGCGAAAGATGCGCGTGCTGGCGTGCGAGGCGACGGCGAAGAGCGTCGTGCTCCACCTCCGCGACGACACGTCGCTCGATCCGCGCAAGATCCTGGAGCTCGTGAAGCAGCCGCGCAGCCCTTACAAGCTGACCCCCGATCGCCTGTCGCGGCGCTTCGAGAACGGCGTGGACGGCCTCGGCAACTGCGAGACGATGCTCGTCGAGCTCTCGCGGTGCTGGCGCGATGGTTGAGCCGGCTGCCTTTCGAAGCATTCGATTGAACGGGGCGGCTCTGCGCGGGCACTCTCCGGTATTGCCGATGGCACTTCGCTGCTCCTTGCCTTCCTCTGCTGCTTGCTCCTCTTCCTCCCGGCGCGCGCTGCGATGGCCCAGTCGCCGGCCGCGGCGGCAGTCCACGTCGTGGAGGTCAACGGCGACCGACTCGATGCGGCGCGGGTGCGAGCGGCCGTGGCGCGCGAGCTGACGGTCACGGCGATCGCGCTCGAA
>JAYTHX010000197.1:0-5077 GCA_043732195.1 Polyangiaceae bacterium
TTCACGCCGACGATGATGCGCTGCTTCCGCTCGACCTCGACCTGGTAGGCGTAGGCGCTGTTCTGGATCTCGCGCTGCGGGTAACCCTGCTCGATGGCGCAGACCATGCCGCCCAGCTCGTCGATGCGGGCCAGGTACTTGTTGGCCTCGTTCTCGATGCGGTTCGTGAGCGACTCGATGGCGTACGAGCCGCCGAGCGCGTCGACGAAGTCCGCGACGCCCGACTCGTTCGCGATGATCTGTTGCGTGCGGAGGGCGATGGTCACCGCCTCGCTCGTGGGGAGGCCGAGCGCCTCGTCATAGCTGTTGGTATGGAGCGACTGGCATCCGCCGAGCACCGCCGCGAGGGTCTGCATGGTGACGCGCACCACGTTGTTGAGCGGCTGCTGCGCGGTGAGCGTCATACCCGCGGTCTGGCCGTGGAAGCGGAGAGCGCGCGCGCGCTCGGTCTTCGCGCCGAAGCGCTGATCCATGATCGTGCTCCACATCCGCCGGGCGGCGCGGAACTTCGCGACCTCCTCGATGACGTTGTTGTGCACGTTGAAGAAGAACGAGAGCTGCGCGCCGAACTTGTCGACGTCGAGGCCGGCGTCGATCGCCGCCTGCACGTAGGCGATGCCGTCGCCCAGCGTGAACGCTACCTCCTGTGCCGCGTCGCAGCCGGCCTCGCGGATGTGGTAGCCGCTGATCGAGATCGTGTTCCACGACGGGACCTCGCGCCCGCAGAAGCCGAAGATGTCGGTGATGAGCCGGATCGACGGGCGCGGGGGATAGATGTACGTCCCCCGGGCCATGTACTCCTTGAGGATGTCGTTCTGGATCGTGCCGCGCAGCTTGTCGCGCGGGACGCCCTGCTCCTCGGCGACCGCGATGTAGAGGCAGAGGAGCGTCGAGGCCGTCGCGTTGATGGTCATCGACGTCGAGATCTTGTCGAGCGGCAGGCCCTTCATGAGCGCGCGCATGTCGTCGATCGAATCGATGGCAACGCCGACCCGACCGACCTCGCCGAGGCTGCGCTCGTCGTCCGAGTCGCGCCCCATCTGCGTCGGCAGATCGAACGCGACCGAGAGGCCGGTCTGGCCCTGCTTCAAGAGATAGTGGTAGCGCTCGTTGGACTCGGCGGCGGTCCCGAAGCCGGCGTACTGGCGCATCGTCCAGTAGCGACCGCGGTACATGTTCGGCTGCACGCCGCGCGTGAACGGCGGCTTGCCGGGGAAGCCGAGATCGCGGGCGGGGTCGAGACCAGCGACGTCGTCGGGGCCGTAGAGCGGTGCGACGTCCGCGTGGCCCGAGAGGTTGGGGAGGCGCGGCCGCGGCCGGTCCTTCGCCTCGATTGCCTCGACCCTCGCCTGCCAGGCGCGCTTCTGCTCGTCGTATGCCATTCGTGCTTCCGGTTCAGAAGTGGGGGACGGCCAGCTCGAGCTGCTGGCGCGTGAACGTTCCGCTCTCGTCGACCGAGTAGTTGTCCTTCTCGATCTGGAACGTGCGCGTGGCGGTGACGTCGGCGGTGCCCGTGACGTGGAAGGGCACGGTGGGCGCCGAGTAGGACTCCTTGAGGAGAAGGATCGCGAGGTCGAGGGGGACGTTGACGGGGATGCGTACCGTGGTCGTTTCCTTCGCCGCGAGCCACACGCCCTCGGTGCCGGCGCGGTAGTCGATGGGCAGCGTGTACTTCTCCGCGAGGATCGCGCTGCCGCGCATCGCGCGGATCGCGACGTCGTACGAGTTCGGGTTGTAGACGTCGATGACCATCGTCATGACGACGCCGACCTGCGGCGGGAAGCCGAGGCTCATGCCGCTGATCTCGGCGTGATTCAGCTTCATCGTCGGTTTCGACGCGCAGCCTGCGGCGCCGAGGCTCGCGAGGGCGAGCGTCAGGGTCAGGAGGAGGAACCGGACGAAGGAAAGGAGGCGAGGGGAAGTCGTCGTCACGTGCGGAATCTTACACCGACCAGTGCTACTACGCCTGCGATGTCGCGCCGCCTCCTCTTCACCATCCCGTCCTATGGTTACCTGGAACCGAGTTTTCTCGAGCACGGCGATTTCGAGCAGGGAAAGACCGAGCGAAAGCACTTCCCGGACGGCGAGCGTTACCTGCGGATCCTCTCGGACTTGTGGGGCCGGGATGTGATCGTGCTGGGCGGGACGGCGACCGACATGGATGTGCTCGAGGTGTTCGACCTCGCCTCCGGCATCGCCCGCGCCGGCGCCCGATCGCTGGCCATCGTGATCCCGTACTTCGGCTACCAGACCATGGAGCGGGCGGTCCGCGAGGGCGAGGTGGTGGTCGCGAAGTCACGGGCCCGGCTCCTCTCCTCGATCCCGTCGCCCGAGGGCGGAACGCGCTTCTTCCTCTTCGACCTCCATACCGACGGCATCGAGTTCTATCTCGATGATCGCGTGCTCACGCGCCACATCTACGGCGCGCCGATGGTCACGAAGAAGATCCAGGAGCGCATGGGCATCGGCAACACGAGCTTCGTGCTCGGCGCGTGTGACGCCGGCCGCGCGAAGTGGGTGCAGAGCCTTGCCCGTGACCTCCACGTCGAGCCTGCGTTCGTCTACAAGAAGCGGGACTCGAGCTCGGGCGCGCTCGCGGTGACCGGCGTCAACGCCGACGTGCGTGGCAAGGAGGTCGTCGTCTACGACGACATGATCCGCACGGGCTCCTCCCTCGTGCAGGCCGCAAAGTCGTACCTGGCTGCCGGGGCCACCAAGGTGCACGCGATCGCCAGCCACCTCGTGCTCCCGGGGGACGCGCTGGAGTCGCTCCGCGCGTCGGGGGTGTTCTCGTCGCTCATGGGCACCGACTCGCACCCCGGAAGCCAGAAGCTGCCGAAGGAAGACCTCGTCTCGATCGCGCCGCGCCTCGTGGAGTGCATCGAGCGCGCCGCGGACTGAGAGATCTCGCTAGTCGCGGCCCGCGGCGGCGCGTTCGCGCTGGGCCTTGCGCTGCTCACGTCGCGCTTCGGGGCTGCAGAAGCAGCAGCTCGGTGTCCGGGCGAGCACGGCGCTCGCCACGAAGCCGCTCGGTCCAAGGGTGCCGTCGATGGTGATGGCGACGGGCTCGTTGTCCTCCACCGCTTCGGCCAGCGGGTCGGAGAGGATGCACGACGGGTAGCGAACCGGCATGCGGAAGCCCCGGCTCTCGATCGCGAAGCGGTACTCGCACGGCCCTTCCATGCGCACCATCGAGCCTACGACGAGGTCACCCTCGACGCGGCGAGGGCGGTCTGGCCGGTCGCGCGTGAAGAGCTCGTCGACCCTGGGCCAGGGATGGCTCGGCGCCATCCACGTGCGGGCGGCGTCGGAGGTCAGGCCGGCGCCGAGCGTCGCGACGACGCCGGCGGCGAACGCGAGGAGGCGGTTCCTGCGGCGGTGGTCCGGCTCGATGGTGATCGCGAGGGCGCGGCCGGGGTCGTCGTCGGGCTCCTGGCGATACGCGCTCATCCGCGGGATAGACAGGGCGCCTGGCGCGCGCATTCCCCGTGGTCCGCGTGGCCGTCCACGATCGGATTTCACACACGTTTCACGGGCGAGCGCGGCCCGCCAGCGCAAGCTCTCGCAGCACCGATGAACCGCTCGCGCCTCCCTCGCTCGCTCCTCGGAATCGAATGGCTCGCGCCGTTGCTCATCGTGGCGACGGCGCTGGTGGGCGTCGCGCAGGGCGCCGCGAAGGACCCCGACGGGGTGATCTTGTTCCTGCTCCTCGGCGGCCTGCCCACGCTCGGGGCCTCGGTGGCGGCGTCACTCCTCGCGCGTCGGCGGACGCGCGCTGCGCTGACCGCGCTCGCGGTCGCGTTGTTGCTCCACGTGGGGCTGGCGGTGGTGATCGAAGGCGGAGGCCGCTGGCGCGACGCCGCGATCCTGATCGCGCTCGTGTGCAGCGGGCTCACGTTCCTCGTCACGTCGCCGGTGCTGATCGCGACCGCCATGCTCGCGGTCCGGCGCGACGAGGCCGCCGGCGACACGCTGCTCGGGATCGGCGGGGCCTGGCTCGTCGTCGTGGAGCTCGGCCTGCTCGGCTACGAGGTGGCGACGCCGGGGAGCGTCGCGCTCGGCATCGCGGGGGGCGTCGCGCTCGTCGGCGTCGCGCTGTGGCGGGCGCGGGCGCGGCGCAGCTTCTGCCTGCGCGTGGCGCTCGGGCGCGTTCCAGGTCTGCGGATGCGGTACCCCGTCGCCAGCGACCCGCTCGCGTCGCTGCCGGTGCTCTTCGGTCCCGAGGTCGACGCGGTGAGCGTGATCGAGAAGCTGTCGCCCGCCGGCGAGCTCTATCGCGCGACGACGCTGGCCGTGCCGATCGCGCGCACACCCTCGGTGTACGCGGCGCTGGCGAGCGCGGGGTCGTGAGGGGGCCGAGGTCGGGTGAGGCAGGCGCAGGTCTCCCCGATCGCGTCATGCGCGGCGGCGTGCGGGCGATCGGCGGGATACACTCGTCGTAGTGCCAAGATCGCCGGTGGCCTCCGCGTGAGACGAACGGGCAAGCATCACCCGCGGGTGCGCCGGAGCAGCGCCCCGCTCGAGGCCGCGCCGCGCGTGGGGACCGACGGCAGCGTCACGGCGGACTCGCACGTTCGCTTCCGCTCCTACATCCCGCTGGCGCTGCCGGGCGCGTCGGTGACGAGCATCCCGCGCCTCGTCTCGGTCGCGCCGGAGCCAGAGGTCGCGCCGGAGCCAGAGGTCGCGCCGGAGCCAGAGGTCGCGCCGGAGCCAGAGGTCGCGCCGGAGCTGGTGCGCGCCGCGGCCGGGTCGGGGGCGCCGTGGTTCGCGCTCGCCGCGAGCGTCGCGTTGTTCCTCTCCTTCGCGGTGTACGCGGTCCGGCACTGGATCCCGGTGCTGTCCTCGGCCGCGCCGGCGCAGGTCGCGGTCGCGTCGCCTGCGCCGCCGCCGCCGTCGGCGCCCGCCCCTGCGCCGGCGGTCGGGAGCGCGGTGCTCACCGGGGCGGTCCCGGTCGTCGAGGCGTGCGAGCTGGCGCGTGGCGAGCGCGCCGAGGTGACGAACGCGCTCGACATCGGCGACCTGCGGCGGGCCGGGGAGGTCGCGCGGCGCGCGGTCGAGCACGATCCCTCCGAGGCCG
>JAYTHX010000198.1:0-5070 GCA_043732195.1 Polyangiaceae bacterium
ACCGTCTTCCTGTAGTCATTTGAACGACCCTTCGCTTCCGCGCGGAGCATGCGAATGCCTACGAAGTCACGCAACGACGCTCTTCGTAAGGGGCGTACGCCCGTTCGACCGCGGCGTGCTGGACTGGGCGATCCCCGACGCCGCCGCGCGTGGCCTCGGGTGCTCGCGAAGCGGCCCCTCGCGAACGGCGCGTGGCGGCACGCGTCGGCGCCGGAAGCGCCGGACGTTCGCAGCTACTGGGAGCGATCGCGCGCGCTCGCGATCGATCCGGCGCCGTTGTCGTGGCCCGAGCTGTGCGTGCGGTTCGCGGTGTTCGCGGCCGGCGTGACGAGCGCGCTCGTGGGAACGTCACGCGTGGCCCATCTCGCGGAGGCCGTCGCCGCCGTGGCGGCCGGGCCGCTCGACGGCGCGCTCCGAGCGCGCGTCGACGATGCGTTGAAGAACCTCGGGGCCCACTGGCCGGGCGTGATCTGATCGCTAGAGCGTGCCGCTGAGCGAGAGGCCGCCGCCGCCCGCATGGCCCGTGGGCGCGACCGTGAGCGCGCGCGCGCGGGACGAGGGCGCGGTGATGAGGATGATCGCGCCGGCCACGGTGAGCGCTCCGCCGGCCGCGAAGAGGACCGTGGAGAGCGTGGCCTTGGAGCGCGCGTCGTCGATGCTCGCCTGACCCGGGGCATCGCACTGCTTCGTCGCGCGGTCGCAGCCGCCGCCGGCGTCGAACGCGCTGCTGTACTTCGACTTCGCCGAGAGTCCGAACACGGTGCCCACGCCGAGGCCGACGACGCCCACGCCGAGCAGCACGAGGCCGGTCGGCTTCTGCCAGGCCGGAGGATCCCCGTGGAAGCTCGGCGGCTCGGTGAAGGTCTCCTTCGGCGGCTGCGGCGGTGGGGGCGGCGGCGCGCTGTCCCCGCCGCTCGGCAGCAGCGGCGGAACGTCGAACTTCACCGACTGTCCCTGCACCGCGGTGAGCTGCGTGCTGAACGTCTTGCGTCCGGGCGCGCTGATCTCGACGGCGATCGCGCCCGAGTCCACGGGCTCGGCGGAGCCCAGCTTCGCGCGTTCGAGCTCGACGCCGCCGCGCTTGATCACGAGGCCCGGCGAGTCGTTCGAGGGCGAGAGCGAGATGGTGACGTACGAGAGCTTCGGCTCGAGCGCCTTCGCGCGCGCGCTCGCGACCTGCTCGCGGGTGGGGTCGCCGCTGCGCATCGCGAGCTGCGCGACCTCGCGGTATGCGGCCCACGCGCTCGCGTAGCGACCGAGCTTCTCGTAGCACTCGGCGAGCTTCCCGCGCGTGCCGATGCCCGGGTACGCCTTGAGGCTCGCCTCGAGCTTCGGGCACGCCGCCTCGTAATCGGCGCGGGCGAAGAGCGCGGTGCCTTCGTTGAAGAGGGCTCGACCCTGAGCCTGCGCGTCCTGCGCGAGGGCAGGGGTCGCCGCCCCGAGCCCACCGAGCCCACCGAGGACGAGGAGCGCGAACGAGGGGACGAGGAGGAAGCGGGGCAGCACGCGCTCTCGGTTCTACCACGCCGCAACGGGCCGTTGTGGGGGTTGATCCGTTCGATCGTGAGGCCTGGCATGCCCTCTGCTGGAGTCACGGAGGCGGAGGCCCATGCGACGGGAAGGACGCCCCGCCCAGCTGGCGCGCGCTGCCCCCTGGCGCTGCGCCTCGAGGGCCGTGCGTGCGTACGGGCGAGCCGTCACCGTCCGCCACGATGAGCTCACACCGGGGATTCGGTGCCGAACCGCTGGCGGTAGCCCTCTGCTGGGGCGGGGAGCGGAGCACGATGCCGAGGTCGTTCGTCGTGCAGAGGGCGCAGGAGGCAGAGGCCCCACCGTCCTTCCGCCTCGGAGCACTGCCGCACGCGTTGGAATCTTGCTCGGCTGGGTCAGCGTCCTCGAAACGGCGGCCTTGGCGGCGTTCTTGTTTACGCGCGGATGGCCGTCGGCCGTCTGCGCAACCGGCCTCGCTGCGACGGGTCTGGTGCTCTTGGGCCTCGGCGCTGCTGAGAATCTTCCCGTACCGATCACGACGTTGACGCGGACGCTGCGGCGAACCCCACTCGCCGTTGGTTTGCCGCTCGCCGGCGTCATCCTGGGCAGCGTGCTCGGTCGAGTCGCGGCACATCGAGCGGACATGGCAATGGAGGCCCGCTGCGCCATGCTGCGTGGCCAGCCAGCGACACGCGCGGGAGAGAATGACTTCGGTGCGTCACGCGCCGCGATTGCCGGGTTTGAGCGAGAGTGCAAGCCGACGGCTACGGAGCTCAGCGTCTTGCAGAGTGAGGTGTACGCGCGGGTGCTTGAGGCAGGAGCGCGCGAAGTCGAAATGAAGCGGCAGAGCGAAGTCGAGGAGCGAGCCTGCGAAGCCAAGGTGGCAGCGGGCAGAGAAGCGGCCGCGGTCGAAACGTTCCCCAAGGAGATCCCCGAGATCATGCGGGCGATCGGGGAAGCGCAGGCGAAGGCCGGACGAGGTCAGTTCGAGGCGGCATCAGCACTCCTCGGCAACGCGCAACGCGCCCTCGACGAATTCAAGGGAACGAGCGTCGAGCAGACGAAGCGCTTCGTTGACATGAGTCGACAGATCGCGGACAAGAAGAGGGCACTCCAACCGGGACTAGGCCGGGCGTTAGCCGCGCGTGAGGCGGTCGAGGCGCGGGCGCCCCCGGCACGCCCGTACACGTCCAGGACGCTCTTCGTCGCAATTGACCACGCCTATCTCTTCAATTCTCTGGCGTCGTCAAAAGCCGCGGGCAAGGTTGCCGCCCTCGGCACGGCTAACGAATTCACCGCATTCGTCCGCGAGCACGGGACGCGCATCGAACGAGGTGCGCGCCTTGAGCGCCTCGAAGGCGTTTTCCACGTGCGCGGCGAGGAAGACGGCACGGGGCGCGTCGGGTGGATAAGCTCGGAGTTCTTGCGAAGTCCGTAAGGACGCCTCTACTTCGGTGCGGTCAGCCGAAGGATCTCGTCGCGCGAGATGTCTTCACGCTCGTTCCGGTGCGAATGCCGGCCGATCTTAACGCCGGAGCCGCGGTGGCCGAGCACGTCTCGCCATGGGAACACCTTGAGCTCCGTTGCCGCGCCGGGCGCAAAGCGCCGCGGCGTTACTGATCACGGCTTCGCTCGCGCTGAGGAGCTGCTCAAGGCGCTGCGCCCGCGCAACCCGCTCTGGGAGGGCGAGGCGCAACGGTGGCTGTTTCGCGGCCACGCCGACGCGGAGTGGGACCTTCAGCCGACAGGGATCCGCGACTTGGAGGCCTACCAGAAGGTCGGTGTGGCGCTCGCCCAGGCGAGCCGGGGACAAGCGCCGTGGTCGCAGCGAGCGCAGCTGCAGACCGACATGCTCGCACGTTCCGCGAGCGCCTGAACGCCTTCGTCGTGCAGGTTCCCACGCCCGACCCCCCCGTCACCTGCTTCGACGAGGGCAGCGTGTCCGTCGACGGCTTGCCGCCATCCGCGGGGCGACCGATGCTCGCGCTCGCGCAGCACTTCGGGCTTTCGACCACGATGCTCGACTGGACGCGCCGCGGTTGGGTCGCAGCCTACTTCGCCGCCGCGGACGCCGCGGCGACGATGAGGCGACCGGCTTGCCGCCGCCGCGCCGGACAACCTAGCTGTCTGGGCCATGCACCGACGGGGTCTCACTCCCGTCGGTAACGGCTCTCTCGGCGCGCTGCCATACACCGCCCCGAGCTACAGCAATCCGAACATGCACGCGCAGGCGGGCATGGCGACGAACTCAATCGAAACCGACGGTCGAAGTCTCGATCGCATGCTGCGCGGCGAGCTCGGCGGGAAGTGCTTGCACCCCCTCGGAATCACGGACTAGGGTGCACGAATCGGCATCGGCGAAGGTGGCGGAATTGGCAGACGCACCGGATTCAGGTTCCGGCGGGGTAACTCCTGTAAGGGTTCAAGTCCCTTCCTTCGCACTCACTGTTCTGAAGAGAATTCCAGCGGTTGACCAGATGGGCCGGCACGCTGGGACGAGCGGCGATGGGGCAATCACAACGGTAGCTCGCGCGCCACGATGCGCGGGATGAGGCGTACGCGTCCGCCCGAGCAAGGCTGTTTCCGAAGGCTGCCGGACGAGCGCTGACCGAGGTAGACGCCGACGACTTGATTGAGGCGTTTGAGAAGCGCAACGAACCGCTACGCCGCGATCGGAACAAGAACCGCACGCACGAGCGCGAGAAGCACGGCACCGCGAAGTCGCCAGCGGTGGATGAGGTCCGAGACCTGTACGCCTACGCGTGGAACATGCTCAACGACATCTGCCTTCTCGCGTTCGGAGCGACCTGGACCGAGAACGACGTGAATCCCAACAGCGTGGAGCTGACGGCAGAGGACCTCCTCGACGTCGTGTTCCTCACGAACTGGTTTCGGCGCGAGACCGCAGGCCGCGGGAGGTCGAGGCAGGAGATCTACGACGCGCTCCACGCAGACTCCGAACCGGGGAACTTCAATGTCCGGGCGAAGCTGCAGAGGCTGGCAAGGGTGCAGAAGCCGTAGACGAACGGCGCGAGCATGATGCCGAACACGGCGAACTCGCTCTCGGTGGTGAGCAACGCGCCCGTGAACCTCACGCCGCCTGCCGACCCCGAGAAGATCGGGCCCATCACCGGCGCGAAGGTCCGCGGGCGGGGGAGCGACGGCCACCAGCTCGCCCGCGGAGGCTCGGGCCGGGACCAGAGACGCCGTGGCGGCGAGCGCGCCGGCGGCAACCAGCGTGAGGAAGCGGCATAGTGGTCGAACCAGTCAACCAAAATCGCGACCTGTCAAGACGCCGCGCCGCCTCCCTGGCCTTGCCCGACCACCGCGCCCGCCGCCCGCCGCCGCCCCCCGCCGCGCCGGTCGCCGGTCGCCGGTCAGAGGTTCTCGACGCTCTTCAGCATCTCCGAGACGAAGTTCACGCGCGGGCGGATCAGGTTCGCCCGCAGCACGCCCGGCGGGCGGCGGATCGTGAAGCCGTAGGCGCTGTTCACGTCGCCCGGCAGCTCGTCGCCCGGGAAGGAGACCACCTGGTCGCCGCCCACGGTCCGCTGCTCCGTGTAATCCGCCGTCCTCGGC
>JAYTHX010000199.1:0-5062 GCA_043732195.1 Polyangiaceae bacterium
CAACAGGCCGGCATGCTGTTCGGCGCGCAGCTTTCGGCATAACCGCGCCACATGGCCGACCTCGTGCCGGTCGAACCAGGTCCCGTGCGTCGCGCACGAGTCGATCGTGACGGCCCCCCCCCCGAGGCGCGACATCACGAGGTTGCAGGTCGGACACGTGCGGACCCCGCTGTCGACGCTCGGGACCAGCGATCGCCGCGCCGTGTCCTCGCTCAGCGCAGCGACGTCGTGCTCGAGCGCATCGCCGAGCCCGCGCATGACGTGGACCGTCGCTTCCGGGCCCAGCCACATCCAGCCGCACCGGAGGCACCCCGCGACCGGCAGCGTCGAGCGGAGGCCCTCGAGCGCGCTCCCGCACGATGGACACGCGAACGTCTGCCCGCGATACATCTCTCTTTCTCTCCCCTACCCCGTGCCCGCGCGCAGATCGCGGAGCACCGGCGGCACCTCGTCAGCGATCGCGCTCGCGAGGAGACCGCGGTCGCCGTTCCTCGCCTTCCACGCGTCCCCCGCCGCGCCGTGCAGGTACGCCGCGCACCACGCCGCCTCGAACGGCGGCAGCGAGCACGCGAGCGCGCCCGTGAGGCCCGCGAGGACGTCGCCCGAGCCCGCCGTCGCGAGCGCGGGATTGCCGGTGGGGTTCACGACCACGCGGCCGTCGGGCGCGGCGATCACGCTGTAGGGACCCTTCAACACCACCACCGCGCGCGCCTTCGCCGCCGCGGTGCGGGCCGCCGTGAAGCGATCGTTGTCGACCTCCTCCGCCGTCGTGCCCAGCAGCTTCGCGAGCTCGCCCGCGTGCGGCGTGAGGATGGTGTGGCCGGAGGCCTTCGCGAAATCCTCGAGCGCCCCCGCATGCATCGAGAGCGCATCGGCGTCCGCGACGATGGGGCCCTTGTACGTGGCGAGCACGTGCGTCACCGCCTCGCGCGCGCGCTCACCGGTGCCGAAGCCCGGACCGATGACCACCGCGCGCTTGTGATCGAGCAGCGTGTCCAGCTGGTCGGCGAGCGGCGCGTCGTCCTCGAGCTGCGCCGTCATCACCTCGACCACGCGCGCCTGGATGGCCGACGCCGCATCGGCCCATGTCATGATCGTCGCCGCGCCCGCGCCGCCACGAAGCGCGCCGTGCGCCGCGAGCAGGGCCGCGCCCACCTTGCCGCGCGAGCCGGCGAGCACCGCGACGTGACCCGCGCGGTACTTGTGCGAGTCGACGGGCCGGGCGCGGAGCAGCGCCCGGACGTCGCGCGCCTCGGTGAGACCGGCCGCGTGATCGGCGCGCAGCGAGGCCGGGACGCCGATGTCCACGACGCGCACCGCACCCGAGAGCGAGGCCCCCTGCCCGGTCAGGTGCCCGAGCTTCAGGTGCGCGAACGTGATCGTGAGCTCGGCGCGCACCGCCGTGCCCATGATCACGCCGGTGTCGGCGTTCATGCCGGAAGGCACGTCGAGCGCGACCTTGCGCGCGCGCGCGTCGTTCACGAAGCCCACCACGCCCGCGAACAGCGCGCCGATCGGACGATCGAGGCCGGTGCCGAAGAGCGCATCGACCACGACGTCCGCGCCGGCCAGCGCCACGCGCAGGGGGTCGAGCGCCTGCGGCTTCACGATCGCAACGCGACCGCCGAGACCGGAGAAGGCCTCGTGGTTCGCGCGGCAGTCCTCGGTGAGCTTCGCGGTGTCGCCGGCGAGCCACGCCTCGACCCGCGCGCCGCGCGCGAGCAGATGCCGCCCCACCACGAACCCGTCGCCGCCGTTGTTGCCCGAGCCGCACACGATCACGACCCGCTTGCCCTCGGCGCGACCCCCGAGCGTCTCCCGCTCGATGACGTCCGCCGCGCCGCGCCCCGCGTTCTCCATGAGGACGAGGCTCGGGACCTTGCACGTCTCGATGGCATGCGTGTCGAAGGCGCGCATCTGGGCGCGCGAGAGGACCGGGATCACGAGGCGCGCTCCTTCGCGACGTTCCGGTGTCCCCCGCTCTCGAGGACCACCACCGCCACCGCCACGCCGGCGTCGTGCGTGATGGTCACGTGCCAGGTGTCGGCGCCGAAGTCCTTGACCATGGCCGCGGCATTGCCCTTCAGCTCGAGGGTCGGGCGCCCGCTCGGGCTCCTGCGCACCTCGACCTCGTGCCAGCCGACGCCCTTCGCGCCGTCGAGCGCCTTGGCAAACGCCTCCTTCACGGCGAAGCGGCCGGCGAGCGAGGTGGCCATGTCGCGCCCCGTGAGGTCGGCGCGCTCGGCCTCGCTGCAGATGCGCGCGAAGAAGCGATCGCCGTGACGCTCGAGCGCTCGACGCATCCTCTCGATCGAGCAGACGTCGATGCCGAGCCCGACGATCATCGCGGCGCGCGCCCCTTCGCGATCGCCGCGAGCATCGCGCGCACCGCCCCCGGGAGGCCGGTGAAGATGGCGTCCGCGATCACCGCGTGGCCGATGTTGAGCTCGACGATCTCCGGGATCGCCATCAGCGCGGGCAGGTTCTTCGTGGTGAGGCCGTGGCCGGCCGCGATCTCGAGGCCGAGCTCGCGCCCGCGGCGCGCGGCGGCGGCGAGGCGACCGAGCTCGCGCTGCTCCGCGGCCGCGTCACCGTTCGCATGCGCGTACTCGCCGGTGTGGAGCTCGATCTGCTCGACGCCCAGCGCGTGCGAGGCCTCGACCTGGGCGAGGTCGGCGGCGATGAAGAGGCTCACCTTGATGTCGGCGCCGCGGAGCTGCTCGACGTGCGCGCGCAGCGCGGGCGAGGCCTTCGCGACCTCCAGGCCGCCCTCGGTGGTGCGCTCCTCGCGGCGCTCGGGCACGAGCGTCACGACGTCGGGCTGGACCTTGCACGCGATGGCGACCATCTCGTCGGTCGCGGCCATCTCGAGGTTGAAGACTGTCCGGAGCGTGGCGCGGAGACGCTCGACATCGGCGTCGCGGATGTGCCGGCGATCCTCGCGGAGATGCGCCGTGATCCCGTCCGCGCCGGCCTCGAGAGACACGCGCGCCGCCTCGACCGGGTCGGGATAGGGGGTTCCGCGTGCGTTACGGACGGTGGCGACGTGGTCGACGTTGATATGCAAGCGCATCGCAAAGCGACGGTAGCACAGGCGAGCGAAGGCACTGGCGCGGTCGGAGGTGCTCACGATGACAGAAGCGCGCGCGCCGGTACGATGGGCAGATCATGCGTGACCTGCTCCGGCTCGAGACGGCTCTCCCCATGATCGCGGGGCTCGTCGCGGGCGGTTGCCGGGGCGCGAAGGCCGCCCCGAGCGCCCCTGCCGTACGCGCCGGCGAGGTGCAGGTCTGTCGCGGCTTCACCGACAGGCTGCTCGCGGGTCTCACGCTCGATCCCTCCAAGGGCAAGGCGGACTACCTCGAGATCCGCGAGGAGGCCGCCTCGTTCATGCAGCCTCCGTGCGCCACCGCCAGCGACCACCCGACCTGCGAGGCGGCGCTGCGGCGTGTCCGCTCGAACAGTGGCTTCGCCTCTCACTCCACGGGGAGCGGGATGGCCCCGACCACGGTCGTGACGTACCTGGTCGCGACGTTCGGCGACCGGATCGAGACCGGATCGAGCGAAGAAGAGCTGCGTCTGATGCTCGCTCCCGTCGACACCACCCACGACGTCGAGCTGGTCGCCGGGTGCGGCCGGATGCTGAAGACCGCCTCGGGATGGGAGGTGACGACGCTCACGCCGTCGACCGCCCTCCGACCTGCATCAGCGGACGCCGCCCGGACGGGCTCGCCAAAGGCCCACGCGACGACGCGCCGGGCAGCCTCGCCGCCTTCTTCGCGGAGTCTGCCACCTCGAGGCCGCGAGCGTCGTTGCCTTCGAGCGTCTCGCCGGCGAGCTTGCGGCCCTCGGCGCCCCCACACGCCACGCCGTGCGCGAGGCCATGCGTCGCATCGCCGACCACGAGACGGCGCATGCGTCGCTCTCGTGGGACGCGGCCGCCTGGCTCGGTGCGCGGCGTGACCTCTCCGGAGCGCTGCAGCGAGAGCCGCACCACGATCTCCGCACCGCTGCCGGCCTGCCCGGCGCACGCGAGGCCCAGCAGCTGCTCGCGAGCCTCGTCACCACGCTGACACCGCTCCCGGCCGCGGGGCCCCGCCGCTCCCTGCCGCATTGAACCGACCGGCGGGAGCCGCTACGACGAGAGGCATGAACTACCTTGCTCGACTCGTCCCGGCGATGGCCCTCGTGATGACCGCCTGCTCGAGCAGCACCGGCAGCACCAGCGGCGGCACGAGCAGCGGCGGCACCGGGGACTGCAAGACCGGAAAGAACGCGGCCTACGCCACCCCGAGCGGCGCGGCCTTCGCGTTGCCCGCGGGCGTCAGACTGAAGAACGATGAGATCACCGGCGACTTCGAGCCCGACTGCAAGGCGGAATCGGATCCCATCGAATACGGCAGCGACCTCATCATCGCGTGCATGGGGTTCACGAACACGACCACCGTCCCGATCACGCTCAAGCTCCCCGCCGGGCTCTTCTTCCTCGTGAAGGCGCCCGACGGACAGAACGGCCTGATGCTCCACGATCACGAGCTCACGCTGCCCGCCGGGCAGACCTCGTTCTTCAAGATCAACCTGTTCTGCGCGAACAAGCACTGCGTCTACGGGCGCCGCACCGACCGCTACAGCTTCGGCAACGTGACGAACGATCCGAAGCTGCTCGAGCTCGTCGACCTCGCGAAGAAGGTTCGCCTCGAGTTCGGCCACACCGACGAGGCGTACGCCTTCGGCCAGGCGATCTGGGACATCACCGACGGCGACGGCGTCACGGCAGAGCACCGCGCCCTGCTCGCCGGCCTCCCGACCATCTAGAAAGATTCGAGAGAAAGAGAATCGATTCATCGCCGACATTTCGCGATTTCGCGGTTCTCTTTCTCACCGCCCCGCGATCAGTCGTCGGCGGCGCCGCCCGATTCGCCTTCTTCTTCGGTCTTCGGCGTCTGGAGGATCTCGCCGTTCGGGCCGTCCTTGCGGACGATGATCGTCTTGCGACCGACGGTGTCGGGGTTCTCGCGCGCGACCACGGTGATGACGTTCACGCCGGGGCGGAGCGGCACCG
>JAYTHX010000200.1:0-15297 GCA_043732195.1 Polyangiaceae bacterium
ATCAAGGGCAGCGACAAGTACGGGTCGATCCCGATCCTCATGATGAGCGCGGTCTATCGGGGCTGGCGCATCGCCGAGGATCTCAAGGCGAACTACGGCATCGAGGACTACATCGAGAAGCCGTTCCGCATCGCCGAGATGCTGGCGAAGGTGACGCGACTGCTCGAACGTGCGCCCTCCGATCGCGGGCCGGCGAACCTGGATCCGGAGCAGATCAACCGCAACGCCGCGAAGTACCTCGAGGATGGGATCGCCGCCTACAAGGCGGGCGACATCGACCTCGCGATCGAGCTGCTCCGCAAGGGCATCACGGTCGACCCGCTGGCGTACCGTCTTCGCTATCACCTCGCGCTGATCTACGGAAAACAGGGGCAGATCTACGACGGCATCATGGAGCTCGAACGCGCGGTGGATCTCAATCCGAAGCATTTCCCGGCGCTGAAGAACCTCGCGGTGCTTTACGAGAAGGCGGGCTTCCGTCACAAGGCCGTCGAGATGTGGGAGAGGTGCGTGCACCTCTCGCCGGACCCCGAGACGCGCGACTCGATCAGAGCTCACCTCGTGAAGCTTCTCTAGTCTCTAGGACCGGGGCACCCCCCCCGGTTCGGCGAGCGTCTGAAGAGGATTCCGGGACGGCTGAAAAGTAGTTATCCTGGCCTGCAGCCCTTTGAAGTTCCTCTGCGACAACTGCAAGGCCAAGTACCAGATCGCGGACGAGAAGGTCGCGGGCAAGACCGTCCGCATGAAGTGCCGCAAGTGCGGCCACCAGATCGAAGTCCGCGCCGCGGTCACCGAGACCAGCGTCTCCACGTCGCCCCCCAACGTCGGCTCCGAGGCGCCGCGCCCGATGGCCGCGAAGAGCGGCCTTGCCACGAGCCTCTCCGCCGCGAAGCCGCGCGCGCCCATGGTCGGCACGCAGACACAGAACCTCGGCGGCCTCGCGGGCGCGTTCCAGCGCACCGTGCAGGACGGCCCGCAGACCGTCCCGCTGCCGACGAACACGAACAACCCCGTCGAGCTGAGCGTCACCGACGAGTGGTACGTCGCGATCAACGGCGTTCCGGTCGGTCCGGTCCGGATCTCCGAGCTCCGTCGCAAGGCGGCCTCCGGCGCCGTCACCGAGGAGTCGCTCTGCTGGCAAGAAGGCCTCGAGGAGTGGCGGCCGGTCCGCAGCATCCCCGAGCTCGCCGCGATCGTGCGCGAGGCGGCGCAGGGCAATCGTCCGTCGCTCATCGCGCCCGCGCCCATCGAGGGGCGTGGCTCGAGCCCGCCGCGCGCGCCCCAGCGCCCGGCTGGCGCGCCCCGTCCGTCCGCACCCGAACCCGGTCGCGGTCCGCAGCCGAGCTACGAGCCGCCGCGGCCGCTCCAGCCGGCCGGGCGGAGCAACGTCGTTCCGCTGCGCGTCGCGGCGTCGGCGTCGATGGACGACCTGGCGCCGAACACGGCGCCCCTCGGCCAGACGGCCGCCGCGCTCGCGCCGACCTACCCGCAGCCCGCGTTCTCTCCGCAGATCGCCACCACGCCCGCCCCCGTCGCCGATCCGTTCGCGCTGCCCCCGCTAGCGCCGCTCGGTACGAGCAGCAGCGGCACCGCGGCGGCGGCGCCGGTCGCCAGTAGCTACGCGCCGTCGATGGTCCCGGCCTCGCCGAAGCGCGGCGTGCCTCTCTGGTTCTGGCCGATCTTGCTCTTCACTGGGGTGTTCGGAGCGGCCGCGGCGTTCTTCGTCTTCAAGCAGGGTCAGCAGCCGCCCGCGCCGGTCGTCATCCAGATGCCGCCAACGCCCACCGCGCCCGTGGCGACCGAGCCGAAGAACGACGTTGCTCCGCCCGCCAGCGCCGAGCCCGTCGCGTCCGCGTCGACGACGGCGGGCGCGAAGGTGGCCGCGAACGGTCCGAAGGCGGCCGCCGGGACCGCGCCCGCCGCTACGCCGAAGACCGGCGGCGGCATCGATCTCGGTGGCCTCGGTCCGGTCGCCGGCGGACCCAACGTCGGCGGCGGCAGCCCCTCGCCGGGCGCAGGCGGCGGCGGCCTCGATTCGTCGTCGGTGCAGCGCGTCGTGGCATCGCACCAGAACGGCGTGAAGCGCACGTGCTGGGAGCGCGGCGGCGGCGACTCCAAGTCGAGCGTCAACGTGATGATCACGGCGCAGGTTGGCCCGGGCGGCAACGTCATCGGGACCTCCTCGAGCGGTGACGATCCGGTGGTGGCGAAGTGCATCGAAGGCCAGGTCAAGGGGTGGATGTTCAGCGCCCCCGGCTCGACGACCACCGTGAACATCCCCTTCAAGTTCGTCCGCCAGTAGAGCGCTTCGTACGCAACCGGCGCACCGGGCGACCAACCGGGGGTTCGTGAACCTCCTGCGCCAGGCCCTCGTCACCGTCGTCGGCCTCCTTCTCCTCACGCACCCGGCGTCCGCGAGCGCCGACGAGCTCGCACCCGAGCTCGAGACGCCGGAGCTCCGAGCCAAGACGGAGGCGGAGGCCAAGAAGCTCTTCGCCGGTCTCGCCTCCAGCGATCGCCGCCGCCTCGTGGGCATCTACGTCGCGTTCGACCGCAACGACCATGATCCCGGCGCGACGGCGGCGTGCGACGACGACGGGGACTACGTGATCGTCGTGACCGATGCCATGCTGCGGCTCGCCTCGCTCGTGGCCCGGGCGCAGAGCTACGACGAGGCGAACGGCTCGCACGCCATCGAGGACTACGCCGAGTTCGTCGCGCGTTCGCAGGTGCCCGGCCGCCGGCTGGTCCCGCCGCCCTCGGGCTTCTTCACCGCGCCCGTCGCGGACTCCTCGCACGATCAGCGGCTCCGCGAGGCGCTCGCATTCGTGCTGGCGCGCGAGCTCGCCCACGTGCGCGCGGGCGATCTCGTCTGCGGCCGCCCCACCGCGACGCGCGAGCACGGCGACGACGAATGGACGCCGCTCGAGCAGCGCCATGCGCTCGAGACCGCCGCCCGCCTCTACCCTGGCGCCGCTGCGGCCCGAGACGCCGAGGCGACGATCCGCCTGCTCGACGTCGGGAGGAGCGAGGAGGGTGCGCTCGGCCTCCTCCGGTTCCTCGCCCACCTCGAGGCCGAGCGCACGGCACACGGGTCGCGGTTCTCGCCCACCTATCTCGCCCAGCATCCGAACAGCGCCGCGCGGGGCAGCGCGGTGAAGGCGGCGGCGAAGGAACATCGCAACCCGTAGCAACTCCGGTGCGGAGCGGCCGAACAGGGCGCGTGCTGATCCCGATCGACGACCCCGCCTACCCCGCCGCCCTCCGCCAGCTCCCCAACCCGCCCTTACGCCTGACCACGAGCGGTCCGCTCTCGGGCGGACGTGCCGTGGCCATCGTCGGCTCGCGGCGCGCGACCGAGGAGGCGCTCGCGTTCACGTACGACCTCGCCTTCAAGCTCGCGAGGGCGGGCATCATCGTGGTGTCGGGTGGCGCACTGGGGGCGGACGGGGCGGCGCATCGCGGCGCGCTGGCCGGCGGTGGCGCGACGTGGGTGGTGAGCCCAACCGGCAAGGATCGCGTCTACCCGCCGCAGCACGGTGAGCTCTTCAGCGAGGTAGAGCGATCCGTGCAGAGCCGGATGATCTGGTGCTTCGACGACGGCGAGGTTCAGACCACCGACTCCCTCCTCTATCGTAACTCGGTCCTGGCGGCGCTCAGCGAGGTCCTGGTGGTCGTGCAGGCCCACTTCAAGTCCGGCTCCCGCAACGCGACAGGATGGGCGCGATCGCTCGGACGTCCGGTGTGGGCAGTGACGTCCGCGCCGTGGATGACCGGCTTCGCGGGCTCCCTGCTGGAGATAGAAGAGGAAAAGGCGCGGCCGCTCTGCTCAGCTGCTCAGCTTTTCCGGGCGTTGCAGCTCGATCCGCCCGACGACGTTCAGCACGGTGCCCCGAAGACCGAAAAGCACGGTCGTGCTCCCTTTTCTCGAGGGTCCCGGAAGCCCCCTCCGAAGCCCCCCGAGACGGGGGCCTGGTCATCCGATGAAAAGTCAGTCTTTTCAAAGGTTTTGATGCGACCGGTCCACATCGACAGGATCGTCGCACAAACGGCCCTCCCGGCAAGGTCGGCCGTAACGGCGCTCTTGACGCTGTCCTTGAAGGACGTAGTAGTAGAGGGCCCTGACCGGTTCTTTCGCCGCAAATCGGTGACTTAACCCATCAGGACTACTCGCTCTTTCAGGTGTTGGCAGGGCTTGGGGGTCACGAAGAAACGCATGGGCAAGACACTCGTAGTCGTCGAGTCTCCGGCGAAGGCCAAGACGATCAAGAAGTACCTGGGCGCGGCCTACGAGGTCCTCGCATCGAAGGGTCACGTCAAGGATCTGCCCAAGAAGATGGGGATCGACTTCGAGAAGGGCTTCAAGGAGACCTACGAGATCGTCCCGGGCAAGGAGAAGGTCCTCGCCGAGCTCAAGGCCGCCGCGAAGGACGCGGACGACATCCTGCTCGCGACCGACCCCGATCGAGAAGGCGAGGCCATTGCCTGGCACCTTGCGGAGGAGCTCACCGGCAAGCCCCTCAAGGCGAAGCGCGTCGAGTTCCACGAGATCACGAAGAACGGCGTCCTCAAGGGCGTCGCCTCGCCGCGGGCACTCAACAAGGACCTCTACGACGCCCAGCGGGCACGCCGCGTGCTGGACCGCATCGTCGGGTACGACGTGTCGGCCCTCGTGTGGTCGAAGCTCGCGTTCGGTCTCTCCGCCGGTCGCGTCCAGAGCGTCGCGCTCCGCCTGATCGTCGACAAGGAGCGCGAGATCGAGGCGTTCGTTCCCGAGGAGTACTGGAACATCGGCGCGCAGGTCGTGAAGGCCGCCGGCCAGACCAACGGCTCGGCCGCCGCGAAGAAGCACCCCTTCGCCGCTCGGCTCTCGCAGGAGAACGGCAAGAAGATCGAAGTGAAGGACGGCGCTACCGCCGCCCGCGTGAAGGCGGACCTCCAGAACGCCTCCTACAGGATCGCGAAGGTCACGACCTCGGAGCGCAAGCGCAAGCCGTACGCCCCGTACACCACGAGCAAGATCCAGCAGGACGCAGTCAACCGCCTCGGCTTCGGCGCCAAGCGCACCATGCAGGTCGCGCAGGGCCTCTACGAGGGCGTCGATCTCGGCAAGGAGCTCGGCTCGGTCGGCCTCATCACCTACATGCGTACCGACTCCACGCGTGTTTCGCCGGAGTTCATCGCCTCGACGCGGGAGTACATCACCGAGAAGTTCGGCAAGGACTCGATCCCGAAGGACATCAACGTCTTCAAGTCGAAGAAGAACTCGCAGGATGCGCACGAGGCCATCCGGCCGACGTCGCTCGACTACGCCCCCGAGGTGGTGCGCAAGCACCTCAAGGACGAGCAGTTCAAGCTCTACAAGCTCGTGTGGGATCGGTTCGTCGCGAGCCAGATGAAGGACGCGATCTTCGACCAGACGTCGATCGACATCGAGGCGAAGGCGAAGGCGAAGGACTCGGCCTACACGCTGCGTGCGAGCGGCCGTGTCCTCAAGTTCGCAGGTTGGCTCGAGGTCTACTCCGCCGGCGACAGCGGCGGCGAGCAGCAGGCGGGCGGCGAGGAGGCCGAGGGCGCCACGGCCGAGTCGAAGGCCGAGGAGGCCGAGGGTGAAGCGTCCCTTCCCGAGCTGAAGGAGGGCGAGGTCCTCGAGCTCTCGAGCCCGCCCGGCGTGCTCGCCGAGCAGAAGTTCACGCAGCCTCCCGCGCGCTACAACGAGGGTTCGCTCGTTCGCGATCTCGAGGATCGCGGCATCGGCCGTCCCAGCACGTACGCCGAGATCATCAGCAAGGTGCAGGCGCGTGACTACGTCGAGAAGGTCGACGGTCGCTCGTTCCGCCCCACGCTGCTCGGCAAGATGGTGGTCGACGGATTGTTGAAGAGCACCCTCGAGTTCATGGACCCGACGTTCACGTCGAGCATGGAGGACGAGCTCGATCAGGTGGAAGCGGGAAAGGAGGAGCGCACGGTGCTCCTCTCGCGCTTCTACAAGAAGTTCCGCGAGCAGCTCGACGTCGGCAAGAAGGGCAAGCGCTGGAACCCCGAGCCCGTCCTGATGGAGGGCGAGTTCTGCGACGCCTGCGGGCCCGACGGTAGCGACGAGAAGCTGCACGGCCTCCCGCGGGGCCAGATGTCGAAGCGCTGGTCGAAGAATGGCTGGTTCGCCGGCTGCTCGAACTACCCGAAGTGCAAGGCCACGCGCGACATGGGCGCGGACGGCAACGGCGCGGCGCCCCCGCGCGAGACCGACTTCGACTGCGACAAGTGCGGGAAGAAGATGTCGATCCGTAGCGGTCGCTACGGCGAGTTCCTTTCGTGCACCGGCTACCCGACCTGCAAGAACGCGCGGCCCGTGCCGCTCGGCGTGCCCTGCCCGAAGTGCGGCGGCGACATCATCGAGGTCCGCCCGAAGAAGAAGGGCGGCAAGACGTTCTACGGCTGCAGCCGCTACAACGACGAGACGGTGAAGTGTGACTTCAAGCTCTGGATGAAGCCCATCCCCGAGCCGTGCCCGCAGTGTGACGCGAAGTTCCTCGTCATCGGAGGAACGAAGGCGAAGCCGCACATCGCATGCGCCGACAAGGAGTGCGGGTACAAGCGCCAGATCGAAGATCCGGCCGACGCCCCTGCCCCACCCGGCGGCGCCGAAGCCGCCGCGACGCCTCCTCCGGCCTGACGAGATCACACGGAGCCTCGGAGCCTCGGAGGAGGTGATTTCTCCGCCCGCAGCGGGCGAAGAGACCACGCTGATCTCGACTCCAAGGCTCCGAGGCCCCTTGTCGAGCCCGTCTCGCTCTCGGAAGAGCGCCGACGCGGTTACTTCTTCTTCGATTTCACTTCCACGATGTCGTCCTTCATCGGGGCGATCGCGGCGATCAGGTCGTTCTGCTCGTTCTCGCCGACCTTGTTCTCGTCGAGCGCGGCCTTCAGCGCCGACACGGTCGCGTTCCACTCGGCGTCGGTGACCTTCATGCCCTTGTGGGCATCCTTCATCGACTTGCCCGTGTACTCGCAGTCGCCGCCCGACTCCTTGCAGATCTGGGCGATCATGTTGTTGCGAAGCTTCTCGACGCGATCCTTCGGCAGCTTGACGAAGCGCTTCTTGGTGACGTCGTTGTGGGTCGTGTTCGCGAGGAACGCGTCGACCACCTTCGTGATGCCTTCCTTGCCGCCGAGGCGCTCGAAGAGCGACTTCGGCTTGGGCGGCTCGGCGTCCGCCGCGTCTCCGGCGCCCGCGTCGGAGACGGTCTCCGTGATCATCGGCTCTTTCGGCGGCGGCTTCTTCCCGCACGCGACGAGGCCAACCAGGCCCGCGCCCAGGATCACCGAGCAGAACAGGAGACGAGTGCGCATGGCGCCATGTATAGGCGTGCGCCGGGAAAGGGGCGACAAAATAAGCCTTGCTGCACGAGGCGCGACAGAAGTGGGCAACCACCTGAAAGGCGCTGTAAAACTGCGTGGTGAGCAACTCCGCGCGGCCCCCCGTTCCGCCGCCCGCCGGTGGGCAAGCGGGCGGCTCCGCGAGCCCCGCGGCCGTGGCGTCCGTGACCACGTGCATGCTGCTCATCGGCGACCGCGTGGTGCTGCGCGCCAATGCGCCGCCCGAGGCCGAGTATCTCCTGTTCGAGATCGCGGACATCGAGCTGCGCGCGAGCGAGCCCGGCCGCGTCCGCGAGCACGGCTACCAGACCACCGTGGAGCGCGCGCGGGCGCGGCTCCAGCAGCTCGGGATCACCGCGGAGCTCGCGCGAGAGTGCGCGGTGGCGATGCATCCCGTGCTCTCGGCCGCGTACGCGCGTGGCCCGGGCGTCCGCCACGTCGCGCGGTACTTCGGGCCGCTCGAGCTGTTCCAGGCGGACAACTTCGACGCGACCATGCAGCGCTATCACGGCGTGTTCATGGACCTACCCGCGCTGGTGGGCGACCTCGGGATGCCCGCGGCGGGCGTCGCGCTCCAGGCGCTCTTCCTCGCGACGCTGCTCGAGGCCGAGAGCGACGAGACCACCGTCTTCCTCTCCACCGACACGTGGACGAAGCATCGCAAGCCGGGCGAGCGGACCCACAAGCGCGCGAGCCTCGCCCTGGCCCGCCCGCTCGAGCAGGCGCTCGTCGAGCTCGCAGCGAAGGGCCCGCAGCCCGTCATCCGCGACCAGCTCGCCCGCGCCGACATCATCGCGTTCCTGCGCGCGCGCGCAGACGCCGCCCCGGACGAGGAGGGTCGCGAGCTCTACGCCTCCCTCGAGCGCGCGATCGCGGTCCGCGACATGCCGGAGCGCGGGCCGCTCGCCGAGCCCGACCTGTGGGCGATCGAGACGCGCCTCGACACCGGCAACCTCGAGAACATCCTCGAGGCCGTCGAGGGCGTGGAGCGAAGCCGCGGTCGAACACCGGGAACGACGTACCTTCGTGCGCGCGTCTCGCTCACGTTGCATCTCGAGCCGCCGAAGCTGATCGCCGAGCGCGTGTCGGCGCTCGCGCTCTCGATGACGTCGTTCCAGGAGCTCTGCCTGCTCGCCGCCGAGGCCTGGCTCGAGGCCGGTGATCCGCGGCGCGCGATGCCCTACGCGCGCGATCTCGTCGATGCGCCCGGCATCGACGAGGGGCTCCTGCTCCGCGCCAAACGCATCCTCGCGCGCGCGGTGGGCGCGGCGCCGGAGAAGGCGTCACCGGCCCACCAGACGTACGCCGACGGCATGCCCACCGCTCCGCTGCCTGCGAGCCAGCGCCCGCCGGCCGTGGCCGCCTCGCTGCCGCCGATCCCTCCGCCTGATTTCAACGTGTCGCAGTCGTGGCCGCCGGCGAAGATCCGCACGCCGCTCCCGCAGCTGGAGGCGCCTTCCCTTCCGCCACCGGCCGTCCCGGCGTCAGCGCCTTCCCAGCCCGGTGCTCCGCGCCGCGCCATGACCACGCGCGGCATGGGGATTCCCCCGCCGCTGCCCGCGCGCGCGCGCGCGCTGGCTCCGCCGATCCACACGCCGATGAGGCCGCCTGCGCCGTCGTCGCCGCCCGTCAATCTCCTGCCGCCGCTGCCGCCACCCGCGGCGCCGCCGCAGCGCAAGTCGAAGACGTCACCCGCCGCGTCCGCGTACCACTCGCCGCCGGCCTCGAGCCGTCCCGCGCCCATGTCCGCGCCGCCGCCGCCGCCGCGTGCGATGCCCGCGCGCTCGCGTCCGCCCCCGGCAGCGCCGATCTCGTCCATGCCCGCAGCCTTGCGCCAGAAGCCCGGCAGCGCGCACGTCTCGACCAGCGCGCCACCGCCGCCCATCGATCTCGAGCTGCCGCCGCAGCCCGATCCTTCGGCGTCGTTCACGCTCGAACTGCCCGGACCGGAGTCGCTGCTGCCGCCCACGCTGGACGCGCCGAAGCAGACCCCGAGCAGCGCCCCTCGCGACGGCCAATCGCCGAGCCGTCGGCCCGTGCGACGTCACAGCATGGGCATCGTCTCGGTCGAGACGCGCGCGCCTCCGGTCTACGATCCGCGCGCCGAGCCGGACTCCTCCGAGATGGAAGCCGCACCGCCAGCGTCGCACGCGGACGAAGATCCGCACGCGCGTCCGACGCCGATGCGCCCGCCTTCACCTCCCACGCCGGCGCCGCGCGCAGCGCGCGAGCCCAGGAAGACCCCCATGCTCGACGCAGATCTCGGCCCCGAGTCGGCCGGGCAGGCCGCGCGCGTGCTCGAGCGCGAGAAGGACATCCAGCGCCGCGCCTCGTCCTCGCTGCCGGCCGCGCCCGCGATGCACGGCGCGTCGTTGCCGCCGTTCCGGCTGGAGGAACCGCCCCCGCTGCTCGCGAAGGCGCCGCTCCTGCCGCGCCTCGGGGGCGCGGCCGACGAGCTCGCCGAGCACCTCCCCTTGCCCGCCGGCTTGGGCAACGAGCCGCGCTCGCTCGACCGGCTGCCGAAGTCGGTGCTGGAGGCGCGCGTCGCGTTCACGCTCCTCGCACGCGAGCTCGGCCTCGACTACCGACTGAAGCGCGGCATCGAGCTCCGCGCGGACGTGAGCGGGATCGAGGCGATGCAGTCGGTGCTCCTCGAGTCTTTCCCCGATCACACCATCCGCACGCACGAGGATGCCTACGAGCTCCGCCGTCACGGCGCGCTGCTCAGCGAGATCCTCGCGCGGCGTCTCGACGCGGAGTGGATCGACATCTCACCGAACGAGGCCGGCTACTGGGCGATGATCATCCCGCCCGACACGCGCGTGTGGCCATTCGCCCGGGTGGCGCGGCTCGTCGAGATGGGCCATCGCGAGCGCGACCTCGTGAGCTTCTTCTTCGAGCTCCAGGGCCGAGCGCGCGGCCGGTGACGGCCGCGATGCTACGCTGTTGAAGGAGCCATGCCGCGCATCGAGATCGAGCGCATCGAAGAGGCCGAAGAGGCATCGCAGACCTCGACCGAGAGCTTCGATCGCATCGCGTTCGCCAGGCGGGCGCTCGCGCTCGTTCGTCCGCCCAGCACCACGGTCGCCATCTGCGCGGGCGCGCGTCACGTCAGCGTCGACTCGGGGCGGCAGTGGGGCGGCGCTCCAGCACAGCGCTGGGCGGTGCTGGCCATCCCCCACAATGCCTCGCGCCGCGCCATCGCCGCGGCGGTCCTCGAGCTGACCGGCGCCGGCCCCGCGCGGCCCTGGGCGCTCGACGTTCTGATCGGCGGCTGCGAGAGCGCGTACCGTGGGCCAGGACGCCCATGAACAAGAACACCGGACCGCGCGAGCCGCACTACATCACGCGGAAGGGCGCGCGCGCGATGCAGGACGAGCTCGTCGAGCTGCGCGTGAAGCAGCGCCCGAAGATCGTGCAAGACGTGGCTGACGCTGCGGCGCAGGGCGACCGCAGCGAGAACGCCGAGTACAAGTACGGCAAGCAGAAGCTCCGCGAGATCGACCGGCGCATCCACTACCTCACGAAGCGCCTCGAGACCGGCACCGTGGTGGGGCCGGTCGATCGCGAAGGCGCCGCGCTCGATCGCGTGTTCTTCGGCGCGACCGTCGAGGTCGAGGACGACGACGGCAAGGCGACGACCTACGAGATCGTCGGCGCCGACGAGATCGACCTCACGCGCGGGCGCATCAGCTATCGCTCACCGCTCGGCCGCGCGCTGCTCAAGCGCCAGGTGGGCGAGACCGTGGTGTTCCAGCGCCCGAGCGGCGAAGCGGCGCTCACGATCCTCGGCATCCGGTACGAGGAGTGACAAAACAAGAGCGGCAGGAATCGCCGGAGCGATCCCTGCCGTGTCGGTGACGAAGCGGAGCGAGGCGGAGTCGCGTGGCTCAGGGAGCCGCGACGACCGAGAGCTGGAAGCCGGCACTGGCGCCCGCTCCACCCTCGTGGGGGTAGCCATTCACGGCCGCACCGGGGGCGAACGTGCGCGTCCGGGGCGGGCTCGCCGGGTTGCCAGCCACCGACGGCTCGAACGTGTTCGGACCGATCAGGGCGTTTTGCTGGTTGCCGGCCGCGTCGAGATACGTCGTCGCTCCATGGGCAAAGCCGGCGTTGCCGTGAACGATGTGGCCCTGGGAGTCGGCGTTGTAGACCGTGACGACGATCGGATTGCCAGTCTGGGTCTTGAGCGCAGTCGGGGTTGCGCCGAAGGCCGGCCCCCACTGGTCGATGAACTTCGTGCCGGTCGAGCGGAGCGCATTGATGTTCAGCGGGATGGTGAGTTTCAACTTTGGGTTGATCTTGAAGCTGGCGTTGGCGCTTGCCTTCACCGCGCCAGAGGTCGCGGTGATCGCGACCGCGGAGCTAGCGCCGGGCGCCGAGGGTACGGCCGTGACGGGCACCTTGAGCAGCATCTTCGCCGTCATCGCGGTCGCGTTCAGCGTCACTTTCGCGGGCGTGAAGGTTGCCGTCGCGCCTGCGGGCAATCCCGTCGCCGTGAGGTCAGCGTCGCCCTTGAAACCGGCCTTCGGTTCGATGGTGACCGTGAGCTCCACTTGGTCGCCGAGGTCGACGGCGGGCGTTGCGCTGCTGAGCGTCACGCCGATCTCACCAGTGCTCTGGCCCGCAGTCGTCGGCACAGGCGGGGGAGCATCAGCGTTCGGGTTGCCGGGGTCCGGCGCATTCTCACCAACGGACTCCTGTCCGTCGTCGCCGCCGGGCAACGTCGGGTTCGGCCGACGCTGGACACCGCTCGACGAGCTCGCATCGCCGCAAGCGACGAGCAGGAGCGACAGGGAGACGGCACCGACGACCAGAGACATGGCGTTCCGCATGACCGGAAGCATGTGCAAGGCTGACGCCATGATTCGATAGCGCAAAAACCGGCGCAGCCTACCTGGTGCGCGCCTCGTGCTCACATCGTAGGAGCCGCGCTCACGACCCAGAAACGTCGCGTTTCGTGCGCCGTTCCAAGGAATTTTCCAACGCGCTCAGGCGTCTGGCTGACGCGGGCTGGGTCGAGATGGACCACTCTGGGAGTGTAGCGATCCACGGCGCCTGCGGGCTCTGGCCCATACGAAGAGGGGCAACAGCCCCGAGGTGAGCCAAACGTGATCCGGCCCGTCCGACGTGTGGCCGACCACCACGCAACCACATGTCGACCCGCGCGCGGCGGGGCCCGCGGCGGTCGTGGAAGACGCGCTCGGCGCGCCGGCAGCGCGAGGCGCGAGCAGCGCGTGCGTGTCCGGCCACGCATCGGTGCAGACGTTCGGGCCTGCGCAGGTGACGGGACCGAGGACGTCCGCGAACTGCGCGAGCCCGGTGACCGTCTTGCCCTCGTCGGTCGATACCGAGACCGCCGGCGTGCCCTTGGTCAGCGGGTTCTCGCAGACGAAGAGGCGACCGGCCGGCGCCGCGGCGAGGCAGAGGACGCCCTTCGCCGAGACGTGCTCGAAGTGCGCGCCGCGATCCTTCGACTGGAAGATGCCGTGCTCGGGGAGACCGGAACCCGCCCAGTACGTCGAGCCGTCGGCGCTCTTCGCGAAGCCGTACATCGCGCTCTTCATGTCGAGGACCACCGAGAGCGTCTTGCCGGCGTCGGTGGTGAGCAGGACGTCGCTGCCGGTCGTGTGGAGATGACGCACGAGGACGCGATCGGCGTTCTTCGGATCGACGTCGGCGATGAAGAACGGTCCCTCCGCGGCGAGCTGGTTCTTGCCGCCCACGTACGTCTTGCCGCCGTCCTCCGTGTAGAGGAGCTGGCCGCGGATGCTCCCGCTCGTCTGGCCCGACACCCAGATCCGCGACGGCTTCGACGGCGCCACCTCGAGGGTCATGGGGTTGAACCCTTCGGGCGTGGGACCGAGGCGCTCGAACTTGCTGGCGCCCGCCTTGCGCCAGAGGGCGCCGCGCTTGTCGGGCGCGCCGGAGAGCGCGTAGAGGACGTCACCGCTCGGGTCGACCGTGAGATCCTTGATCGTCTCGCCGGCGAGCTCGGGCGCGGGCTCGACGAGGCAGCCGTCGAGCGTGGAGCTCAGGCCGCGCTCGAGGCCGATCCACAGGCGCCCATCGCGCGTGGCGGCCACCGGCGGATCCCACATGCCCTCGTAGCCGAGCGCGCGTTCGCACATCCAGCGCCAGGTCTTGCCCGCATCGCGCGAGAGCAGGATCCCGAACGTCGCGCGCAGGAAGACGGTCGCGCCGTCGCCGTGCGGTACGGTGATGATCGCCTGCGCCGCAGGGAATCGCCCGTTCGCGAGCGCAGGGCCAGTGCTACAAACGAGGGCAACCGTGAGGAAGGCCAGCGAGCAGACGCGGGGTACACGAAGCACCCTGTACTTCTACCTCGTCCTCACGAGCTTGGCGCAGCTCTCCGTTGCGAGCAGCGGCTGCTCGGGCTGCTCGAAGAAGAGCGGCGGCACCGCGGGACCGAGCGCCACCACCCCGGGGATGACCATCGCCACGCCTCCGGCGCGCGCGGGCTACGTCACGAACAACGCGTCCGACACGCTGAGCGTCATCGACCGCGATGGGGACGCGGTCACGAACGTGCCCATCGACCTCGATCCCGACGCGCACGAGGCGCCGCACCATCTCGCGGTCGACTCGGCCGCGAAGGCGGTCTTTGTCGCGCTCGCCTTCCCGCCCGAGGCGAAGAAGAGCGCGGACAAGGATCCGCACGCGAGCCACGGCAACGGGTCGGACGTCGGTCGCCTCGCGCGGCTCGACCTCACCACGCTCGCGGTGCGCGAGGCGCGCGACGTCGACGAGAACCCCGGTGACGTCGTGCTCACCCACGACCGCAAGCGCGTGCTCGTCACCCACTTCGACATGAAGCGCGCGATGGACGTCGCGGCGCGCGGCGGCGGCAGCCCGTCGACGATGTTCGCGCACCTCGTCGTGTTCGACGCGGCGGAGATGAAGAAGCTCGGCTCGCGCGCGGTGTGCGTCGCCCCGCACGGCATGACCGTGACCAAGGACGACCGGACCGCGTACGTCGCCTGCTACGGGTCCGACGAGCTCGCGGTCGTCGACCTCGCGAGCGAAGGGTTTCCCACGTCGCGCATCCCGCTCGGCGCGACGCAGGGCGTGCCCGGCGTCCCGCGGTACGGCCCGTACTCGGCGACGCTCTCGCCCGACGAGACGCGCGTCGTGATCGCCGACCTCGAGGGCCAGGACGTGCGCACCTTCGACCGCGCGACGAAGCGCTTCGTACCCGAGAAGACGGTGAACCTCGCGGCCAAGGCGTTCATGCCGGCATTCGTCGACGATCACACGCTGCTCGTGCCCATGCAGTCGCCGGACGGGCTCGCGCGGGTCGATCTCGACGGCGCCAAGGTGGAGCGCCGGCGCTCGTTCGAGCGCGCGCAGTGCGGGCTGCCGCACGTGGTGCGCGTCGCCAGGGACGGGCGCGCGTATCTCGTCTGCGAGGGCGATCACCGCGCGCCGGGGACGGTTCTCGAGATCGATCCCGTCACGCTCGACGTGAAGAAGCAGTGGACGGTCGGCGCCTATCCCGACGGGCTCGCGTTCGGCGACGAGTAGTCGCTCGGCTCACGGCCAGAAGCGGAGTAGCTTGCGGCCACCGGTCACGATGCGGCCATCGGGCTGGATGGCCAGGTCGCCGACGTAGCACTCGTCGATGAGCGGCACGGACTTTCCACCCGCGCCGAACGTTGCATCGAGCTTCCCATCGGCGGTATACCGCACCACCATGCAACGGTATTCGTTGCCATCATGAACGGTCCCCGACTGCAGGATCTTGTCGCCCGAGAGCGCGATCGATCCGCCGTTCGTGGCCGTCACGAGCCCGGTCCTGAACACGCCGTTGACTCCGAAGGACATGTCTGGTCCTCCCGCGGATGTCCTGCGCGCGACGAAGAGCGCCTGAGTTGCTATCTCCGTACCGCCGACGAC
>JAYTHX010000201.1:0-15231 GCA_043732195.1 Polyangiaceae bacterium
TGACCCATCCGCTTGCCGGGAAGACCTCGATCGCCGTCGGGGTGATGCTCTCGCTCCTGGCCATTCCGTATGCGAGCCCCTTGCTCGCGCGGTACCGCATCGCACGCGCGCCCTGGGATCACTCCGTCGCGCCCGCGGAGCTCGCCGCCTCGACGCCGACGAGCGCGCCGCAGCTCACGCAAGGCGAGACCACGCTGAAGGCATCGAAGAACGAGGCGACGGTCACGAACGCCTTGCCGGATGCGCCGGCCGCGAAGGCGCTCGATCCGCAGGCGCTCGCGAAGACCAAGGGATCGATCGCCGTCGAGGACGCGACCGGTCACGCGCTCGACGCGTTCTACGCGTCCCTCGCAAAGACGCGCGCGAAGCAGCCGGGCGCGGTCACGCGCATTCTCCACTACGGCGACAGCGTGATCACGAGCGACTACGTCTCGGGCACCATGCGGCGCAAGCTCCAGGCCGACCTGGGAGACGCCGGTCACGGCTTCATCCTCGTGGCGAATCCGTGGGAGTGGTACTTCCACAACGACGTCGCGCACGGCGCGGGCGAGGGCTGGAGCTCGAGCCGCATCACCGGACCGACCACGCGCGACGGCATGTACGGGCTCGGCGGCGTCACGTTCACGGGCGCGCCCGGCGCGAGCGCGTTCTTCGGCACCTCGGAGAAGACCTCGTTCGGCAAGAAGGTCTCGCGCTTCGACATCTACTACCTGGAGACCGAGGGCGGCGGTGAGGTCGAGGCGAAGATCGGAAGCACCGTCGAGAAGTTCATGACGAAGGGGCCCGACAAGGTCTCGAAGATCCGGTCGTTCACCGTGCCCGACGGCGAGGCGAAGCTCTCGCTCCGCGTCCTCTCCGGCAGCCCGCGCCTCTTCGGCGTGGCGCTCGAGCGTGACCAGGCGGGCGTCGTGTACGACGCGCTGGGCGCGAACGGCGCGCGCGCCGAGCTCCTCGGCTCGATCAACGGCGCGCACTGGGGGGAGCAGATGGCGCTGCGCAAGCCGGCGCTCGTCGTCCTCCAGTACGGCACGAACGAGAGCGAAGCGCCGGGCCTTGCCGGCAACTACGAGAAGACGCTCAGCGCGGTGGTCGCGACCATCAAGGCGGCCGCGCCCACGGCCTCGATCCTCATCGCTTCACCGCTCGATCGCGCGGAGACCGCCGAGGGCGGCGGGCTGCGCACGAAGCCGATCATCAAGAAGCTGGTCGAGGCGCAGCGGCACGTGGCGAAGGAGAGCGGAGTCGCCTTCTGGAACACCTTCGAGGCGATGGGCGGCGAGGGCTCGATGGCGAAGTGGATGAAGACCGGCCTCGGCGGCGGCGACTTCACACACCCCACGCCGCAAGGCGCCGAGGTGATCGGCGACCTCTTCTCGAAGTCCCTCCAGACGGGCCTCGAGGCGTGGCTCTCCGCGCACCCCACGCCCTAGCGAAAGGAGAGACCGCCAGGGCGCCGAGTTATTTTTCGCGCCGCGCGCTGCGCGCGAGAGCTGGAGAGGTCTTTCGCGTTCCTCTATCTCCCGCATAAAAATTCTCGCTTGGAGGACTTGGCGGTCTCTCTAGTCAGCCGCTTCGGGGACGACTGGCGGGAGCTGCGGGGCCACCAGCGCGGGCTCCGCGGCGCGGGCCGTGGTCGGGGGGAGGCCCTGCTCGCGGCGCCAGCCCGTGTACGCGCGCATCATGTCGGAGGCGAAGGAGCTGCCGAGCTGCGCGTAGCCTTCGCGCGTGAGATGCACGCGATCCTTCTGCGCGCGCGGCGGATCTTCCTGCGCCCAGCCCGCGACCGTGCCCTCGCCGCCCATGGCCTCGAGCTGGTTGTAGAATGCACATCCCGCGGCCTCGGCGACGCGGCGCTGCGAGCCGATGATCTCCTTCAGCTTCGAGGAGGTCGCCCAGGTGTCGCCCTCGCGCACCGCGCGATCGGGAGGCCCGAGCAGGAGGCACGAGGCGGTCGGCACCGCGCGCGCCACGCGGCCGAGGAGATCGACGAGCTGGCGTTCGTACGTCTGGGGCGGCATCGACTCGTCGGTCGACTCGTTCGTGCCGTACGCGAGCACCACGAGCTGCGGCGCTCGGTGCTTCAGCTGCTCGGCCCAGTGGCTCTCGTTCCACTGGAGGCACGTGGTGATGCGTGCGCCGTTGATGCCGAGCGCGTCGAACACGATGCCCGGCTGCGATCGATCGAGCGAGATGCCGAACACGCGCACGTCGCCGTCGCCCGTGGCCCGCACCTCGAGCTGGTGCGCCGTGCCCTCGGCGATGTCGAACGTGCGGAACGCGCTGGTGGTGCGCTCGCCCTTGGTGGCGATGCGGACGACGCGCATGCCGTCGACGAAGACGTCGAACGAGCCGCCGTTCGGCTGCTCGAGGTAGGCGACCTCGGTGCGCGCGGTGCGTGACGTGATGTCGGTCCAGGCGCGCGCGCCGTGCGCGTGCGTCTCGACGCCGATGCCCGCGAGTCCGTACAGACCGTCGCCCGAGAATCTCCCCTTCGCGAGCTTGCCGCGCTCCGGCGCCCAGTCGTTCGACATGCCGCAGCGCACGCCGTCCTGGATGTAGCCCTTCCACGGCTTGCCGAGCGCGACGAAGCCGCGCCCGCCGTCCCCGAAGCGACCCTGGAGGGCGCGCCGGACCACCGCGGTCTCGATGTCCGCGGCGGTGTGGGAGTCGCCGAACTGGACGATGCGCACGTCGTCCTGGGTCTGACCGGCCTCGAGGCGCGCGACCGACTCGAAGAAGCGGCGCACCGCGATCGGTCGCTCGAGGGCGCCGACCACGCCGGCGCGGCTCGCCTGCGCGATCTCGACGGGCGTCTCGGACGGCCGCGCGGGGGAGGCCGGGTCGAGCTTCGCCGGCCCCTCGTTCGCCCCCTTCGCCTTGGCGACGGCATCTCCGCAGCCCGCCAGGGAGGCGGCCGCGAGCACGGCGATCACCGGGGAGAAGCGGCGCAAGACCCCTGAAGCCTTGCACGGCGTGCGAATCGGCGGAAGTTTGTTTAGCGTGGCATCGTGCAGGACGACGCCGCGCCCCCTCGTCCCAGCCAGCCGCCGCGGCCGAGCCAGCCACCCGCCAGCCGGGGAATCGGCCGCGTGTTCTTTGCCGTTGCCTGGTTGGGTGTTCAGGCTGCCCTCGTGCTCACCGCCGACCGCCGGATCGACGCCGCGTTCGGCTTTCGCATGTTTGCGGAGTCGAGCTCGATCCGGATGTCGCTCTACCGCGAGGTCCTCGGGGAGGACGGCCAGCGGAGCCGGATGCACGTCGACGACGGGGTGTGGAGCGCGAACGATGCCGGCGGTCTGAAGCGTCGCTTCGCGTGGTCCGACCGCGTGCGCCGCTACGAGCTCGCGCGGTTCGACACCGAGACGAGCGCGAAGTACGGAGCGAACGCTACCCTCGTGCGCCTCCAGGCCGCGCTCGACGACGTCGCCACGCACACCCCCGACGACGCCGACACGCGCCGCTTCCTTCTCGACGTCACGGTCCGCCGCAACGGCCGCGAGCCGTACGTCGTTCACCTCACGAGCGCCGAGCGCGCGCCCGGCGGCAGCTGAGTGCGCTCGCTCCACGCACGCTTCAAGGACGAGATCGGCGACGGGTTCGTGCTCGGCCCCGTGCGCGTGGTGGTCGGCGCGCTGCTCGGCTGGCACGCGCTCGCGGCCGCGAAGGAGCTCGGGAGCATCGGGTACTTCGGCGACGTCTTCCACGTGTCGATGCTGCCCGATGCGCTCGTTCCCTCGGCGCGGCTGTACGCGGTGCTCCTCGCGCTCCGGGTCTGTGTCGCGGTCATGGTGATGTTCGGCATCTGGGCGCGCCCCGGCCTCGCGGTGAGCGCGTTGCTCGGTCTGTGGATGCTCCTGTGTGACCGGCTACAGTTTCATCACAACCGCTATTCCCTCGACTGCTACGCGCTGCTCCTCGCGCTGACGCCGTGCGACCGCTCCTGGCGGGTGACGGAGAGCGCGGTGCCCGAGCCGCGCACCGGTCCGTTCTGGGCGGTGCGTCTCTGCCAGCTCCAGGTCTCGATCGTGTATCTCGCGTCGGGCGGCTCGAAGCTCCTCGACCCCGACTGGCGGAGCGGCGTGGTGCTCGCGGATCGGATCGTGCGCCATGCGCATCTCGCGGTGGCGGCGGGCGTTCCGCGCAGCGTGGTCGACGCGCTGGCGCGCGCGGACGCCTCGAGCGCGCTGGCGAAGCTCGCCATCATGTCCGAGCTCGTGATCTGCGTGGGCTTGTGGCTGCGGCCGACGCGCGTGGTGGTTCTCTGGTGGGGCCTGTGGTTCCACGTGACGATCCAGCTGACGACCAACGTGGAGACCTTCACGGTGCTGACGCTCGCGATGTACGGCGCGTTCGCGACGCCGGACTTCCACGCGCGCAAGCTCCGCTACGACCCCTCGCGCTTCTGGGGCAAGACAGCGGGCGTCCTGGTCCCGCTCCTGGACTGGCTGGGCCGCTTCGAGGTGAAGGCGTGGGAGCCCGACGACCAGCCGGGCCACTCCCTGGTGGTGGTCCGGCGCGACGGCGAACGCGTCACGGGCATCCGCGCCTTCGCGATGATCACGCGCTGCACCCCGCTACTGTTCCCGCTGTGGGCACCGGTGGCGCTGATCGCGAGCTTCACGCGCCAGGGAGACCTGTCGAGCGCCTCGTGATGACGCCGTCGGCTACGGCTTCTTGTACGTCGCGCTCAGCTTCGCGGTCGCGACCGTGTTCTGCTCGGCGCCGGGCAGCGTGGATGATCGAGTGGATCAGCATGTTCGTGTTGTCCTTCAGGACCATCGCGTAGCTCTTGGTCGTCGCGGCGGGGATCTTTCCGCCCTGCGCGAAGGCCACGCTCGAGAGCTTGAACGGCGCCGCAGCATCGGGGTTCGTGGCGCCGTCGGCGGTGAGGAGAGAAAGAAATTGCACCCCCCGATCTTGCACGCAGAGGTCAGCCCCACTCGGTGCGTTGCACCACCGGCAGCTGCAGCGCGCGTTCGCGATCCAGATCGAGGTTGCCGACATGCAAGCACAGCGGGGTCTGCACCCACTTGTAGATCGACTGCGTGAACAGCCTCGCGAAGCGCGCGGCCCACGCGTCGACCACCTTCGTCTCGTGCTCCGGGAACATGATGCGGAGGACGTCGCGCACCTCGGTGGGCGCCATCTTCTCGCCCGCGTAGAGCGCGAAGCACGCGTCGAGGACGGGGAACGGCATGAGGTCCTTCTCGTCCTCCTGATCGTCCGCCAGCTCCGCCGAGGCCGGCTTCTCCAGCGTGAGCGAGATGCCCGGCAGCTGGGTCGTCTCGAGCAGGTAGTCGAGGAGGTAGTTCACGACCGTCTTCGGGACGTTCGCGATCACGCTCAGCGCGCCCTCCATGTCGCCGCCGATGGTCGTGTAGCCGACCGCCTTCTCGCTCATGTTGCTCGTCTGGAGGAACAGGCCGCTCGCGCTGTTCGCCCACGTCCACATGCGCTGCGCGCGGATGCGGGCCTGCACGTTCTGGCGCGCCATCGAGCCGATGGTCTCGCCCGGCTGCAGCATCTTCGCCACGCGCGCGAGCTCGGGCTCGAACGCATCGTCGATCGACACCACCGAGAACGGCGCATCGAGATCGGCGGCGGCTTGCTCGGCGGCGGCGTGCGTCTCCTTCGACGAGTAGCGCGACGGCATGAAGAACGCGCGCAGGATCTCGCGGGCCTTCGCCTTCTCGCCTTCCGGGCCGAGGCCGCCGTGACGCCGCGCCACCCAGCGCCGCGCGAGATAGAGGCACAGCAAGCTGTCGCGCCCGCCGGAGAGCGCGACGCCGATCGTCTTGAAGGCGCCGGTCTTCTCGAAGTAGTCGCCGAGCCCGAGCGCGAGCGCATCGAGCAGGTCCTCGCAGAAGTCCTGGCGGTGCGTGGTCTTCGGTCCGGGCGAGGGGAGGAAGAAGCTGAGGCCCGCCGGCGGCGTGTATCTGAGCTGCGCGCGCGCGTCCGCGGTCGGCAGCGTAGCGGCGACGTGCGCGATCCGCGGCGCCTGCGCGGCGAAGGTCTGCTGGTCGTCGCGCCAGGTGGTGTTCTCGTTGCGCAGGCGGCGCGTGCGATCGAGATCGAGCGTCACGCTGGTGAAATCCTGGCGATAGCGCGGGGCCTCGCAGAGGATGCGTCCGTTCTGGGCGAGGAAGCCGCCGCCGTCGAAGATGAGGCCGTCGTTGCCGCCCACGAGGTTCGCGTAGGCCACGACGCACTGGTTGTCGGACGAGCGCGTGGCGATCAGCTCGCGACGGGTGCTGAACACGCCGAGGCGGTAGGGGGAGGCCGAGAGGTTGAGGATGACCTCGGCGCCGGCGTACGAGCGGCGGCGCATCGGGCCTTCCGGCGACCAGAGGTCTTCGCAGACGTCGAGGGCGACGGTCCCGAAGTCGAAGTCGAACACGAGATCACCGAACGCTACCCCGTGGATCTCGTCGACGAGGCCCGGTCCGCCGCGCGCGAACACGCGCGCCTCGTAGAACACGTTGTACGTCGGGAGCTTCTCCTTGGGCACGATGCCGAGGATCGTGCCGCCGTGCACCAGCGCCGCCGCGTTGTAGAGGTGCGAGCCTCGGGACACCGTGAGTCCGATGGCGAAGATGGCCTGCTCGGTCGCGGTCTCCTTCGCGAAGCGCTCGAGCTCGACCCACTGCGCGTCGACGAACGCGCGCCATTGCACGAGGTCCTCCGGGGAGTATCCGGCGATGAGCTGCTCGTTGAGCACGACGATGGTCGCGCCGTCGGCCGCGGCCTTCCGGCTGACCTCGAGCGCGCGATCGACGTTCGATCGCACGGCTCCCACCGTGGTGTTGACGCTCGCGATGGCGATGCGGATGAGCCTCATGCGCGTGTCCCGTCTCCTCTTCCTTCTTCGCGTTCGCCCGGAACGTAGGCCCTAGCGAGCCTCGCCGACAAGTCGCTCGATCTCGCGCACCAGCGCGTCGGAGGCGACGAGCGTGCGGTGGCCCGACGCCTCGAGGCTTCGCTGCGCGGCGGGCAGCGCCGCGAGCTCCTGGCGTGCGTGCTCGCGAGCTGCCGCGAGATGGGCCGTTGCCGGCTGTTCGAGCACCGGCGCCTCGCCGCGCCACACCGGCGAGAGCGCCGCCCGCGCGTCCGCGCCCGGGGACGGCTCGCTCGCGAGCGCGACGAGATCGTGGTCGGCGAAGCGCCAGACCTGGAGCTCGCCGGGCAGCGTGGCCTTGCCGGTACCGTGCGCGACCTTCATGGTGGTGGCGCCGTAGCCGTTGACCACGAGCTTGGCGACGGCGCCGACGCCCACCGGCGCATCGGGCGAGCACACGATGTTCTCGCCCACGCCGAAGCCGTCCACCAGCTCGCGCAGCTCGGCGATGCGGTGCTCGTCGAGGCCGTCGGACACGTAGATCTTCGTCGAGGACGAGCCGAGCTCGGCGAGCAGCGCGCGGGCGCGCCGGATCGACGTCGGGTTGACGTTCGAGTCGATGCGGATCGCACCGAGCGTGTCGTTGGGGCACGCCTCGACGGCGCTGCGGATGCCGCGCTCGGTATCGTACGTGTCGACGAGCATGGTGGTCGGCAAGCCGCTGAACGTGCGGGCGTAGGCCTCGAAGAATTTGCGCTCGGTCTCGGCGCGCGCGCGCCCGGGCTGCTCGGCGGCCTGGATCGCGAAGTGGTCCATCGTGCCCGTGGTGGTGATACCCCAGCGCGCGAACGCGGCCACGTTCGAGGTGGCGCTGATCCCGGCTACCCACGCCGCCCACGTCGCGTCGAGCGCCGCCGCGGGGTGCGTTCGCCGCTGGCCGAACTCCATCACGCTGCGGGTGCCGGCGGCGCCCACGGCGCGCGCCGCCTTCGACGCCACCATCGACATGTGGTTGACGAACCCGAGCCACGGCGTCTCGAGCAGCTTCGCGCGCACGAGATCGGTGCGCACCTGGAGCAGCGGCGTGTAGATGGAGAAAGGCGCGCCCGCGACCAGCAGCGGCGAGCCGTCGGTGCGCGCCGCCGGTCCCGCGAACGCGAGCGAGCCCTCCGGCATGGCGTCGATGCTGCCGCGAAAGCCGCGCAGCGCCCGCAGCCGGGCGACCACCTGGGGGCGCGCTCGCAGCGCGGGACCGATCGCCGCGTGGTGCTGGAGCGTCTCGAGCTCTCCCTCGTCGAGCGACATCTGCGCGGCGTGCTCCAGGATGCGCCGCAGCCCCGAGAACATGACGAAGGCGCGGTTCTTCGGCATGCGCCGGAAGAAGAACGCCATGCTCACCTCGTGGTCGAGGCGGCCCTCGTCGGCGTGGGTGAGGAGCGTGGTCAGCTGGTAAGCGTCGATGCCGAGCGTCGGGAGCGTCATGCCTGCACCATCATCCTATGCGGGAAGATGGGGTCGCGACATAAAGTGTCAAGGGCTCTATTGCGCATGCCCGATTGCGCGAGACGGGGGCTACCCCGCGTAGGCGGCCACGAGCCCGCGGAACACGCCCACGTGGCCACGCACACTCGCGTCGATGTCGCGCCCGTAGCCGCCGCCGAGCGTCACCACCAGCGGGACGCCGAGGCGCTTCGCGAGCGCGAAGACCAGCGCGTCGCGCGTGGCGAGGCCCTCGTGCGTGAGCGCCATGCGCCCCAGCCGATCGCCGCGCAGCGCGTCGACGCCCGACTGGTAGAACACCACGTCCGGCCGGTGCGCCGCGACCTGCTCCAGCGCCGCCGGGAGCGCGGCCAGGTACTGCGCGTCCTCGCAGCCGTCGGGCAGCGCGACGTCGAGCGAGCTCGTCTCCTTCTGGAACGGATAGTTCTTCGCGCCGTGGAGGCTGAGCGTGAACACCGCGGGGTCGCCGGCGAAGATCGCGGCCGTGCCGTTGCCCTGATGCACGTCGAGGTCGACGATCGCCGCGCGCGCGAGGCCATGGTCCCGGCGCGCCACCAGCACCGCCACCGCGATGTCGTTGAAGACGCAGAAGCCCTCTCCGCGATCGCGGAACGCGTGGTGCGTCCCGCCCGCGAGATGGCCCGCGGCGCCGTGCTCCGCCGCCCACGCCAGCGCCCCCAGCGTTCCACCCACGCTGCGCATCGCGCGCACGACGAGCGACTCCGACCAAGGAAAGCCGAGTCGCCTTACGGCCGCCACCTCGAGCGTGCCCTCGCGCACCGCGCGCACGTACGCCGGATCGTGAACGAGGATCAGATCGTCGTGGTTCGCCGTCGCGCCGAGCATGAGCGCGTCCGTACCGAACGACGCTTCCAGCGCGGCCTTGATGCGGTCGTACTTGCCGAGCGGGAACTTGTGTCCCGTGGGCAGCATGAGCGAGTGGATGTTCTCGGTGTAGACGAGCCGCATGATGCCCTCCGTCTGATCTAGCGCATCTCGCGGCGCTAGCGCGGGTCGCAGCGTGGATCGAAGATCGAGAGGGAGACGTCGTCGCCCGGGGCGTCGGAGAGGACGAGGTAGCCGATGCCGCTCGACGACGTGAGCGCGACGCGATCGGTCGCGAAGTTTCCGCTCGGGGTATCGGTGGCCTTCGTCTGCGCGCGACGCTTCACGAAGCCGTCGAACGGATCGCGCGCGAGCACGCGCACGTCGGTCACGGTGCGCTGCGCGGGCGTGGTGCCGAAGGCCGCGGCGGTGAGGACGGTACGCTTGTCGATCCACGTCGCGAGCGCGGGCAGCCGCACGTAGTCGAGCGCGCATTGGTGGCAGGCGCCCGCGGACGTCTGCGGGTTCACGTAGATCGCGTGATCGAGGGTCTGGCCAACGTCGGTGGTGGTGGCGATGGCGTTCGGGAACACCCACTGGAGGCGCTCGTGCGAGTTGCAGTTGCAGTCGGTCGCGGCGGGCGGCATTGGCGGCGGGTCGGCGGTCACCGGGCCGCTCATCAGCACCACGCCGTCCGGACCCTGCGTGAAGCGCGCGGGGCCGATGGGCACGAACGGCGCCTGGAGCTGGCCGTCCGGGCGAAGCGCGGCGTCTGCGGTGCCTGCGGCCTCGATCAGGTTGAAGACCGCGCCCGGGCGATACACCACGAGCCGCGCGCCGCTCGCCGCCACCAGCGTGGTGCCGGCGGGCGCGACCGCGGTGCGGTACATCGTGAGGCTACCCATCGAGATGGGGACGCTCGCGTCGAAGTTTCCTGCATCGGCGGCGTTCGCGACCCCGAGGCTCGCATCGCCGGTGAGCGGGCCGGTGACGAGCGCCGCGGGAAAGCCCTGCGCAGGGTCGTTGAACGTGACGAAGAGCGCGCCGTTGGGGCCCGGAAAGCCCTGCGCGGTGGGGAACGGATAGCGCACGAGCGTGGTGCGCGCCCGCAGCGCGGTGGCCGTGGGATCGCTCGGGATGTCGATGGATACGATGGGCAGGACGTAGGGCGGCGTCTGCCCTTGCACCGCGCCGAGCACCCAGATGCGCCGTCCGCTCGCGACGAGCTGCTGCGGCTTCGTCCCGAAGTCGGTGATGGGGATCTGCTCGCTGGCCTTCGCGGTGAGGTTGCCGGTACGCAGCGCGACCACGCTGTCGCGCGTACCCAGGAGCAGGAACGGAAACGCCGCGGCCACGCAGCTCTCCGGGCTCGGCCCGCAGCCCGAGGTGACAGCCGGCAGGTCGTAGGTCGTGGTCTGGAATCCGTAGGCCTGCGGCTCGGAGCACGCGAAGGTGCGCGTGTCGCACGTGCCCATCGCGCACGATCGATCCTTCGCCTCGCACAGCGCATACGTGCACGCGCCGAGGACGGTGTCGCAGTGAGGCGTGTAGCAGCCGTTCGGAGCGACGCAGTCCTGATCGCGCGTGCACGCCTGGAACGTCTGCTCGCTCCGGCCTTCCGCGCCCGCCTCCTCGGGCCCCGGCCGCAGGCCCTGGTCCTCGATCCCGAAGACGAGGTTGCAGCCGAAGAGCGCGAGCGTCAGCGCGCCCGCGATCGCGAGCGCGCGCCGAGCGGAGCGCGCGCTGCGCATCAGAAACGACCCCCGACGAACGCCGGCGCCGCCGCCGCGCTCTCGGGTCCGTCCACGATCCACAGGTAGATGCCCGCGCCTGCCGAGATCAGACCGAGCCCGGTCAGCCCGGTGGCGATGTTGCCCTGCGCGACCGCGCCGCTCTGGATGTCGTGCCCGGTGTCGTCGCAGCCGGCGTCGTCGCAGCGCGAGCGGGCGTCTTGGTAACGAGACTTCGCGGCGAACGCGAGGCCGACCCCCGCGCCGAGCGCCAGCGCGCTGAGGCCGCCGAGCCCGAGCGCCGCGATGCGCCGCGTGCCGAGGGCGGCCGTCGTTCTGGGCGCGGCGGCGACCTTCTCGTTCGCGGCGAGGGGCGGGACGATCATCGTCACCACGCCGCCTTCTCCCTTCACCACGATCGCGCCGCGCCACGCGACGTGACCGGGCGCGCTGGCGGTGATGGTGTAGTCCGCGGGGTCGACGGGGGTAGGCCGATCGAGGTCGGCCTTCGCCATCACGACGCCGTTGCGCTTCACCTCGAGGCCCGGCGCCGCGGGCGCAGTGAGCCGCACCACCAGCTTCGTGGTGCGCGGCTCCACGGCGGCGTAGCGCTCCTTCGCGAAGATGGCGCGCTTCGTCTCGCCGACCGCTGACGCGAACGCCTCCGCCTGCGAATACGCATCGAGCGCGCTCTTCAGCCGACCCGCTTGTTCCCAGCAGTATGCGAGGTTCAGCAGCGTGCCGACGGCGGGCGCGAGCTCCTCGCTCTTCGCGAGCTTCGCGCACGCCTCCGTGTAGCGACCCTTCTCGAGCAGGTCACGGCCCTCGGAGAAGAGCGCGTCGGCCTGCGCTTGCGGCGGCGGTGCCTGGGCGAAAGCATCGGGGGCCGCGGCGGTCGCGCCCAGCGCGAGCGCGAAGGCGAGCGAGGAGCGCACGGCTTGGGTCGCGGTCGCCGTCCGGATCATCGCCGCCGATGATATCGCGCTCAGTCGTGCTTGGGGCGGCGGATCCAGCCGTCGATCTGCGCGCGCGCCCTGGCAATCTGCGACGGGTCGCCGCCCGTGCCCTCGAAGCCCACCAGGTAGACGTGGTTGTCGTACCAGCCCGTGACCAGCGCGTGCTTCCCGTCGGGATAGATGGTGAGCCCGCTGCCGTGATCCATGCCCGGCACCGGAAACACGCGGGCCGTCCAGTCGTCGGTGTCGACCACGGTGACGCTGTTCGTCTCCTTGCCGTAGTCCGCCGACCAGATCCAGCGGCCGTCACGCGAGACCTCGATGGTCTTCGGTGAGCTACCGACGTGCAGCTGGTGGACGACCTTCTCCGTCGCGAGATCCACCGCGTGGAGCATCGAGTCGTGGTAGCAGCTCACGAGGAGCAGCTTCTCGTCCACCGTGAGGGTGAGATGCCGCGGAATGGGGCAGGCGCCGAAGCGATGGCGCTCCGCGAAGTCGGCGCCCTTGTAGACGTCGATCGACTCGCCGTTGAAGTTCGCGACGTAGAGCGTGCCGCTCTTCGTCATGACCATGCCGCGCGGGTTCTTGCCGGCGGGCAGGGTGCGGATCACCCGGGCGGTGGGGATGTCGATCTGCGTCACCGAGTCGCCCGACCAGTTCGCCGCGAACAGCGACCTCGCGTCCGGCGAGAGCACGAGGATCTTCGGATGCGTGCCGGTGGGGATCTCCTTGGAGACCCGCTTCGTCTTCACGTCGATGAACTGCACGCTGTTGCGGATGAAGTTCGACGCGAAGATGGTGGTGCCGTCTGCGGAGAGCACGCTCTCCACGACGTTGCCCGGGAGATCGATGGTGTCGAGGTGCGCGAGCGACTGCGCGTCGACGATCTCGATGTTGTGGCCGTTCGACTGTCCGAAGTTCGTGACGTACGCGCGCTTCGTGTCGGGCGAGAGGCTGACGCCCTTCGGCATCGAGCCCGTGGCGGCCACGGCTTGCACCTCGAGCCGCGGCGGCTGCGCGTGGGCCGGCGCCGCGAGCGCAGAGCAGAGCAGGGCAGCCGCGAGCGGCAGGAGACGCAAGAGCTTCACGGCGTCGGCGTCGGCGCCGCGGGCGGCGGCGTCGGCGGTGCGCGGAGGCTCGCGTCGAGCACGTCCGGGATGGTGCGGTAGCGGCGGTAGAACTGCGTGACCTTCACCACGTAGTCCTTCGTCTGCGCGTAGGGAGGGATCCCGCCGTACTGCACGACCGCGCCCTCGCCCGCGTTGTAGCCGGCGACCGTGAGATCGAGGTCTCCGTTGAACATGTTCGCGAGCACCCGGAGATAACGCACGCCGCCGAAGATGTTTTCCCGCGGGTCGTTGATGTCCTTCACCTGCATGCGGTCGGCCGTCTCCGGCATGAGCTGCATGAGGCCGCGCGCACCGGCGTAGCTCACGGCGCGCGGGTCGTAGTCGCTCTCGACCTTGATGACGGCGCGCACGAGCGGCTCGGGGATCTGGTAGAGCAGCGCGGCCGCGCGGATGTGCTCGTCGTAGCGCGTGTAGCGGGCGGGATCGCGATCCTGCGGGGCGTACGGCGTGACGCCGGGACGGACCGCGGTGCTGCCGCCGCCCGCGCCGGGCGGCGCCGCCTTGATGTAGACCTTCGCTGATGGGTTGCCGGTGGGGCGGTTCGTGAAGTGCGTGACGCCGTCAGCGTCGGTCCACTGGTAGATGTCCGCGGAGGCGGTGACCGGCAGCGCCAGGAGGCTGGCGACGAGCAGGAGTCCGCGCCCACGTTTCCACGAGAAGGACATCGTCACCGAGGAATGCTGCCGGATCCGCAGGGTTCTTGCAACTTACGACCACCCGGCCGCAGCGCGCATTCCCCCCCCGCTCAGACCAGCCGGAGCTCTTTTCTCCGCTGCCCGCGGACGAAGAGGATGACGACGAGCACGACGAGCACCCCGAAGCCGATGCCCACGCCGATCTCGATCCTCGCCGCCAGCGCATCGCGCGCAGCGGCGTCCACGAGGCACGCGGACGGCGTGTCCGACGCCCAGAGCGTGAGCGGCGTGCAGTGCCGGCGGCGCAGCGAGAGCCAGTCCATCAGCGCCGCGATGGTGATGTGCAGCAGGAAGCCCTGGTAGATGCTCTTCGTCTTCATCGAGAGCGAGCCGAGCGCGATGCCCGCTACGATCGCCCCCACCGCCTCGAGGTAGGGCTTGCCGAAGTGGATCATGCAGTAGGGCACGGCCATCGCGAAGATGGCGCCCGAGCCGAAGCTCTTGCGGAGCGCGCCCAGCCAGAAGCCGCGGAAGAACATCTCCAGGGCGAAGAACTGCGCGAAGTACATCGCCTCCCAGACGAGGAAGTCGAACCAGCTGCGCGTCGCGTTCTTGTAGAACGGGTAGTAGGTCGCGAAGTCGGGCGCGCTGCTCACGACGAACATCGCAGGCACCACCACCACGAAGAAGAGCCCGTAGATCCAGACGTGGTCGAGAAACCCCTTCGTGCGCAGGCCGAGGTCGAGGATCGAGTCCTTGCGGAAGAAGATCTTCCAGATCAGGAGCGGCAGGAGGTAGCCGCCGATGCGGGTCCCGGCCCACCACGCGAAGCCGAGGAGCTCGTCGTACTTCGCGAGCGTCGTGGCCTTGGTGATGAACCACTTGGCGACGACCGGGTACAGGTGGAGCTCGAAGAACGTCCGGCCCCCGTAGTACTCCTGCATCGTCAGGATCAGCGCGCACATCACGAGGGCGACGAGCGGCCGGAGATCACTCTTGCCCTTCGCCAGCAGCGCCGAACGCTCGCGCAGCGCGTTCTCGTCGAGCTCGAGCCACGTCCTGCGGAAGACCAGCCAGATCGCCGTGATGACGACCAGCAGGCTCGGGATCGGAATGAAGGGCTTCGCCGACTCGACGAGCGCCGCGAACCCGGCCAGATCCTTGGGAGGACTGACCGGCGTGTACGGGCGCAGGCTATCGAGCAGGGAGAGGAGCACCGTCGTCAGCGCTGATTCGCCGTCGCCGCCGCGCGCTCGAGGCGCGCGAGCGAGATCTCGCGACCGAGCACGAAGAGCACCTGGTAGAGGCCCGGGCTCGCGGTGCGCCCGGTGAGCGCCACGCGCACCGGCTGGCCGATGGCCTTCATCTCGAGCCCGCTCGCGGCGAGCCACGCGTTGACGCTCGCCTCGAGCGCGGCCTCGGTCCACTCCGCGGATCCCGCGAGCGCGTCACGGAAGCCGGTCAGGCGCGGGGCGGCGTCCTTCACGAGGAACTTCTCGGCGGCCTTCTCGTCGACGACGGGCGGCTCGCGGAAGAACGGATCGAGCATCTCCGCGGCCTGCACGAACGTCGTGGCGCGATCGCGAATCGTGTAGAGCGCACGCTTCACGCGCTCGCTGG
>JAYTHX010000202.1:0-15129 GCA_043732195.1 Polyangiaceae bacterium
GATGGGATCGATCTCGTATCGCGAAGCGGGCGTGGACATCGACGCGGGCGACGAGCTCGTCGAGCGCATCAAGCCTTTCGCGAAGATGACGCGCATCCCCGAGGTCCTCGCCGACGTGGGGGGATTCGCGGGCCTCTGCGCCGTCCCGGCCGGCATCGAGGAGCCGGTGATGGTGAGCGGGACCGACGGCGTCGGCACGAAGCTGAAGGTCGCCTTCCTCACCGGCGTGCACGACACCATCGGGCACGATCTCGTCGGCATGTGCGTCAACGACATCATCACGTGCGGCGCTCGCCCTCTCTTCTTCCTCGACTACTTCGGCACCGGCAAGCTCTCCATCGACGTCGCGTCCAGCGTGGTCAAGGGCATCGCCGAGGCCTGCAAGGAGGCCGGCTGCGCGCTGCTCGGCGGCGAGACCGCCGAGCTCCCCGGCATGTATGCCGAGGGCGAGTACGATCTCGCGGGCTTCACCGTCGGCATCGTCGCGAAGAAGAAGATCATCGACGGCAAGCGCGTCGCGAAGGGTGATCGGCTGGTCGCGCTCCCGTCGAGCGGGCTCCACTCGAACGGCTACTCGCTGGCGCGTCGCGTCCTCTTCGATGCGCTCGGCCTCTCCATCACCGACCGCCCGCCGCAGCTCGGCGGCGCGTCCGTGGGCGAGGCGCTGCTCGCGCCCACGCGCCTCTACCCGCGCCACGTGCAGGCGGTGCTCGCGGCCGGCATCGACGTTCATGCGATGAGCCACATCACCGGCGGCGGCTTGCCCGGCAACCTCCCGCGCGTCCTGCCCGACGGTCTCGGCGTCCGCCTCCCCGCCGCCGGCTGGAAGCGCCCCGCGATCGTCGAGCTCATCGCGAGCAAGGTCGAGGAGCACGAGCTGCGGCGCGTGTTCAATCTCGGGATCGGCTTCGTCTTCGTCGTCGCGGCCGACGCCGCGGCCGCGACGCACCTGGCGCTGCGCGCCATCGGCGAGGCGCCGATCGACCTCGGCGAGATCATCGAGCTGCCGGCCGACACCGACTTCGAGGCGCGGGTGGTCTTCCCGTGACGAGCCCGCTCGTCCTCGGCGTGCTCGTGTCCGGCTCGGGAACGAATCTCCAGGCCGTGATCGACGCCGTCGCCCGCGGGCGCCTGCGCGCGACCATCGGCGTCGTGCTCTCCAACGTCGCGACGGCCCGGGCGCTCGACCGCGCGCGCGCAGCGGGCCTCACCACCGCGGTCATCGACCACAAGGCGCACGCCAGCCGCGCTGCGTTCGACGCGGCGGTGGTCGAGGTCCTGCGCAGCCATGGTGTCTCGTGCGTCGTGCTCGCGGGCTTCATGCGCATCATCACCGCGACGCTCCTGGATGCGTTCCCGCAGCGCGTCGTGAACATCCATCCCTCGCTGCTCCCTGCGTTTCCGGGCGTGCACGCGCAGGCGCAGGCCCTCGCGTACGGCGTGCGCGTGAGCGGCTGCACGGTGCACCTCGTCGACGGCGGAATGGATACCGGTCCGATCCTCGCGCAGGCCGCGGTGCCCGTGCTCGACGGCGACACCGAGGAGAGCCTCCGCGATCGCATCCTCCTGAGGGAGCACGACCTGCTGCCCGAGGTGCTCCAGTGGCTCGCCGACGACCGCGTGACGGTCGTGACCGACGGCGCTGCCCGCCCGCGCGTGCGCCTCCGCGACCAGGCGCGATGAACAACACCACCTCGAAGCACTACGACGTGGTCGTGCTCGGCGCCGGCGTGGGCGCGCTGACCGCGGCCGCGCTGCTCGCGCGCCGCTCGTGGCGCGTGCTCGTGCTGGGACACGGGTGGCGCAAGCCGACCTACGCGTACGACAACCTCGTCTTGTCGCGGCGGCCGTTCACGTTCCTCTCCGCGTCGTCGCCGGCGTGGGGGCGCGTGCTGGTCGAGCTCGCGCAGTCGCAGACGTTCCGGCGCCGGCTGTCCTCGCTCGATCCGATGCTCCAGGTCCTCGCGCCCGACGCGCGGCTCGATCTGCCGCCCGATACGGCGCTCTTCGCCCGCGAGATCGATCGCGAGTTCCCCGCCGTGCGCCGCGTGGTCGACGACCTCTACACCGAGCTCGCCCGCACGAACGCCGCCGCCGACGCCGCGTTCGAACGCGATGCGGTGTGGCCGCCCGGCGGCTTCTGGGAGCGGCGGGAGACGGCGCGCGTGGTCGCCACGCTGCCGTACCTCGACGGCGCCGGTGATCTTCTCGCCGAGCTCCCGCGCGATCATCCTTTTCGGGACGTGGTCACCACGCCCGCGCGCTTCGCCAGCGATCTCGCCGAGGACGTGCCGTCGTTCGCGCTCGCGCGCCTGCACGGCGCCTGGACGCGCGGCGTGAACCAGCTCGCGGGCGGGGAGGACGAGCTCGTCGAGTTCCTCCTGGAGCGCGTGCGCGCCCACGGCGGCGACACGCGCCTCGCCGACCGCGCCTCGGAGCTCGTGCACAAGGGCGGCAAGGTGCGGGGCCTGCACATCGACGGCGACGAGATGCCCGTGGGCGTCACGTTCGTCGTGTCCGACCTGCCCACGGCGAACGTGCTCGACCTCGCGCGCGACTTCGTCGGCTCGCGTGGCGATCAGGCGCCGAGCCTCGTGGTGGGCGAGAACCGCTTCGTGGTGTCGCTGGTGGTGCGGCCCGAGGGCGTGCCGCGGCCGCTCGCGGTCGAGTCGTTCTTGCTGCCGAAGAAGGGGAGCGCCATCCATCTCCAGCAGGCGCCCGGCGCCGCGCCCGGCACCGTGCTCCTCGTCGCCGAGACGATCCTCCCCGAGGGCACGCCGCTCACGCGCGGGCGCGAGGAGGTGCTCACGACCGTCTTCGAGTTCCTGCCGTTCCTCGAGCGCCACCTGCTGGTCTGCGATTCGCCGCACGATGGTCGTCCGCTGTGGGACTTCCGCAAGCCCTCGCCCGTCGATCAGCGCATCGGCCCCGCTTCCTGGGGTCTGCGCGCACAGATGATCGATCGCGCGCGCCTCCGCGCCACCGGCGGCTCGCTCGAGCCCGAGCCGATGATCCCGCGCTTCGTCGTGACGCCGCCCCAGCTGCACGGCCTCGCGGGCGAGCCGATCCGGACCGGCCTCGGGAACGTGTTCGTCACCGGTCGCAGCACGCTGCCCTCGCTCGGTCAAGAAGGGGAGCTGCTCGCAGCGTGGGGGGTGGCGCGCGTGATCACGCGCACCGACCGGCGCAAGGAGAAGATGCTGCGCGAGATGTGGAGCAAGGTGGAGCTGTCATGAGGAGCGCCGCCGCGATGATCCTGGTCGCTGCTTGGCTCGCGATCCCCGCGTGCACGGCCGGTTCGCGGCAGGAGGCGGCGCAGGTGGCGGAGGCGATGGACCGCTTTCGAAAGGCGGACAACGCCAGCAAGCCTGCGATGGTCGGGACCCTCCGCGCCGTGAAGTGCAGCGCCCCCGACGTGTGCCAGGCGCGCGACGCATGCCTCGCCTCCGCCGAGGCCACCGCGAAGTCGCTGCGCCTGAAGAGCGAGATCGAGCTGGCGATCGCCGCCATCGACGCAGGGACGCTCGCCAAGGACTCGCCCCAGGCGCAGGGCCTCGCCCTGAAGCTCGACGAGACGAGCACGCTCCTCGATGAAGGCTTTGCCGCACTTCCCGCCTGCGACGACCAGATCCTGGCCCTGAAACGGAAGTACGCGTTCTAGGGCATGCTTTCCGGCTTCGCGGGACCGTGGTAAGCCCGCGCCAAGGAAAATCGAATGTTCGACGCGATTGCGAAGGGCTTCCGCCAGGCCAAGAACCGACTCGCTGGGCTCACCGAGCTCACCGAGAGCAACATCGATACGGCGCTGCGTGAGGTTCGTCTGAGCCTCCTCGAGGCGGACGTCGAGCTCGGCGTCGTCAAGACGTTCCTGGCGCGCGTGAAGGACAAGGCCCTCGGTGAGGTCGTCCGGATCAAGGCGAAGGGGAAGGGCGGCGACGCGCTGAAGGTCTCGGCAGCCGATCAGTTCGTCAAGATCTGCCACGACGAGCTGGTCGACTTCATGACCGCCGAGGGCCCCGCGATCACGTTCGCCGAGAAGGGCGCGGGCCCCACCGGCATCATGATGGTGGGCCTCCAGGGCTCCGGCAAGACGACCACCACCGCGAAGCTCGCGCGCTTCCTCCAGAAGGACAACCACAAGCCGCTGCTGGTCGCCGCCGACATGCAGCGCCCCGCCGCGGTCGAGCAGCTCCAGGTGCTCGGCAAGCAGGTCGACGTCCCGGTCTTCAGCATCCCCGGCGAGTCGCCGGTCACGATCTGCGAGCGCGCCGAGGCCGAGGCCAAGCGGCTCGGCTGCGACGTCATCATCTACGACACCGCCGGTCGCCTCGCGATCGACGAGAAGCTGATGCAGGAGCTCGCCGACATCAAGACGAAGACCGAGCCGGAGAACATCTTCCTCGTCGTCGACGCGATGATCGGTCAGGACGCGGTCAAGGTCTCGCGCGGGTTCCACGACACGCTCGGCCTCACCGGCGTCGTGCTCACGAAGCTCGACGGCGATGCCCGCGGCGGCGCGGCGCTCAGCGTGAAGGAGGTCACCGGCGCGGCGGTGCGCTTCGCCGGCGTCGGCGAAGGGATCGACAAGCTCGAGGAGTTCCGTCCCGAGGGCATGGCGAGCCGCGTGCTCGGCATGGGCGACGTCGTCGGCCTGATGAAGGACTTCGAGGACGTCGTCGACCAGGAGAAGGCCGCCGAAGACGCGATGAAGATGCTCCAGGGAGACTTCTCCCTCGATGACTTCCTCTCGCAGATCAAGATGATCCAGAAGATGGGCAGCCTCAAGGACATCGTGGGGAAGATCCCCGGGATGGACCAGCTCCCCGCCGACGTGAACCTCGACGACAACGAGCTCGTCAAGATCGAGGCGATGATCTCGAGCTTCACGACGTTCGAGCGCAAGGATCCGAACGCGCTCATCCGCGAGCCGAAGCGCGTCGCGCGCATCGCCAAGGGCTCGGGCGTCCCCGATCAGGCGGTGAGCGAGCTCGTGCAACGCTTTCTCTTCATGAAGCAGATGATGGGGAGCATGGGCGGCATGGGCGGCCTCCTCGGGAACATCCCGGGCATGAAGCAGCTCGGCCAGATGAAGAACATGCGCAACATGGCCAAGCAGATGCAAGGCGGCGGCTTCCCCGGCATGGGCGGCATGGGCGGCTTCCCCGGCATGGGCGGCATGGGCGGCTTCCCGGGCATGCCTCCTGGCATGGGCGGCATGGGCGGCTTCCCCGGCATGGGCGGCATGGGCGGCTTCCCGGGCATGCCCGGCATGGGCGGCGGTCAGCCTGCCGAGAGCATGACGAAGATGAAGGCGCTCTCCGAGAAGGAGAAGAACGCCAAGAAGGCCTCTCGCAAGCGCGAGAAAGACGCACGGAAGAAGAACCGCCGCTGACGGACGGAACGGGAGAGAAGAATGAAGCGACTTGCTCGAACTCTCACCAGCGCGCTCGTCCTGGCGATCGCTGCCTCCGCCTGCGTCGGCGGCAAGCAGCAGATCACCGCCGAGGACAAGCAGCGACTCCAGGCGCAGATCCTCGACGCCGTTCCTGCGGACGCGAAGAAGGTCGACGTCAACTTCGAGAACAAGGTGCACCTCGTCGGGTTCAAGGTGGAGCCCGAGCTCGCGCCGGCGGGCACGCCCGTGAAGATCTCGTACTACTGGCGCTGCGACGACCCGCTCGAGGAGGGCTGGCAGCTCTTCACGCACGTCCAGCACGAGGGCCACGAGAAGCCCGACAACCTGGATGGCAACGGGCCGCTCCGCGAGGTGAAGGGCAACCACCAGGTGCTCGGCCCCGATCGCTGGGAGCGCGGGAAGATCTACGCCGACGAGCAGACGTTCACCATGCCGCAGGACCTCCAGGGGCCGGACACGATGGTGTACGTCGGCATCTGGAAGGGCGACGCGCGCCTCCGCATCCTCAGCGGCCCCAACGACGGCGACAACCGCGCCATCGTCGCGAAGATCAAGACGGGCGTGGCCCCGCGGGCCAAGGAAGACGGCAAGCGGGGCGCAGCCGACATCCCGGTGCTGCTCCCGGTGAAGCTCGCCGCGGGTGAGAAGATCACGGTCGACGGCAAGGCCGACGAGCCCGTCTGGAGGGCTGCGGCGAGCACCGGCCCTTTCGTCGACGTGGGAACGGGGCGTAGCGCTGCCTCGTATCCCGTTCTCGGCCAGGCGAAGGTCGCCTGGGACAACGAGAACATGTATGTGCTCATCGAAGTGCGCGACGCCGACGTGCAGGGCTACTTCACGGACAAGGCCTCGCAGCCGAAGGACTGGACCGTCACCGGCCAGCCGATGACGTGGACCAAGGACACCGCGGAGATCATGATCGATCCCGACGGTGACGGCGACAACGTCAACTACTACGAGCTGCAGATCAACCCGTCGAACAAGGTCTTCAAGACCCAGTTCGATGCGTACAACGCGCCGAAGACCGATCCTCAGGGCCCGTACGGCCACGAGGATTGGGACCCGAAGATGAAGACCGCCGTGACGGTCAAGGGCACCATCGACAACAAGGGCGACAAGGACGAGGGGTACGTCGTCGAGGCGTCGATCCCGTGGGCCGCCTTCGAGAAGGGGGCGAAGAACCTCCCGCCGAAGCCCGGCGACTCGTGGCGCATGAACTTCTACGCCATGGAGAACAACGGCGGCACCGCGTGGTCGCCCATCCTCGGGGAGGGCAACTTCCATCGCGCCTCGCGCTTCGGGCGCGTGACGTGGTCCACGAAGGAGTCCCTCGCCGCAGCCGCCAACGCGGGGGATGGTGGCGCGGGCGATGCCGGCGCGGGTGACGCGGGCCGGTCGGACGCCGGCCGCGCCGATGCCGGAGCCCTCGCCGTGGACGCGGGCGCGCGCCGCCTCCGCCCCCCGCCGCGCTGAGCGCGCAGCCACCCTTCTGACGGGAGGGCCTTCGTGATCTGGAGAGGCCGCGCGCGAGGGAGTGGCACGAGGTCCGGCCGGGTCTCGAAGAAGGCATGCAATCGAGAGTGCAGGGTCCGCGAACGAGTCGCGCCCGCTCTTGCACCGGGTGCGCAGGGCGCATGACGGTGCGCGCGGTCGTGACGACCCCCGCGTCCATCGACCGCCTTCTCGCCGCGCTGCTGCGTCGCTCGCGTGACCCACCTCGTCGCCGCCTGACCTCGCCCCCGTCCAACGCGCGACGCGGCGCGGCGCGCCGTGGCTGCCCCCCTGTCCGGCGCTCGCCAACCGCCCGCCCTACGTCCAGCGACAGCGAAATCTCGGCCGCCCCGTGCTCCGCCCCCCGACCCCGCGCCTTGCAAGCCATCCCCCACTGCGTTGGCCTGCTCTCCGTCGGCTCGGATCCTCTCCGGCTGCTCGACGAGATCCGCGCCATGCAACACCACCTTGTTCAGCTCGCCGTCGGAGCGACGGTGCACACGGCTCCGTCGCGTGATGCGGATCTCGATGCCTTCATGAAGACCCTAAGCTAGCGACGGTCTGGCGAGAGGGCGAGGTCCGGCCAACGTATCGGAAGGAACCGAGACCCCGGCGGGACTGGAGGACCAGATGCGACCCTTTCGAGAGCGTATGGCCGCGGGTCAACGTCCACCGCTTATTGGTGCACGTGTATAGAACGACGCGTGCACCGCGTCCTCGGCGCGGGTGGCAAGGCTGGCGGCGGGAGCGGCTGCGGGCCGTGGCGCGCTGCCGCCACAACCCGCCAGGCCCAAGCCAAGCACCACGTTCGTTCCGAGGCGCGAGCCCATCAGCGCTCGACCGCGAGGTCGCGACCATGGGCGACCGAGCGTGATGCGTCGCTCTCCACGTTCGTCCTCAGGGCTGGCGTGGTGTGTGGCGCACGGACGGCCTCACTTCTGACACTGAACGGTAATCGTTCCGTTCGAGCTCTCGCACACTACCGTGGCGTCCTTGCATCCGGCCCCCACCCGCGTGAACGCGGTCGGGGCGTTGGCCGTGGCGCAGTCACAGTCATTGCAGCCGGCCGGTTTTGCGACGCATTGGCCATCGGTACTGACGCCTCCGGTACTGCGCGTCTTCCTCCCAACGATGCAGTACTGGGTCGCTGCCGTGCACATAGGAGGGCTCAGATCGTCGGCGCACGAGAACGACGCTGGGTTGCCGCTCGAACCGCTGCTGCCGCTCGAACCGCTGCTGCCGCTCGAACCGCTGCTGCCGCTCGAACCGCTGCTGCCGCTCGAACCGCTGCCTCCACCCGTCGATGGCGTGGAGGACGACGAACAAGCGACGACGAAAACAGCTGAAAGAATGGTGAGGTGGGACCAGCTCATGGTGGCGGGAGCATACAATCGGGCGTGACGCAGTGTCTACAGGACGCCGTGTCCACGGAGGAAGCCCGGCCCGCGACCAGGTCCTCGAGGACCTCGCGCGCCAGCGCCTGGCGTCGCATCGAGTCGAGATAGTCGAACGTCTTTCCGATCACGCCGCGCACCACGTCTCCTGCGGAGCGCGACCGCTTCGCGGAGAGCGCGCTCTTCCGTCGTGTGGCAATGGCACCGAGTCGGCTGATGACGGCGTCGAGAGGGCCGGCGTGCTCGGGTGACGCGGACGCCCTTCGGCCTGCGATCACCGCCAGGGCATGCACGCTGTCGACCAGACCGTAATCGTCGTGCACGAGGAGCGCGCGGAGACCATCGCTGACGTCCTCGCTGCTCGTCGAGACGGCCTTGGTGATCGCGCGGTCGACAGCCTCGAGGCTCACCCAGCGGTAGACGAAATCGAGACCGGTCCCCCACGAACGTGCCGCCGCGTGCGAGCCAACGTGCCGCCGCGTGGGCGGTCGTCTCGAGATCAAGCCAGGTTTTTTTAGGCTCTTCGATGCCCGCCAGCACCACGGCGTCGGCATCGCCGTCCGCGATCAGCTTCCCGGCGGCCGCTGCCGATGCGGGGCACGCGAGCGGCGTCGGGACGAGGACCACGACGGGCTGCTCGGGAAGAGGCATGCGAAGGACGTAGGTCGGCAGGCCAGGACGGCCGAGCAGCGTGTCGAAGCGCTCGCGCACGACCATGACGCCGTCCGCGATCGCCGCGGCCTCGACATTGGCAGCGCGAGCGCGTGCGAGATCGCCCTTCGCCACCGCCTCGAGAAAGTCCCTGATCCTGGTCAGGTCGCCCGTGACGCTGGAGTCCGGCTCGGGCAGTCCGTCGATGGCGAGCTGGCTGACCCACAGCGATGCGCCCTCTGGCGACGAAGGCGGACGCTCGCCGATGAGGCGTGCGACGAAGTACGTCAGCACGGCCTCGAAGATGTCGATGACGCCCGCCGCGGGCGCGAGGAGAAACACCGACGCGAGGTAGCCGGGTACGACGGGTCCGGCGAAGACCCAGCCGAACGTCTCGGTGAACAGCCACGAGGCGAGCATGCCGAGCAGGACCGGTGTGGTCACCGATTGGTCGAAGCCCGACCGCGGGAAGATCGGCAGGACCATCAGCGAAGCCAACACTACCTACTTCGCCGCTGCCTGTAGACCGCGTCGGTCGATGCCGCGACCTTTTCTTCGGACGCGTTCGTGACCTCAGACCACTTCCGTCATCCCGTTCGTGCGGGTCTTGATGGTGGAGCCTTGTCACGGTTGCGCGGGGATCCCGACGGACTGGATGCGTCGGGACCTGCTGCTCCTCTCTCCAGGTGCGCCCCGGAGCTCCGCTGCCACCAGCCAATCAAAGCCATACCCGCGCTTGCAGCCGCCATCGTCGACGGATCGAGGAACCGTAGATCAAGCTTGAGAATCCACCCGACCACTGCGACGACCACGCCTGTCACACCGAGACCGATGAGCACGTTTCCTGCGGCGCGGTGCTGACCACCGGGGTCACGGCTCGCGTCCCTCATGACGGACTCGCCGGTACGCCCTCTGCGGTGGTCTCGCCGGCAGCCTCCATCTTGGAACGGGCGATGGCGTAGATCATGACCCCGTAGCCGCACTTCGCGATGATGTCGGCGAAGCTGTAGCCGATCTGAACTCCGACCAGCGCCGCCGACCCTGAGATGCCCGCCTCGCGGACCAGGTAGGCAATCGGGTAAAAGCCCCAGGTGCCCAGAATGAGCAGTCGAGTATTGCGAAGCAGCACCCGCGTGTGCGCGGTCTCGCTGCGAGCAGCCTGATTGAGCTCCACCCAGAGGACATACAGGATGTACACGAACGGGATTGTGGAGAGCGCCCCCCAGATGGCGCGGGTCGTGGTGTCGGTCGCCACTTCACCGGGGTAGCCAAGCCCGACCATGAGGACCGCAGCGATCACCAGCTTCGCCATCAGCCGACCGCGAAGGCCCGCTTTGATGTTCATCACCGACACGAGCTCCGCGCACAAGAGCGGAACCGTCAGCAGCCAATCGACGTAGCGGTAGGAGTCGTTGAACGGGATGCCAGTGGGTTTGTAGATGCCGGCTTCGAGACGGAAGGACTCGTGCCAGCTCCCGTAGATCCGCACATAATGGTAACCCGCAATGGCCACGACCAAGCTCGACAAGATCATCGCCGGCCGATAGCTCAACGACATCTGCTGGCGCACCAGCACGAAGAAGATGAAGGACGCCAGCATGGCGGCGATGGCCATCGACAGCACATCCGAGACGAGCTGAAATTGCCCCATCGAGAGCTCGAAATTGTTCATGACCAGATCTTCTCCAAGGCGACGAGCATACGACCCGCGATGCATAGTGAAGGGTCCGGAGCCGTCAAGGGGGCATCGGATCACGGCGGTGGGGAGCCCTCTTGCCCTTCCTCGTCGAGGGACGCAGAATCTTCGCGGCGTCCTCTACCGCAACGGGCCAACGGGCCAGGGAAAATGGAGATCCACGGCGCCAGGAATCGGCATCCATTCGACGGCGACGGGATGGTCACGCGATTCGCCTTCGACGGTGCGATGGTGAGTCGGTACGCTACCGGAATCGCTTCGTGCACGCGCGCCGCGAAGATGCTGTACCCTCATCTATCAGCGCCGTCCGGATGCGCCGTGCCCGGGCTTCAGGCCACCGTCGTCTTGAAAGACGCAAGGGTCATCTCCTCGAGCGGCAAGGCGAACAACCGGAAGAGCGCGGCGCCGCGGTCCTCAAGGTAGCGGACCGCCGCCTTCAGCAGCTCGGGTTGCCGCCGGCGAGGCCGAGCTTCAGCGCCTTCTCTCTTTTTCACCGTAGCTCCGCGAGCATTGGCAGCGATGGCCAAGCCCCATCATCGAGACATTCGGCCGGTCGTCGATGACCCGATCGTCCCCATCGACAACTCGCCCACCGAGCGCGAGTTCCAGAACGTCGTCGAGCTGCGCCTGAACATGCTCTTCGCCGGCAGCACCGAGGGCGCGCACCGCGCGTGCGTGCTGCTCGGCATCATCGCCACCTTCCGTGCCCCGGGGGTCAGATCGCGCCGATGAAGGCGCCGCCTCCGGCGGCGAGAACGGGCTGCGTGTCCTCGGCGTCGCGATCGAACCACGTGCGGCGCTTCGTGGACGAGACCACGCTGCGCAACATCATCGATCGCCAGGCTGCCGGAACGCCGACGCCGATTGGCTTTGGCCCGCCGACCCGACGACGTGGGCGTGCCGGCGCTGCTGGCGCGCCTCGTCCGCTGAGCGCGTCGTCGACACATCCCCATGCACGGGTCGACTTACGCTACGAACGTCCATGCTCGTCGAATGCCGTCGCTGCGGCGCACCGCTGGCCGTGAAGCGCAAGGCCCGGCGCACCACGTGCCGGTATTGTGGCAGCATCGATGAGCGAGCGCGCATGAAGGCGCTCGCCGAGGAGACTCCGAAGGATTTCGAGCCGCCGAAGGTCTGGACTCCGTCTGCCGATCGCGAAATCGACGCGACCAAGCCGCTCGCTTACAATGCCCCGCTGAATCCGGTCGTCGCGTGGGGCCTTTCAGGGCTCGTCGTGGCGATCATGATCGGCGCGCCGATCCTGTGGAAATCGAACATCTGGAACACGCGGCCCGAGGTGCTCGAGCACGCCTCGCCGGTCGGCAAGCGCGCGGACGTCGCGAAGCAGCTGAAGGGCAAGGTGCATTCACCGACGCAGATCCTCGTCCCGCTGAATTCGGATCGCTATGAGGACCTCCTGCTCCAGTATGCGAATGCGACCGACGAGGTGCCGACGCGCATCAACCTCGAGGTCCGCCACGGAAAGCCCGCGGACGAGGCAGCACGTGATCTCCTGTCGAGCCGCCTCAATGGTGGGCTCGACAACGGCAACTGGCAGTGGGGCGACGTCCATTTCGCATGGAGCGCCGCTGGCATGTCCGCGGAGGTCGGTCGCGATCTCCTGGATCCGCTACGGAAGCGGCGCGCGCTCGCGGCGTGGTCACTCATCCTCGGCGCGGCCTTCAATCCTGCGCTCTCTCCGTCCGCCGACGAGCTGCGCGACGTGATGGGCGGCGGGTATCCCGTCCTTACGCTCTCGAAGATCTCGCCGTCGATGCCCCTCGAGCGCGTGAAAGCCACGGTGGCGGCTGCGTTTCCGGGCGCGCTCATCGAGGCCAAGATCCAGATGAATGCGACGATACCGCTCGATCATCCGTTCCTTCGGTCGGCCGAGCTGCGCTGGTTCGTCGAGCCCGGCGGCATGATGCGCGAAGCGTCCTTCGTGTCGAAGCCGGCGCTGCGTAGTGCCGCGCTCGATGCCTTCGCGCGCTGCCTCACGCGGTCGTTCGGCCAACCTCGCGTCACGATCGTCGATCCGATCGAGGGCACGAAGTCGTACACGTTTCGCTCCGGCACGGCGCAGATCGATCTCCACCCGTCACTCTCGATGAGCGCGTACGGTCTTCACGGCATACCGACCACCGTCGAGGCGGAGACGTGGCAGAAGCTGGTGACTGCGCTCAACGCGTGTCGCGGCTAGCCGACGCGTCCCGCCTCGAGAGAGCAGGCCAAGGTAGTGGGGGACGGCTCGCAAGACGGCGGCGCGGTGTCGGGGGGCGGAGCATGGGGTGGCCGAGATTTCGCTGTCGCTGGACGTAGGGCGGGGCGGTTGTCGAGCGCCTGACAGGGGGCCGGCACGGCGCGACGTGTCGCGCGTTGGACGGTGGCGAGGTCGGGCGGCGACGGGTGGGTCGCGCGAGCGCGCGACGCAGCGCGGCGACAAGGCGGTCGATGGACGCATGGGCCGTCACGACCGCGCGCACCGTCATGCGCCCTGCGCACCGTGACCCATCAGCGACGCCGGGATGGCTCCCGCGGTCGCGCCGTGCAGACCAAGGCGCGACGCGGAGGTTGCCAGGTGACGGGCGCACGTAAGTGCCGCACCGCGAAGGGCCAGATCTGGACGCCCGCAAGGCACGCGGGCGCGATCAGCATCCTGCTCGTGGCGACGGCGGAGGGGGGAGGGGGGAGGAAGGCTTTCGCTATCGCGAGGGCCTCGCTCGCCGGTTGCTGGCGGAAGGCATTGGCTCCGTCGTCCTCGAGAATGCCTGTTGCGGATCACGACGGCGGCGGGGCCAGCGCGGTCCGGTGCTCCGCACGGTCACCGATCGGTTCGCGATGAACACGGCGACCGTCGATGAGGCGCGCGCGCTCCTCGGAAGGATTTGCGCCGCCGGCTATTTCCCCGGCGTGACGGGCTACAGCCAGGGCGGCTTCATGGCGGCGTTCGCTGGTGCCCTCGTCGACATCCCGGTGGTGGTGGTGCCTCGTGCAGCAGGCACGCAGGCGGCGCCGGTCCTCACCGAGTGGCGCTCAGCCGAGCGGTTCAATGGCCTTCGCTGCCGCGCGAGTCGGGTAGCGTCGCGAAGGCGCGCGCCGAGCTCGCGAAGCCTCTGAGCGTCGTCGATCTCACGCGTGTCACCCCGCGCCGGTCGCGGCGGAGCTCGCCACGGTCATCGTCGGCCGCAAGACCGGATCTTCCCGATGCACACCGGCACCGCGCTGCACCGGCACTGGCCCGGCTCGGCTCGCGTCCTCGCGGACGCAGGTCACGTCACGGCGCGCGCGCACGGGCGCCCAGCCCGCAGACGCGGGGCCCGCCGCGGCGATCTCGTGGTCGCCCTTGAGCGCGCAGCGCTCCGACGTACGACCGTAGGCGCGGATCCGGTCACCCCGGCGACCATGCGCGCGAAGGTCGACCAATCTGCGTGGTGGGGCGGTAGTGCGCACCGTGAGGCTTCAAAGTAGCGAGGAAAGACTGCGTTCGTCGACGGCTCAGGTCGTGCACCTCTCCGCCGCACGGCTCTCCGGCCGAAAAGGAAACGAATGAACAAGCGAACTATTCTGGCCGCGCTCTCCGTGACCGCCCTCGGGGCGATGGTCGGCGGGGTCAGCGCATGCTCCTCGCCGGCGATCGACCCTGCGGTCGGATCCCAGGCGGCACAGGAGCTGACGGCGCCCACGCTCGGAACGGTCGGGAGCTTCGCGGTTCTGGGCGGCTCCACGGTCACGAACACGGGTGCGACCACGATCGAGGGCAACCTGGGCGTCAGCCCCGGGCTTGCGATCACCGGCTTTCCGCCGGGACTGGTCATCGGCGGGACGACGCACAAGGGTGATGCCGTGGCGCTCCAGGCGCAGACGGATACGGCCACCGCCTACAACGCCCTCGCGGCGCAGGCGTGCACCGTCGATCTCACCGGGAAGGACCTCGGCGGCATGACGCTCGTGCCGGGCGTCTACTGTTTCGATTCGTCGGCACAGCTGACCGGTGCGCTCGTTCTCGACGCCGGCGGCAAGGCCGATGCCGTCTTCATCTTCAAGACGGGGAGCACGCTCACCACGGCGAGCAACTCGTCGGTCCGCGTGATCAACGGCGGCAGCGATTGCGGCGTCTTCTGGAAGATCGGTAGCTCCGCGACGATTGGAACCGGTACGCAGCTCACGGGCAGCGTGCTCGCGCTCGCCAGCATCACGCTCGCCACGGGCGCGAAGCTATCCGGTCGGGCCCTCGCCCGCACCGGCGCGGTGACGATGGACGACAACGCCGTGGCGCTCGCCCTCTGCGCGAAGCCCGCAGTCGACGCTGGCGGGATCGACGCGGCTCTGCCGCCGAGCGACGCGGGCGCAGCGGACGCCGCGCATCCGGACAGCAGCCTTCCTCCGATCGATGCGGCAACGCCTCCCGTCGATTCGGGCACGAGCGACGCGGGTACGTCCGACGCGAGCTTCCCGGACACCGGGACCTGAGCCAAGGCGAC
>JAYTHX010000203.1:0-77223 GCA_043732195.1 Polyangiaceae bacterium
TGGGTGGTGGATCATGGAAGCCCGTCGTCGTTCATCGACGTCTCGACCGACAAGTCCCTTCCAGGTGAAGCCAAGGAGGACGCGCAGATCCGCAGCGCGATGGCCGTGCCGATCAACCCCGGCGGCGGGTCGATCGGCGTGCTCTACGCGGACAGCATCTCGCAGCCGGACGTGTTCCGCGCCGACGACCTCGCGCTGTTCCGCGCGCTCGCGAACTTCGCCGCGCTGGCGATGGACAGCCACGCGCTCCGTCGCAACAACAACGATGCGGGCGCGAGCGATCTCGAGCGCGTCACGATGCTCACGCGCTGACGCCGCCGCGGCGACGTCAGAGCGGGCGCTTCGACTCTTCCGTGAGCATGGCCACGAACGCGTCGAACTCCATTGCGCCGAGCTCGCCGCGGTCGCGCGAGCGCACCGAGACCGTCCCGCCCTCCGAGTCCTTCGGGCCGACGATCAGCATGTAGGGATGGCGCGTGCTCCGCGCGTTGCGGATCTTTGCGCCCAGCTTGTCGCCGGAGAAGTCCGCCTCGACGCGGAAGCCCTTCTCCTTGAGCCGCGCGAGGACGCCGCGCCCGTACTCCTCGGTCTTGTCGCTGACCGTGAGCACCACCGCCTGCATGGGCGCGATCCACGCCGGGAAGTTTCCGGCGCAATGCTCGATGTAGACGCTGATGAACCGCTCCAGCGAGCCGAAGATCGCGCGGTGGAGCATCACCGGGCGGTGTTCCTTGCCGTCGTCGCCGACGTAGTCGAGCTCGAAGCGCTCGGGGAGGTTCGGGTCGTACTGGAGCGTGGCGAGCTGCCAGCTGCGCTTCAGCGCGTCCTGCACGTGGAACTCGATCTTCGGTCCGTAGAACGCGCCTTCGCCGGCGAGGTTCTCGAACTTCAGTCCTGCGCGGGTGAGGCCGTCCGCGAGCGCGCCTTCGCTCATGTCCCAGTCGGCATCGGAGCCGATGCGCTTCTCGGGACGCAGCGCGAGCTTGATGTCGATGTTCTCGAAGCCGAAGGCCTTGTAGGCCTTGTAGAACATCTTGAGGAAGCGCTCGATCTCCTCGGGCACCTGCGCGCGGGTGCAGAAGATGTGCGCGTCGTCCTGGCAGAACGTGCGCACGCGCGAGAGGCCGTGCACAACGCCGCCGCGCTCGTAGCGGTGGAGGCGTCCGAAGTCCGCCATGCGCCACGGCAGCTCGCGGTAGCTGCGCCGCCGTGAGCCGAAGATCACGCAGTGGCTCGGGCAGTTCATCGGCTTGATGCCGAACGAGTTGTCCTGAAGCTGCTTCACGAGCTCGACGGCCGTGGGGTCGCTGCCGTCTTCCTTCTTCGTCTGCGCGTCCTCGAGGAGATCCTCGGTCCACAGGCGGTACATGTTCTCGTTGTAGTTGCCGAGGTGACCGCTGGTGCGGAACAGCTTCGGGTCGAACAGCTGCGGGGTGATGACCTCGTCGTAGCCCTCGCCCACGTAGAGCGCGCGCATGTAGTCGACGAGCGCGTTGTAGATGAACGCGCCGCGCGGCAGGAAGAACGGCATCGCCGGCGAGACCGGGTCGAAGATGAAGAGCTCGAGCTCCTTGCCGAGCTTCCGGTGATCGCGCGCCTTCGCTTCCTCGATCAGCTTGAGGTGCTCGTCGAGCGCCTCCTGCGTGGCGAACGCGGTGCCGTAGATGCGCTGGAGCATCGGGTTGCGCTCGTCGCCGCGCCAGTACGCGCCGGCCACGCTCGTGAGCTTTACCGCGCCGAGGTTGCTGGTGCGCGGCACGTGCGGGCCCTCGCAGACGTCGACCCAGTCCTTGTCGTAGTTCTGCGACTTCTCGTGGGTGCCGTGCTTGTAGAGGCTGATCTCCTCGCCTTCGGGGATCGACTTGATGATCTCGACCTTGAAGGTCTCGCCCATCTTCTCGAACAGCGCGAGCGCCTCGTTGCGGGTCGTGACCTCGCGACGGAAGGGCGTGTTGCTCTTGACGATCTCGCGCATCGCCTTCTCGATCTTCGCGAGGTCCTCCTCGGTGAAGCCTCCGCCCTCCTTGGCGAAGTCGTAATAGAAGCCGTCCTCGATCGCGGGACCGATGGTCACCTTCGTGCCGGGGAAGAGCTTCTGCACCGCATCGGCCATGACGTGCGCCGTCGAGTGGCGGATGACCTGGAGGCCGTCCTTGTCCGTGGAGCGCACCACGTCGAACGTCGTCGTCGTGTCGACGAACGAGTGGAGGTCGACGATCTTTCCGTCGACCTTGATGGCGACGACGTCGTCTCCGAGTTGGCCCTTCTGCTCGAGCAGACTGCGTGCGGTGATTCGATCCGACATTGGAAAACCCTTCGGCCCCAATGGCTACCACACCCGACGGCGCTATGCGCCCGGGGCTGACTAGCTAGTCCTGGCAGACGCCTTCCTTGACGCCGTTGATCACCGGCGCGTCGGCGCCGAACACATCCTTGCACTTGATCTTCGAGTCGTTGCCGCAGTCGCTCGGCGTCTGGCCAATCCGGCACCAGCGCTCGCACTCGTAGCCGTACCTCGGGTGATCGATGCACGCGAGTCCGGGCTGGCAATCGCTCGTGCCCTGGCAGGGTGCCATCGCCGCGACCGTACCGCCGAAGTTGCAGTCGCTGACCTTGCTGGGCGCGTAGTACGTCGCGAACCAGTGGCATGCGTTCGTCCCGCACACGCCGGCGGGCACGCGCGGGTCGCACGTGATGGTGCACACATTGCGGTTCGTGACCGGCTTGCCGCCGGCGCCGGGCGTCGCCACGCAGAGATCGGTGCCCGCCACTCCGCACTTCGAGAGGGCCGTCTTGCAGTAGGGACGGCACGCGCCGTACGAGCAGGTGAGCCCCGCGAGGCAGTCGCCGGTCTGGTTGCAGGGACGACCGAGCGTCGCGCCGCCCGCCGTCAGGCACGACGTGGCGCCGCTCGCCTCGTTCGTGACGTCGCACGTCTCGTTGTTGGCGCAGCCGCACTGCGGGTCGAGCCCGCACTTGTTGTTGGGCGCGACCGTCACGCATGCGGCGCCGGTCTCGGGGACGCTCGCGTCGGCCTCCTGCACCTGCGAGGTGCTCGGCGGCGCAGGCGTGGTGGGCTTCATCGGATCCGTGGATGGAACGTCGTCGGGGATCACCACGGCCGAGGAGCACGCGAGAACACCGAGGCTCGCCGCGCACGCAGCGATGAAGAAGCGGAGAGCGCTCACCGTCGAAAGGGTAGCACCCGACCTCCGCTGGGACACGAAAACAGAAGCGATTCTAGCTACCTACATGGACCCAGGGAGATCCAGGAGGCGCGGGCCTCGCGCCTCTCGGGGGGCCCGCTATCGGAGAGAGCTGCGGGATTTCGAGGACTTCCCCCGATCGCGCCGCGACCCCGGCGCGCTACTCCGCAGCGGCGTCCGTGACGGGGCCTGCGTCGCCCGCGCCGCCGCTGCACGACGGGCCGCACTCCGCGGTGCGCCCGCACGCGTAGACGTCGGCCGCGAGCGCGATCGCCGAGCGGCCGTTATCGCTCGGCGGCAGGCCGAGGTCGTTGCCGCGGTACGCGCACAGACACGAGCGGACGCACTCGGGCAGGTTCGTGGGCGGCAGCGGTACGGCACAGAGCGCGGCGATCGCCGGAGCGCCGGCCCCCGCGTCCGGCGGAGACGCGGTCGGATCCTCGAGCGCGGCGCCCAGCGAGCTACCGCACGACGAGATGATGCACTCGATGGTGAGCTTGCAGGCACGGTTCGCGTAGCACTGATTCAGCTCGCTGCAGCAAGCACCGGCGAAGCACTGATCGCAGGGCGGATTCAGGATGAGGCGCGCCGCTTGGTCGACCTGGCAGACCGGCAGGCCACACTGCACGCCGCAGCTCCCACGCATGCAGCGGTACGCACCGTCCGCCTCGGGGTTCTGGAGCTCGACGCCGCCGTCCTTCTTCGCCGCAATCTGGTTGATCTCGGCGCAGCCCTTCTCGCTGCTCGCCCCCTGGAGCTTCACCTTCAGGATGCACTCCTGGGTCAGGCTCACCATGCTCGCGCAGCCGTCCGTACGTTCGCAGACGCCCACGGCATCGCAGCAGTGATCCTCCATGCAGCGATCGCATTCGGCCGGCGACCGCTCGGAGGTGAGCGACGACGGGTTGCACGTCTCTGCCGGCAGGTCGAACGTCTTGCACGAGAACGCCGCGGCGAGCGCGGCGGTCGCGGCCAGCACGAGCACCGCCCGCGGGAACGAACGCATCATGGTCAAAAGGTTCCGACCACGCCAGCCGAGCCCGGGCCGACGTACGGCTTCACTCTCGAGACGACGCGCTCGGTCGTCGGCTTGGAGATGCTGACCACGCCGAGCGTGAAGAGGACGAGCGTGGCGCCGGCGCCGATGATGGTCGCGCCGATCCACGTACGCATCACGGTGATGTCGGAGTCGCGCACGAACTGCGGGCAGTAGTCCCTGCCGCAGCCCTCGTGCGCGCGGCTCGCGGCATTGACAGCAAGCACCGCCGAGACGCCCGTGACCGTGAGCGTGACCGACGACGCGATGAAGCCGACGAACACGAGGGGGTTCGTCTGCCGCAAGTACACGACCTGGCCCTTGCCCGCCTCCGGGACCTTGGGCGCGATCCACTGCGGCGCGAGCTCGACGTCCTTGGTCTCGCCCTCTGCGAGCTGGATGGTCACGCGCTCCTCGGGGCCTTCGCCGGCGCGCGCCACGACGACATGCTTGCCGGGATCGACGGCCCGCGGCGTCACGGCGCCGCCGGTGACGATGGCGTCGTCGTCGATGCGCACCGTCGCCGTCGCACCGGGCGGGAGCTTCACGAGGATGCGCAGCGTCGGGATGCGCGGCTCGAGATCCGCGGTCAGCCGGATGGCCTCGGAGCGCGCCGCAGCGGAGCGCTCCGACTCCTCGAGCGCGGGCGGGATGCGGCCGATCTTCTGGAACATCTCGTGGGCCTGCATCACGTGGCCCATGAGCAGGTGCGTCTTGCCCAGCTCGAAGCCGGTGACCGGCGTCTGCACGAGATCGAACGCAGTGGTGAAGCGCCCGAGCGCGCCCACGAGGTCGCCTTTTTCCCGCAGCGCGAGCCCGTCTTTCAGGGCATTCCGGGCGGTCGCGAGATCGCCGGCGCTGGGTTCGGCGTGCGCCGACCCCGGCAGGGCGAGCAGCCCGAGCGCGAGGCTCACCAGGGTCAACGCGGATCGGACGCCGGGTCGCGTACGCATCTCAGAACAGAGGATCGTTGTGGCGTCCGGCATCGTTCGCGGGCGGGCGCGGCGTCGGGGCGGCGCTCGCGCTGGCCTTCGTCGCGACCGAGGCGGTCGGACGAGCCGGCGGATGGATCGGAACGGCGGTGACGGGCGCGGTGGGCGTGACGCGCGGCGCCGCGTCCTCGACCACCGCCAGGAGTGCGCTCGGCGCAGCCGAGGGGGCGGCAGTCTCCGCGGCCGTCGCCTTCATGGTCGGCGCGGCGGGCTCGCTCGGTGCGGTGGGGGACGTCGAGACCGCCGCCGCGCCGCCGTCTGCCGCGGGGTCCTTCGTGGTCTTGCCGATACCGATGCCCAGGATGACCGCGGAGATCACCACCGCCAGCACCGCGCCCAGCGCGCGCAGCGGCGGCTTGCGCTTCGCTCCCTCTTCGCCGCCGATGGCCACGGCCGCGCCGCCCTCGCTCCGCGCGAGGAGCGCGTGCTCGCCCGAGCCCGAGGTCGCGCCCTCGATGGTCGATGCGAGCACGAACGAGGGCCGCGCGTGCGCGTCGTCGTCGACGGAGATCGGACCGGGCGAGACGCTCGGCTGCGGCGTCGACCCGAGCGGCTGCTCGCGCGGCCCCGAGCCGGAGCCCGAGCCTCGCGGGCCGGAGTCGCTCATGCCGCCCGAGTGGACCGGCGGGAGCGAGACGACGCCCTCGAACGCCGCGCGGAACGCGTCGGACAGCTCGCGCGCGGAGGAGAAGCGCTTCTGGGGCTCGCGCGCGCACGCCTTCGCGAACCATTCGTCGATGGTGGCGGGCATGCTCGGATTCACGTCGCTCGGCTTCGGTGCGTCGCCGGTGGCGATCTTCACCGCGAGCGCGCCGAACGAAGGACCGTCGAAGGGGCGCTTCGCGGTGAGCGCCTCGAACGCAACGATCCCCAGCGACCAGAGATCACTGCGCAGGTCGATGACCTTCTGCGCGGTGACCTGCTCCGGGCTCATGTAGAACGGCGTGCCGACCACCTGACCGGTCTTCGTCTGACCGTCGAGCGTGATCTCCTGGTCCGCGGCGGAGTGGGACTTCGCGATGCCGAAGTCGAGGAGCTTCACGAACAGCTCGTCGTCGCCGTCCTGGTGGCACAGGAAGATGTTGTCCGGCTTGATGTCGCGATGGAGGACGTTTGCCGCGTGTGCCCGGGTGAGCGCCTTCGCGACCTGCGCGATGACCGCCACGACCCGCGCCGGGTCGAGCGGGCCCTTCGCCAGGATCTCCTGACCGAGGTCGCGCCCCTCGAGATGCTCCATCACGATGAAGGGCACGCCGTCCGACGTGACGCCGTAGTCGAACGTCTGCACGACGTGCGGGCTCTTCACCTGCGATGCCGCCTCGGCCTCGCGCTTGAACCGCGCGCGAGCGCTGGTGCTCGAGTCGAGGCCGCCGAGCATGAACTTCACGACGACGCGCGTGTTGAGGGCCGTATGATCCGCGAGCCAGACCGCGCCCATGCCGCCGGCGCCGAGCGGGCTCACGAGGCGCACGCTGGGCGTGACCTCCATGCCGGCCGCGAGCGTCCCGCGCGGTTGATTCACGGCACCAGTGTAACCCAAACTGGCGCTGGACCCCCCTCGTGCTTAGCTTCGGCGAGCCTTGGGGACGCACCGGGACTCCACAGCTCGTTTCCCTCGTGATTCCAGGCGCCCTTCCTGGCCCTGGCTCGCGTCCAAGGCGCTGCTCGTCGCGCTGGTGGTCGCGACGCCCATCGCCGGGGTCTGGCTCGCGTCCTCCCTCGCGGCGTTCGCGAACCGTGCGACGTGGCTGCCGGTGGCGGCCGGCCTCCTCCTCTTTCCGGGGGTGCCGCTGGCCTGGGAGGGCGCGGCGCGCCTGCGCGAGCACGGCGCGGGCCTGGCGAAGGGACGGCGGCGCGTCCTCACCTTTGGCGATCGCCTCGTGCTGCGCACGCTCGCCATCAACGTGGTGTTCCTCGGCGTACTGCTGGCGGCGTTTCCGTCGCGCGCGTTCGTCGCGCTATCGGCGCGCGGGGACTGGATGCTCGACGGCCACCACGGGACCACCGCGGAGAAGGCGCGGCGAGGGCTGCTCGCCTGCGCGGGCGCGTTCGAGTGGGCCTACAAGGCCTCGCACGACAATCCGTACCGCGAAGGGAAGGACGGCCGCGGCGACGGAGAGGATCCGCAGCCCGCGCCGACCGCGACGACGACGGCCACCGCGCCGACCAGCACGGCCACGACGGCCCCCACTCCGCCTCCGCCTCCCCCACCCGAGGCGACGGCCGACCCCTCGAAGTATCCGTTCCCCGCGACATTGCACCCGCTGGTCACGAGCATGCCGGCGGAGGCCGAGGTGAGCATCGAGAGCGTCGGCAAGTACATCGCGAGCCGTGAGCCCGATCCCGTGCTCCGCGTGAAGGCGCTCCACGACTGGGTCGCCGATCGCATCGCCTACGACACGCCGAACTACGTCGCGCACACCATCCCGCAGGCCGACGGCAATGCCCAGGCCGTGTTCCGCTCGCGCATCGGCGTCTGCGCGGGGTACGCGAAGCTGCTCGCCGCGCTGGGCAAGGTCACGGGCGACGAGATCCTTTACATCGTCGGTGACGCACGCTCCTACGAGTCGCCCATGGAAGGCGAGAGCCACGCCTGGAACGCCGTGAAGCTGCACGGCAGCTGGCACCTCGTCGACGCGACGTGGGACGCCGGCTCCAGCGATCAGGTCGCGTACAAGAAGAAGTACAGCACCGCCTACCTCTTCACGCCGCCCGACCAGTTCGCGATCTCGCATTTTCCGGACGTCGCGAAGTGGCAGCTGCTCGAGCATTCGCTCTCGCGGGCCGCGTTCTTCCGCCGCCCCGTGCTGCGCCCCGAGTTCTTCGCAAACGGCCTCGAGCTGCGCTCGCCGGACCAGTCGCAGGTCTCGGTGGGAAGCGCGATCGATCTGTCGCTCGGTAACCCGCGCGAGGTGTTCCTCGTCGCGGACTTCGCGCCCAAGCACGGCGGGCCGAAGATCGACTGCAAGGGCGACAAGCACACCACAATGCACTGCGACTTTCCGGCCGCCGGGACCTACGACGTGAAGCTCTATGCGAACGTCCAGCAGTACGGCAGCTACGCGTACGTGGGATCGGTCGAGGTCAACGCGCGCCCTTGATCTACAATCGGTGAGTCGATGCAGTCCGTGCGCGTGCTCACCTACAACGTTCGTTACTTCGGCCACGGCACGCGCGGGCTCGCGAGCACCGCGAGGCAGATGACCCGGATCGCGGAGGCGCTCGCGAATCTCGAGCCCCTCGCCGACGTCATCTGCCTCCAGGAGGTCGAGACCACGTCCTTGCGCTCGAACCTCGCGCACCCCACGCCCGACGGCGCGACGCAGCTCGAACGCCTCATGGGCATGCTGCACACCGCGCTGCACGCGGCCGACAAGCGTGACACCTACGAGGCCTACTACTTCCCCGCGCATACCTACCGCGTGAGCGTCACGCCGCTCTACACGACGGGCCTCGCGGTCATCGCGCGCCGCAGCTTCAAGGTCTCGCACCACAACGCCGGCCAGCCGATGGACATCACGCATCGGCGCTCGCACATCCATCCCGTCAAGAAGCTGAAGCAGACGCGCATCTGCGCGCACCTCCGCGTCGAGCACGACTCCGGGGTCGACCTCGACATCTTCAACACGCACTTCAGCCTGCCGACCACCTTCTCGAAGGCGTTCTGGCTCGAGGAGAAGCGCATGGGCTGGGGCCCGAACCAGCTCGAGGAGGCGAAGAACCTCCTCCGCTTCGTCGAGCAGGAGCGGAGGAGCGAGCGCTACGTCGTGGTCGGCGACTTCAACGCGCTGCCCGGTTCGCCGGTGTACCGCACGCTCTGCGAGCACGGCTTCACCGATGCGTTCGCGGACTACTACCACTTCGACGAGCAGGACCTCTGCGGCTGGCCCACCGCCGGGTTCATGAACCTGCGCATGCATCTCGACCACATGTTCAGCGGCGGCGGGCTGAAGTGGCTCGATTTCGACGGCACCCATCGGTTCGGCCAGCGCAACGGGGTCTTCCGCGGTCTCTCGGATCACGTGCCGATCGTGGGTACCTTCGCCTTCGCGTAGCATCCTGACCATGAGTCAGGACCGCATCGTCGCCATCACCGGCGGGGCCGGCGCGCTGGGGAGCGCCCTCGCCGCCCACCTCGTAACCGAGGGGTACCGCGTCGCCCTCCTCGACGTCGACCCCGCGAAGGAGCGCGTCGCGCAGCTGGTGGGGAAGCTCGGCGTGAAGAACGCCGTCGGCCACTGCGGCGACTTCGGGCTCGCCGCCACGTGGGAGGCCGCGCTCGGCACCATCGCCACGGCCTTCGGCGCTGCACCCACCCACGGCGCGCTGATCGCCGGCGGCTACGACGGCGGCACGCCGCTCCATGCGGCCAAGGACGACGCCGCGTACCACACGATGATGGCCTCGAACGCCGACACCGCCTATCGCGCCCTGCGCGCGCTGTTGCCCTCGATGGTGGAGAAGAAGCACGGGAGCATCGTGGTGGTGGGCTCGCGCGTGGTGGAGCGCCCGTGGACGAGCGCGGGCGCTGCCGCGTATGCGGCCTCCAAGGCGGCGGTGGTCGCGCTCGCGCAGACGGTCGCGGAGGAGGTGCTCGAGCACGGGGTGCGCATCAACTCCATCCTGCCGAGCACCATGGATACGCCCGCGAACCGCCGCGCCATGCCCGAGGCAGATCCGGCGAAGTGGGTGGCGCTCGAGTCGGCGTCGGCGGTGATTGCGTTCCTCCTCTCGGAGGCCGCGCGCGACGTGAGCGGCGCGGCCCTCCCGGTCTACGGGCGCGCCTGAGCGGCTCCCGTGCTTGCGCCCGGTGACCTCGTCGACGGGAAGTACCGCGTCGTCCGCCTGGTCGGCGTGGGCGGCATGGGCTCCGTCTACGAGGGCCACAACCTGCGCGTCGACCGCCGGGTGGCGATCAAGGTGATGCACGCGAACATCGCCGAGCAACACGACGCCGTCGCGCGCTTCGAGCGCGAGGCGCAGGCGGCAGCGCGCATCGGTTCGAGCCACGTCGTGGACGTGTTCGACCTCGGCGATCTCCCGACCGGAGAGCGCTTCATGATCATGGAGTACCTCGAGGGCGAGAGTCTGCTGAGCCGCTTCAAGAGCAGCGGTCCGATGAGCGCGGCGCAGGCGGCGGAGATCGTGGTGCCGCTCCTCGAGGGGCTCGTGAAGGTGCACGAGGCCGGCATCGTTCATCGGGACCTCAAGCCGGCAAACGTCTTCCTCGTGCGGAACCCGAGCGGCGGCCGCGAGCGCGTGAAGATCCTCGACTTCGGGGTCTGCAAGATCGTGCAGAACGCAGAGGGCGAAGTATTCACGGGCGTCGGCGACATCCTCGGGACGCCTTCGTACATGTCGCCCGAGCAGCTGGAGCACGGTCCACACGTGCTCGATGCGCGCTCCGACCTCTATGCGGTTGGCGTCCTGCTCTACCGGGCGCTGAGCGGACGGCTCCCCTACCGCGCGAACAACCTCGTCGATCTGCTGGTGCAGCTGCGGTCGGGCAAGGCCGACCCGATCGAGACCGTGGCTGACGTCGATCCCGCGTTCGCGGCCATCATCAACCGGGCGACGGAGTGGGACCTCGCGGCACGCTACCAGAGCGCCGCGGCGTTTCATCGCGCGCTCCTCGCGTGGAAGCCGAACACGCCGCGCGTCGATGCGTTGCTCAGCGAGTTCCTCGAGCGGCCGCAAACGCGCGCGAAGCTGCCGCCGCCGTGCTCGCCAGCGCGCAAGGTGGTGAAGGCCGCCCCCTCGGCGCGCGAGGGCCGCAGCCAGGCCCCGACGCTCACGAACGAGGCCGCGCCGCGCCGCATGCGCAAGCCGAGCACGCGCAAGCTCCCGCCTCCGGTACCGCCGCCTGTCACGCCTTCGCAGGACGAAGAGGAGACGACGATCCGCAAGCCGGCCCCCGCGCAGAAGAAGCCGCGTCGCTAGCTCCTCGCGGTGGTCGATATTCACCGGAGGCCCGGAGCGCCGGAGGGGCTCGACCTCTCGTCTTTGCTGTACCGTCGTGGTCGCTCACGATTCGCCCAAGGGCGAATCGTTGGCAGATGGAGACCTCACCCCCGACCCGTCAGGTCGGTCCGCCATCTCGGCGTCGCGCGCCCCGCGGGAAGGCCGAAGTGGAGCGAGGTGCTGGCCGGTTGGATCGTCAATCGAGGAGCCGAGAGGCGACGCCTCCGAGTCATCTCCGTCCTGGCTCCGTGACTCCGAGTGAATATCGGTCTCGGTCTCACGGCGATGACTTCAGCGCGTGCTCGACCCACGCGAGGGCTGCGAGCAAGTGGGAGCGCGCGCGGGGGGACGTGACCATCGTCATGTGGCCCGGGGGGCGGCGGCCGTCGTCGGAGCGCGTCACGCGCACCAGCTCCACGGGGCCACCGCAGCGGCGCGCGAACGCCGCCGCGGACTCGGGGTGGCACACCACGCGATCACCGTCGCTCGCGACCGCGCACACCGGGACGGTCACCCGCGCCAGCGCTGCGAGGTAGTCGTCCGCGCCGTCCGCGCTGTGCCAAGCGTTCGTTTCCATGAAGCCCACGAGGTCGCGCGCGAAGCGCTGCGAGGCGTCGTCGCTCCCGATGCGCAGGCGGCGCGCGGGGATGCCGCCGAGGCGCGCTGCCGTCTCGCGGAGACCACGCGCCAGCAGCCGCTTCGCCCCCCAGCGAATCAGCGATGGCTCGAATGCGCGCAGCCAGATGCTCGCGGCGATGGCGATGACGGCGTCCGCCGCGAGTCGCCCCGCCCCCTGCGATGCGAGCGCGACGTGCCCGCCCAGCGAGTGCCCGACCACCACCACCGGTTTACCCTCGCTCCGCGCGCGCGCGGAGGCGACGACCGCCGGCAGATCGAGGCGCACGAGGTCGTCGTAGCCCCAGTCGTGGCCGCCCCTCGGCAGCGCGCTCTCGCCGTGCCCGCGAAAATCGAAGGCGATGGTGCGCCAACCCGCGGCGGCATACGCCTGCGCGAGGCCGCCGCGGTCGCGTCGCCCGAACTCGGTCTTCCGCGCGAAGAGCGCGTGCGCCATCACGCACGTGCCGCGAAGCGCAACGCCCTCGGGCGGATCGTCGACCACCGCGCGCAGCGCCACCCCGTCGGCGGTGCGGATCTCGAGCTCCTCGAACGAGGCGCGCGGCGCGTGCACGCTGCGGCGCTCCCGCGGGCGCGCCGTGCTCGTCTTCTTCCGCGCGCGGCGCGCGGGGGCGCGCTCCGTCACTCGGCCCCGGCCACGCCCGTCGTCGTCGCGACCGCGCTACCCGCGCGCGCCGTGACAATGGCGCGAGCGTCGGCGCGTGCGCGCTCGGCGATCTCGAGCACACCGGCGCGCGTGCGGGCGACGACCCCGAGCGCGTGCGCCATGCGCGTGTGCGCGGGGACCTTCACGCCGTGTCCTTCCGAGGGGAACAGCACCTCGCACAGCCCGTGGAAGAGGCGATTCACCGGCGGGTCCTCGGGCCAGCCGGGGAAGTCTTCGCTCATCGTCTTCTGCATCTCCATCTGCTTGCGGAAGCCGATGGCGAGGATCTGGCGCGGGTCGACGCCGATCGCCATGAGATCGGGCTCCATCGCCTTGAGCGAGAACACCGCAGAGGCGAGCAGCTCGAGCTGGAAGAGACCGAGGCTGATCTTCTCGGGGATCGACATCTTCAACATCAGCGCGGGCACGAGCTGCGTACCCAGGCCGACGTGCCGAGCCTCGTCGCGCTCGTAGTAAGGAAGAAGGTCCGCGAGCACCGGCTCGACGCGGAGCTCGCGCACGTGCTGAAAGAGCGTGAGCGCGATGGTCTCGATGGTGAGCTGCATGCCCAGCAGCTTCTTCGTGAGGTCCTTCGTCTGGAGCGTCATCTCGACGAGATGCCGCGACCAGAAGTCCATCGGCGGCGGCTCGTGGCCGAGCGCGCTGAGGTAGTCGTGCATCACGTAGAAGTGGCGCGCCTCGTCGTGCACCTGGCTCGCGGCGGCGAGCTTCGGCTCGAGCTCCACGAGCTGGTCGCTGAGCTGCGCGCTGATCTTCCAGGCCGCGAGCTCGCCCCACATGATGATCGAGAAGATCCGCGAGAGCGCACGCCGCTCGCGATCGGGGAGCTGCGGCTGGCCGTGCTGGGCAATGAGTCGGGCGAGCACCTCGCGCCCGTCCCAGATCCGCTCCTGGCCGAGGTGGTAGATGCTCTCCAGCCGCCGCGCGCGGCGCGCCTCGCGATCCAGCCGGGCCGCGGTGAGGTCGAACATGTCGAACGGGATGCGGTCGTTGGCGTTGCGGCCGCGGAGCCGACTCAGGAGGCCCATCTCGCCGATGCTATCACTCGCCCGTCACTCCAGCGGCAAGACCCAGGCTTCGTCGCCGACGCCGAGCCCGAGCGACTCCGCGGCATCGGCGCCGATCGCGCACGTGTCGCCGGGGCGCTCCTCGTAGGCGGCGAGCAGCGCGCGGAAGAAAGGCGGCCCGTTCGGCTCCATGGCCACGACCGCGCGCTTTCGTTTCTCCGCCGGGAACGCCGCGAGGTCCGCGGGCGCGAGGAGCTGCGCGATCTTGAGATGCCGCGAGGCGGAGACCAGGCTCACCTCGTCGGTCAAAGCCGTGAAGTGCGGACCGCCGTCGAACGGATCCACGCGGTGCGCGTAGCGGAAGCCGATGCGTCGCAGGAGCTTCTCGACGCCGCGCGTCTGCGCGCCCACCTTGCCGATCACCGCCTGCGCGTCCTTGGGCAGGAGCGAGGCGTAGATCGCGCCCTCGGGAAAGAGGCCGCGCACGAACTCCTTGTTCCGGCGCGAGAGCTTGTCGGCCTCGGCGTAGGTCATCCCGGTGAAGTGGTGGCCGATGGCATCCCAGAGGTGGGACGTGCCGTCCTTCTCGAGCGGCGGGAGCAGCTCCGCGAGCACCTCGTCGCGGAACCACTCGCGGTGCATCTTGATGAAGAGGAACCGCACGTACGAGAGGAACGTGCCGAGCCGCTCCGGCACTCGCCGGTAGGACGGATGGAGCACGAGGCCACCGATCTCCGTCGGGCCGTTGTACGAGTAGCCGATCTTCATCGTGGTGTGCTCGAAGTGCTTGTCGAGCGTCTGCGAGTAACGTTCCTCGTCGATGACGTCGAGATAGATGTAAGGCGCATCCTTCCGCCCGAGCTGGGCGAACACCATCGACGTGCCGATGATCCGCTCCTTCGTGCGGTCGACGAGGACGAACACGTAGTGCCGTTGCTTCGGGTCCTTGACCGCCTTCGTGAAGCTCTTCTGCGAGGCCTCGAGGATCTGCCGGACGCCCTCCTCCTCCTCGGGGAGGTTCACCGTGTTCAGATGACGAGAGATCTCGAGGATCTGCGCCTCGTCCTCGACGAGGGAGCCGCGGATCTCGTAGAGCGGGCCTTTCTCCATGGAGGGGACCGCGTTGTATCACGAGGTCGACCCCGCTCAGAGTTGCAGGGGACGGCGGGGGGGGAGCCGTAGGCCGGGCAGGCCTGGGCCTCGAAGTCGTTCAGGCGCGCGACGGGAAGGGCAAAGATTGAGCGCATGACGGCCCATCACTGCACGTGCCTGCGGGAAACGGCCCGATCTCCGCATTTCGCGAAAATCCCCGACGCACGTTCACGCCCGCAGGGTCCGGCCGTCATACGATACCGTAGGGGCGTGCGCCGACCGCTCCTGCTCCTCCTCGCCCTCGCCCTCCTCCCCGGCTGCAAGGCCTGCGGCAAGGGTACCGAGAGCCCCCGCCTCAGCGTCAGCGTCTCCATCTTCCCGATCTACGACCTTGTTCGCCGGGTGGCCGGGCCCGACGCCGACGTCGGGCTCCTCCTCCAGCCCGGACGCAACGAGCACTCGTTCGACCCGACGCCGAAGGACATCGAGGCGGTCTCCCGCGCGCGCGTCGGCGTGATGGTCGGCCTCGGGCTCGATCCGTGGATGGAGAAGCTGATGAAGGAGGCGGCGCCCACGGCGCGCGTCATCAAGGTCGGCGATCGCGTCCCCACGCTGAACATCAAGGACGACCCCATCGGCGATGAGGAGGCCGACCAGGCTCGCGGCGCGGCGGCCGAAAAGCACGACGAGCACGAGCACGAGAAGGGCGCGACCGACCCGCACGTCTGGCTCGATCCCGAGCGCGCGCGGCTCATCGTGCGCGCCATCGCCGAGGAGCTCGGCAAGGCCGACGCTGCGCACGCCATCGCGTACCGCCAGCGCGCGACGGAGATCGACGCCTCGCTCGCCGCGCTCGACAAGGAGATCGAGACGCGTACGAAGGCGCTGGGCACGCGCGGCTTCGTCACCTTCCACGGCTCGTTCCAGTACTTCGCCGAGCGTTACAAGCTCGACATCCTCGCGGTCATCGAGCCGTTCCCCGGCTCGCAGCCCTCGGGCGCGTACGTGTCGAAGGTGCTCGAGGTGATCAAGGCCAGGAAGGTCCCCGCGCTCTTCAGCGAGCCGCAGCTCGACCCGCGCCCCGCCAAGGTCCTCGCCGACGAGGCGAAGATCCCGCTCGGCGTCCTCGATCCCGTGGGCGGCGGTCCCGAGACCGACAGCTACGAGAAGATGATCCGCTTCGACATGGCCTCGCTCGAGAAGCACCTGAAATGAGCGGTGACGCGTCGCTTTCGCGAGGCCTGGGGCCGGCGTCGCGCCAGCCGATCCGCCCCTCGGGGGTGCCCTTCATGGGGACGCTCCCGCCGGCCGATGCGGTGCGCGTCCTCGACGTGACCGGCGTGAGCAAGCGCTTCGGCGAGAAGGTGGTGCTCGACAACGTGACGTTTCACGTCCCGGTCGGCGAGTTCCTCTGCCTGTGCGGTCCGAACGGCGCCGGCAAGAGCACGTTGCTGAAGATGATCCTCGGCCTGATCAGGCCCGATCAGGGATCGATCCGCATCACCGGCCTCCCGGCGCGCGACGGCCGCTCGAAGATCGGCTACGTCCCGCAGCGCAAGGCGTTCGATCGCGATTTTCCGGCCTCGCCGCTGGAGGTGGTGGTCGCGAACCTGCGTGGCCGCTGGCCGCTGCGCATCACCAAGGACGAGCGCGAGATCGCGATGTCCGTGCTCGCGAAGACCGGCGCCGCGAGCCTCGCGAACGCGCAGATGCGCGACCTCTCCGGCGGCGAGACCCAGCGCGTGTTCCTGGCACGTGCCCTGGCGACGAAGCCGACGCTCCTCATCCTCGACGAGCCGACTGCCGGCGTGGACGTCAGCGGGCGCGCGGCGATCGTCGACCTCATGGCGGAGATCAGCGGCGGCGACGCGATCGCGGCCATCCTCGTCACGCACAATCTCCAGGCGATCGCGCGCTGCGCGGAGCGGGTCGTGTACCTGGAACGGTCCTTGAAAGCCTGGGGCTTGTGGACGGAGCTGAGCGCGGACCGCGACCTCAGCGCGATCCAGATCGCCTCGGGCGACCATCGCGCCATGGCAATGGACAGCGATTGACCGTGCGCAACGCTCGCAGCGAGAGCTGCGACACCCTCGCACCGTCGACCTGAGCCGTGAAAACCCCGAATCTTTCGGGGACCCGGGATGGATGGGGGGAAAGCCGGATGCTAGCTTCTGCATCTAGACGTCGGGGCCCCGCGGCCGCATTCTTGCGACTGCGTTCTCGCTCCCTCCCCCATGGCCCGCCAACTCTCCCCGCAGATCCCGCTGATCCTCTGGATCTGCGCGGCCGTGTGCGCGCACTTCGTGCTCGGCGGAGGCACCGCGGAGGTCTCGAAGCAGGTCGGCGACTTCCGTGAGGACCGGCGGTACATCTCGCAGCTCGGCTCGAAGGCGCGCGAGCGTGTGAAGCAGAGCGAGCAGACGCTCGACATCGCGATCGTCGACGAGGGGGCGCAGCCGAAGGAGGACGAGCCGGAGGCGCCGAAGCCCGCGCCCGTCGCCGAGAAGAAGCCGGACCCCGCGAAGCCGCCCGAGCAGAAGGCCCTCGAGCAGAAGAAGCCCGAGCCGCCGAAGCAGCAGGAGGTGAAGGTCGTCGTCAAGGAGGAGGACCCTCTCAAGAAGCTCGACGAGACGCCGCTCAAGATGGACAAGCGCATCGCTGTGAAGCAGCACGCGCAGCCCAAGCAGGAAGACAACCCGAACGCCCGCTTCATCGCCGACGAGGCGAACAAGGTCGAAGAAGAGAAGGTCGCGACGCAGACGGCTCACGACCAGGACGACGAGAACCCGACGCCCGGCGCGAACAAGACCGCGGGCCCGAAAGACGCCGTCGGCGACAGCGTGCGCACCAAGATCGCCGATAGCGACGAGCACAAAGGCAACAAGGACAACGCGCCCGGGGAGAAGGGCACCGAGTTCGAGGTCCAGAAGGACAACAAGCCGATCGAGAAGCCGCAGGCCACCGCTGCGGTGAACGAGCCGGCCAAGGCGCAGGACGTCCCGAAGTCCGGCGGTGACGGTCGCTCCCCCTCGAAGGTCGACAAGGAGACGCCGCAGCTCGCGCCCGGCGCCGAGGCGTCGCCCACCACCGAGCTCGTGCAGTCGCCGAACGGCGCGCAGTGGTTCACGCCCGTGAAGCCCGCGCAGGGCCCGAAGGACCCCGTCGCCGGCGCGACCAACCAGACGAAGCCGCCCGTCGCGAGCTCGAATTCGAACACGAAGTGGCTCGGGCTCGGCGGCAACCCCGGCCCCGGTCAGGTGAACATCAACCTGAACAACAAGGGCGTCGTCGCGGTCGTCGGTTCCGATCAGCTACGCAAGGAGCGCGAGGCGGACGGCGAGCGCCGCAAGAGCGAGCACCGTGGATCGTGGACGGCGTCCAACTTCGAGCGCTGGCGCAACGCGATCGAGAACTACGTATCCAGCGTGAAGCCCGGCAACCAGACCGCGCTGAACACGGCGGCGGTGCCGTTCGCGTCGTACCTCAACACGATCCACAACCGGATCCACCCGCTTTTCGCCGACAGCTTCCTCGGCTCGCTCGACAACCTGCCGAAGACCCACCCGCTGAACTCGCCGAAGTTGATCACGCGCGTCGAGATCGTCGTGAGCCCCAAGGAAGGGCGCATCGTGAAGCTCGGCGTCGTCAAGACCAGCGGCATCACCGCCTTCGACATCGCCGCGCTCGACAGCGTGAGCCGTGCGCAGCCGTTCGGCCCCGCGCCGGGCGCGATCGTCTCGCCGGACGGCAACGTGTACCTCCACTGGGAGTTCCACCGGGACGAGGTCTTCGCATGCTCCACGATGCACGCGCGGCCGTTCTTGCTGAACACCCCCGCGAAGGGTCCGCCCGAGGATCCGCAGCCCCCGGCGCCCGCACCGAGCGGCCCTCGGGAGCGCGGCGCGCCTCCGCCGGTGAACCTGCACGAGCTCCGCGAGGGCACCGCGCCCACGCCGCCGCTCGCGCCGCGCGCCGGCTGAACAGGCGCTCGGCACCGGCGCAGCAGTGGTAGGCTGCTCCGGCGCCACGGCGCACGAATCGATGGACGGCGAAAACACGTCAGCCGATGAGCCCGCGGGGGAGCCCGCGGCCGCTCCCGAGAAGCCCCCGGTCCTCCCGCCGGCACCTGCGCGCGCCCCCGCCGCGCAGGGCGCCGTGCCCACCATCAGCGTCGCGTGGGCAGGGAGCGCGCTCGTCCTGACCGCGGTGGTCGGCGCGCTCGCGAAGACGCTGGGCGTGGTCGTCGCGCCGGGCCTGCGCGGCGTCGCCTCGCAGAAGACGGTCGAGGCGGTCGAGCTCCTCTCGTCGACGCTCGCTTACACGTTCGCGGCGCTGCTCGTGGCGCTCGTCTGCGGTGGCTCGTTCGAGCTCGCGCGCGCGCGAAAGGTCGGCGTCGTGTCGCGCGGCAGCGTGGTGGCGGTCTCCGGGCTGGTGGTGGCGCTCGCGTCGCCCGCGGTGGTGGGTCGGCTGCACACGATGGCGGGCGTCTCGCTCGCGGTGGTGGCGGGCTTGCTGGCGCTCGTGGCCTCGGTCGGCACCATCCGCGTCGCTCACACGCGCATCCTGGGCGGCGTGCTGGGGATGTTCGCGCTCGCCGCGCTGCTGCGTCCGCTCTCGTGGCAGCTGTCGGCGATCGCGAACGAGCGTGCGAGCATCGGTCTCTACGAAGCGGGCCGCATCATGGCGGCCGGCTCGGTGGTCGTCCAGGCGCTCGCGACGCTCCTCGCCGCCGCGTGGCTCGGCACGCGCTCCCGGGTCCGTGGGCGGCTCCTCGCGAACGGCGCGATCGTGGTCGCGTTCGGGATCACCTACCTCGCGGCGCGCGACGGCGGCGAGACGCCGTCGTCCCTCGAGGTCGTTCTGCGGAGCTCGCTCTCGCAGGCGGTGGGCAGCGTGCTGCCCTACGGGCTGACCAGCATCGCGGCGTTCCTCGTCCCTGCGACCATCTTGCTCGCGGTCGTCGCGATCGTGCAACGCACGCATCCGCCGGCGGTGCTCGCGGCGCTCGGGCTGGCGCTGCTCTCGCAGGGCTCCTTCGACGTGCCGCTCCACGCGCTCGCCATCACGGCGGCCGCGCAGTGGGCGATGCTCGCGATGGCGGACGACCGTACGATGTGGTCGGCGCTCGTCGGCCAGCGCGCCGCGGCGGAGTAGAAGCCCGTGGGACGACGAAGCCCCACGAGTACTAAAAGCGAAGGGTGAGCTCGACGCGCGCGCCGGAGTACGCGGGGAAGACCTTGCAGATCCCGCTGACGCACTTGAGGCCGCCGCGCTGCTGACCGCCGAACACGCGGATGTTGGACTCGCTGGAGAAACGATAGAGCACGGCGCCGTTCACGTAGTACGTCGGGAAGCCGATCTGCGTCGTGTACTCGATGCCCTGGCTGAAGACCCATTTCGGCGAGACCTTGAGCGCCGTGTAGTGCTCGCCCTGCCGCCAGAAGGCCGCCCCCTCGCTGGTGACGCGGATGTTCTGGTTCTCTTCCTTGCGCAGGCGGTGACGACCGATGAGCTCGAGCGAGTAGGGGCCCGTGATGTGCTTCGTCAGCGTGTAGTCGGCGTGCCACTCGCTGTAATAGGGGTCGCCGTTCTCCTTCGAGTCGTCGCGGCCGCCAAAGGCCGCGAGGAACTGCGACTGGTTCTCGTCGAAGAGCCACTCGACGCCGCCGAGCCCGTCGTACACGCGGTTGCTCGTACGCTCGGCGCCGGTCACGCTGAGGGTGCGGCCCATCTCGTCACAGCCGCCGCCGGCGATCTCGCTCTTCGTGAACGCGTAGATCCCCTGGATGTAGAGGAGGAGGCCGGCCGTGAGGCGATAGTCGGTGCGCTGCCGCCCGCCGTTGACGCACGCGTTGAAGAACCCGAACGCGCTGTCCTGCGTGATGAGCTCCGCGGAGGGCACGTTCGTGTACGTGACGTTGGAGAAGGCCGAGGCGCGGCTCTGGTCGACGGCGCCGGTGACGCCGTAGAAGTTCCGGTAGCTCTTCACCTCGAGCGTGTTCGTGATGCGGCCGAAGCTCGTGGTGAGCGAGGCATAGAGCGCGTTGCCGTTCGCGTTCGTCTCGTTGGGCGTCGCGTCGTGGTGGATGCGCTGGACCGCGGCCTCGACGTAGAGGTTGCCGTGTTTCCAGAGGTTCGGGAGCTCGAGCGACTGGCCGCCGAGGAACACCTCGCTCGCGGCGATGGTCGGCGTGACCGCGCCCGGGAGCGTCGCGAGCCAGGTCTCGGTGTCGCTCGGCGCGCAGCTACCGAAGGGTGAGCCGAAGGTCGCGTCGTCCACGAAGCCGTTCTCGAGGTAGTGGTACGGCGCGCAGCGCGTGAAGCGCGCACCGTGCGTCGAGAGCACCACCGGCGTGCCGCGCCCCGCCTGGATCTGCGCGCCGACCATGCGATCGGAGCCGAACACCGGCTGCGGACCGAACGCGTCGCCCTGGATCCCGCGCGCGGGATTGGGCTCGATGGTCCCCGAGAGGATGAGGGCCCGGCCGGTCGCCTCGTCGATGCGGGCGGGGTTGAGGACGCCGCCGACGAGCGTCACCGAGAACGGATCGTTCGTCCACGTGACCTTCGCGCCGCGCACCGTGTTGTCGATGCCGAGCTCGTCGACCTTGCGCAGGGAGAGCACGAGGCCGCGACCGAACTGCACGTAGGCGTCACCGACGGTGACCTCGAGCTGCTTCGACCGATACCTGGCGAACATCTTCGCCGGATAGATGTAGTTGCGGTAGCGGGACGAGTCGTCACGGACGACGTTGTTGAGCTGCACGGGCGCGATGCACGCGCCGGTCTCCCCGGGGCCGCAGACCGGCTGATCGACCGGGCGGCGCCAGTAGACCGAGGAGTCGAGGCGCATGCCGAGCGTGAAGTGATCCCAGTTCAGCGCGATGTTGAGCCGGTTGATCCACGACCCGTAGCCGTGGTCCTGGATCAGCTCGCCTTCCGAGATGCGCGCGTCGAACTGCTGCGAGAGGATCGAGGTCTCGGTGACCTCGAGGGACACCGGCTTTTGATCGAGGCTCACGACGTCGCGTGCGTGAGCCTGCGATGCGAAGCCGAGGACCAGAGACGTCGTCAGCAGTGACGCGAGCTTCTTCACCCGCCGAGAAATTACTTGGCTTGCGGTCCCGCGTCGAGCGCGCTCGGCGCGCTCGACTCCAGCGCGCGCGAGACGTGCTCCTCGAGCCCGATCTCATCGCCCGGGTTGTACCCGTCGTGCACGTAGACAATCTCACCCTTCTTGTCGATCAAGACGGTGAGCGGCGCCGACTTCTTCGGATTGTAGATGCCTGCGATGTGCGAGTCCTCGTCGAGCAGGACCGGGAACTGGATGTTGTTGCGCCGCGCCCAGGCCGGGACGTCGGCCACGCTGTCCGACGAGTCCATCGCGATGGCGAGCACGACGAAGCCCCGGTCCTTCTCCTTCGCGTAGATGCGCCGGAGGTGACCGAGCTCGGCGAGGCAGGGCTGACACCACGTCGCGCAGAAATCGAGGACGATGGCCTTCTTGCCGAGGTAGTCGCTCAGGCGAACGGTCTTGCCCTCGATGTCGCGCGCGGTGAAGTCGGACGCCGTTCCGCCCTTGCCCGCCTTCGTGGGCGCGCCGGCAGGCTCTCCATCGCTACGACCGCATGCCCCCAGCGGGCCGACGAGCCCGATCGCCATGCCGATGGCGAGCACGCTCGACGCCGCGGCGCGCATCACTTGACGGCTTGCGCGGGGTTCGCGTCGATCCACGTGGACCACGTGTCGTAGACCGAGGCCTGATCCGTTTTGTAGCCGACGCCGGACTCGAGGACTTCCATCGAGCGCGCATCGAGGTAACCGTTCCAGGGGATCGCGGCCGCCTCGAAGAACTGGCCCAGGTTGCCCTGCTCCGGATCGAGGAAGATCGTGTAGTTGATCTTGTGGCGCTTCTGCCAGACGTTGAGGTCGTCGACGTTCGAGCCGGTGCCGCGCGCGTCACCCTCGATGATGGCCTGGATGACGGTGACCTTCTTCGCCTTGAGCGCGCTGATCTCCGGGACGAGCGCGGCCGCCTCCTCGTTGCACGGCGGGCACCAGAGCGCGCCAGCGGAGAAGTGAATGATCTTGTGCTCCTTCATCTCGGGATCGAAGAAGTCGGCAAGGGAGATGACCGTCGTGCCCTTCGACGGATCACCGTCGCGGTACCCGAGGAACTTGTAGTTCCGCATGATGCTGCCAGGGCGGTTGCCGGCGCGCGCCTGGTAGCCGAGGTTCTTCGTCGGGTACGGGACGCCGTACGGATTGGCCTCGGTGCCCTGACCCGCGACCGGGCTCGGCGTACCGGTGCCCGCGCCCGGGTCGATGCCCTTGTCCTGGGGGGTCGGCGTGGTTGACGGGGTCGACGAAGAGGACGAGCAGCCGAGGCCGAGGAACAACGAAAGAAGGGCTCCGGCGAGCGCGCGCGACGGGACGAGTCTCGACAATGCCATGGTCCTACCTCGGAAACGTGCTAGATGGGCGCAGAGGTGCGGGAAGGTACCGCGCCCCTCCGTAGCGTCAAGTAGGTTTGCCTCGAAACCGACCTCGTCGCAATGAGGAACCCGATTGGCATGCAGGGCGGTCCCGATTCCATGAAGCACCCTTTCCTTCGCGTCGCGCGTCTGCTGGTAGCTGGCCTGGTGGCGGCGGCCGGGGCCGTTGCCTGTTCGAGCACCACGACAGCGCCGCCCGCGGGCCCCGCGGCCTGTGACCCGACCCAGTGCGCGCCGAAGAACGAGTGCATCCCGGACGCCGCGGGCGTCGCCGCCTGCCGGATCGGCTGCCTCGCGCACGCCGACTGCCCGTTCAACACGCAGTGCCTGACGAGCGCTCCGCGAAACTACTGCGTCAAACAGAACCTCCCGGTCGAGCAGAAGCCGTCCGGTCAGTGGGGCTATCCCTGCCTCCCCTCCGGCGGCCGTGACAACAACCCCGCGTGCAGCGCCGAGACGGGCTTCGCCTGCTACGCCGCCGGAACGACGGACGCGCTGGCCTATTGCACGCAGTACGACTGCACGGTCGATCTCGACTGCGCGGGCGGCTTTTACTGCGGGACCATCAACACCGCGCCGAACGCGAAGACCGACAAGCGAACCATCGGCAGCACGCGCAGCGTGTGCCTCAAGCACAGCTATTGCTCACCGTGCGCGGGGGACATCGACTGCCCCGTCGTCGATGGCCAGCAGATGCGCTGCACCACGGATAACGCAGGCGGTCGTTACTGCTCGAACCCCTGCACCTCGACCACGAACTGCCGGCTGGATGCCGCGTGCAACGGCGTCGCGGACGACGGCTCCAAGGTCTGCAAGCCGCGCGCGGGCGCCTGCACGGGTGATGGCACGATCTGCGCTCCTTGCCGGTCGGACGCCGATTGCCCCAAAGGCGCCTGCATCAAGGCTGGCTACTCGCCCGAGCGGTTCTGCTCGGTGAAGTCGACGAGCCCATGCACGGCGCCCGACGATCCGAAGGCCAGCTCTTTCGTCAAGGGCTCGTGTCCCGCGTTCACTGCGGTCAAGGGCGTCAGCCTCGGCTGTCAAGGGCGCGCGGACGACGACAACATCCCGAAAGATCAGTGTATCGGCTTCATCGAGTTTGGAGATAGTGGCGACATCGCGTGCTACACGCTGCACCCGTGAAGCGCTCCACGATCGGACTGGCAGCTCTCGGCTCAACGCTCCTCGCCACGCTGGCCTCCGGCTGCGCGCGTCAGGAGCAGCTGCCACCACCGCCCGCCTCGCGGGTGTCGATCGCCGCCGGCAAGCCCGCGTCGGACTTCAGCGCGCGCGACATCGACGGCAAGACCATCGCGCTCTCGGACCACCTCACGAAGGAGGTCATCCTCCTCAACTTCTGCGCGAGCTGGTGCGAGCCCTGCGTCCAGGAGTTCCCGCACCTCCGGCGCATCTACGACGCGAACCGCGCACGCGGGCTGTTCGTCATGGCCATCTCGATGGACGGCCCGGAGAGCGCAGCGAACGTCCCCGCCTTCGCGCGCCGCAACCAGCTCAACTTCCCGATGCTGATCGACGCGGACTCGCGGATCGCGGCGCTCTACAACCCGAAGAAGGCTGCGCCGCTGACCATCCTGATCGACAGGATGGGGAAGATCGCGCTCGTGCGCGAGGGCTACAACGTCGGCGACGAGGAGACCCTCGTCGTCGAGATCGAGAAGGCGCTGGCCGGTCCGGCCACGACCCGCTGAGTCGAGGCTGCGGTTGCGGCTGCTCGTCGGTCGAGCACCCCGCGCAGACCGGCGCGTACACGACGACGGCGGGGGCGCTCGGTCACGGGGCGCAGTCGTCGCCGAGGGGAACGGCGCCGTCCTGCTGGCAGCGCGCCGGGATGACCGGGAGATCGGCGAAGCCGCCGGCGCTGTCGAGCGCGTACGAGTCGAAGCGGATGCCCGCGGACACCGCCTCGCAGGGCAGCCCCTTGTTGTCCTCGCTGATCGAGGCGCGGAGGTCGCGTCCGTTACAGACCTCCTTCTTCACCGCCTTGTACACGCTCGCGACCAGGCCCTGATCGCAGACGTACACGTTCTTGAAGCCGATCGTGTCCTTCAGGTAGATGGTGCGCACCTGCGAGAGGATGTCCGCGGTGCGCCAGCGACCCGCCAGCACGCCGTCCGTGATCTTGAAGCCCACGCCGTCCGGCACGACCGAGCCGAAGAGGAAGCCGCTCTGCACGATGATGTCGAGCGGCTTCTTGTCGTCGGGGACGTTGATGGGCATGCTCACGGTGTCGAACGACGCGACGAGCCGCCCCCCCGTCACGTACGCGCTCGCCGAGCGCAGGGTCGAGGCATCGACGACGTTCTTGAAGCGGCTGTCACGCAGCCAGTAGTCGCTCGCGACGAACTTCGGCTTTCCCCCGACCACCGGCACGCCGGCCTCCGCATCCACCGCGACGCCGAGCGTGGGGAACACCTCGAGGAGGACATCCTCGTCCTCGGGCAAGCCGTTCCAGCTCGATAGCCTGAGGACGAACCCGTATTCGCCGTTCGCGAGGCGGCGGTTCACCTCGGCCGGCTTGAACGCGTCTCCGAGGAGCGCGAGGTAGCCGAGGAGCCCGTAGCCCGCGTTGTCGAGGCCCTTGTCGTCGCGATCGCGCGCGTAGGTGTCGAACGTTGCCTCGCTGACCTTCGCGGTGCACGAGCCGAGGGCGAGCGTGGGCGAGCACGTGCGATCGAGGTTGAGGCCGGCCGGGCCGACCTTGCTGTCGATGCCGACGTCGAACACCTTGAGCGCCATGTGCAGCGGTGCGAGCGACGGGCTGCCGCCGTCCGCGACTGGCTTTTCCGGCAGCCCGAGCTGATCGCACTGCGTTCCCGCCTCGAACGGCGTCGTCGCGTCCGCGGCGTCGACCGCGGTCTCGGGCGTGGTCGCGCCGTCGCCCTCGTCGGCGCCGAGGCGCTCGAACCCGAAGAACGCGGCGCACGCTGCGCTCGAGGCGCCGATGGCCAGCGCTCCACAGCCGAGCACGAGCCCGCGGAGCTTGCGACCGCTCACCACCGTCCCACCAGCCGTGCCGACCCCGCACCGACCTGCAACGACGCGCTCGCGTTCGACGACCCGGCGGCGCCCGGCGGCGCGAAGACGATGAGCGCGACGCCGGCCGCTGCGGCCACGGCGCCCACGACGAAGATCACGGTCGCGCCGGTGGCGGTCCCGTACGCGGACTCGGAGTCGGTGATCGCATCGGAGGGGCAGGACCTCGTGCCGTTCGCGCAGCGCGCCTTTGCGTCGTCGTACTTCCCCTTCGCGACGACGCCGAAGATGGTGCCGCCGATCAGGCTGGCGACACCGACGCCGGCGACGACGACGCCGGTGGTGCGAAGCGGCGTCCACCACGACACGGGCGTGAGCGGCCGATCCTCGCCGCGCGAAGCGATCGGCGGAGGCACCGGCGCAGGCTCGGGCAGCGCCTCGAGCATCGGCACGGCGACGGTCGCGCTCTCCTTCACCGTGGTGCGTGTCTCCCAGGGCGCGCGGCCGGCGGCGGACGCCGCGATGACGTGCTCGCCCGCATCGACGGGAATGCCGACGCCCCATTCGCCGACGCCGACGCGCGCGCCGTCGCGCGTGACGGCGAGACCGGGCACCCGGCTCGCCTCGGGCACGTTCACGGTGAGGCGCAGCAGCTTCGGCTCGAGCGCCTCCGCGCGCGTGCGCGCGGTGGTCTCCCAGTCGGAGCGGCCGGCCTTGCGCGCGAGCCCCTCGGCCTCGCGGAACGCGCCCCACGCGCTCGCGGTCTGACGGTTCTTCTCGTAGCAGCTCGCGAGATTGAGCAGCGTGCTGGGCTTCGGGTCGGCGTCCTGGCTGGCCAGGAACTTCGGGCAGGCCGCGGCGAACTTGCCGGCCTCTGCGTCGACGAGCGCGCTGTCGAACAGCTGCTGCGCGCGCGCGCGGTTGTCGACGCGGGGCGTCGCGGGCTCGTCGGCTCGTGCCACCTCCGCTCCGGCCACCATCACGACCACGAGCGCAGCGGCGTGAGCGCGCCTGCGCAATGCATGCATCATTCACGCACCTTGATGAACCCGCCGAGATCGGGCGGCGCCGCGGAGGGGACGGGCTTTCCCGGCTTCGCGCTCGCGGACGCGGACGCGGACGCCGCCAGCCTGGCCACCGCTGGCTTCCCGCGCCCGTTGCCGGCCACGACCGCGACCGCGACCGACCCAGCGTCCGGCTCGCCCTTCGCGGCCTCCGCCTTCGCCTTCGCGTCGGCCTCCGCCTTCGCGTCGGCCTTCGCCTTCGCCTTCGCCTCGGCCTCCGCCTTCGCCTCTCCGCTCGTCGTCGCCGACACCATGCCGGTGCCGGTGACGGTGACGGTGTCCGTCTTCCGCGACGCCGCGATCCCCGCGATTGCCGCGATCGCGACCACCCCCGCCGCGACCGCGAACAGCGGCTTCCGCGACTTCGGCGCGGCCTGCGCGTGCGTCGTCCCCCAGGCCGCCGCCGGGGGAACAGGCTCGATGCGCGCCACCGAGGGCACCTCGGTCGCCGCCGATACGGCCGCTGCGGGCATCTCGGGCAGCGGCGTCGCCGGCAAAAGCGTCGCCGCGGTGATACGCGTCTCCAGTGCAGGACGCGGCGGTCGCTTGCCGGTGCCGAGCACATCGAGCGCGCGCTCCGCGGTGCCGCGGTCCCGCGCGAGGCCAAACGGCTCGAACGCGCGCGCGAGCTCGCCGACGTTCTGGAAGCGCAGATCCGGATCCTTCTCCAGGCAGCGCAGCACGGCGGTGCAAAGCTCTTCGGGCAGCTCGGGCCGGTGCGTCTTCGGGCTCGGCGCCTTCTCCTGCGCCACCTTGAAGCACAGCTCGAGGATGGTATCGGCCTCGAACGGCACCTTGCCGGTGAGCAGCTCGTACGCGATCGCGCCGAGCGCCCAGAGGTCGGAGCGCTCGTCGACGTGCTTGGAGGAGCGCATCTGCTCGGGCGACATGTACAGCGGCGACCCGAGCAGCATCTCGGTTCGCGTGAGCGAGAGCCCCTCGCCGCCGAGGCCGTTGTCGAGCGTCTTCGAGATGCCGAAGTCGAGCACCTTCACGAGCGGCCGCCCGTCGACGCCGCGCGTGAGGAACAGATTTCCCGGCTTGAGATCGCGATGCACGATCCCAAGCGAGTGCGCCTCGGCGAGGCCCTCGGCCGCCTGGAGCACGTAGCTCGCGGCGATCTCGATGGGGATGACGCCGTTGTTCGAGCGCAGCTCGGCGTGGAGGTCGTTCCCTTCCAGGAACTCCATCACGATGTACGGGCAGTTGTCCTCGAGGCGCCCGACGTCGAGCGTCTTCGCGACGTGCGTGCCCTTGAGGCGCACCGAGGCGCGCGCCTCACGCAGGAAACGCTCGACGAGCTCGCCGTTGCTCGCCGCCTGCGGTAGCAGGAACTTGAGCGCGACGCGCTGATCGAGCTCGATGTGATGCGCCGCCACGACCACGCCCATGCCCCCCACGCCCAGCACCTTCTCCACGCGGTACTTGGACGCGAGCAGGTCCCCCTCCTTGACGGGGGCCTGGCTTTCGGACGGAGAGGCCATCGATTGCGGCATTTTCGCAGCTCTCGGGTCGTTCTTGCAATCGCTTAGCGCGGGAAAGCCGCAGCATTGCCGCCGTCGACCGTGACGACGCAGCCCGTTGTCGCGCGGGCGCCCGCCAGGTACGCGAACGCGGCGGCTACATCGTTGCTCGTCACCTCGCGTGTGAGCAGGTTCGATCGGAAGTAATCATCGATGGAAAGGCCTCGCGCGGCGGCGCGCGACTCGAGGACCCCGCCGCCGAAGATACCGGTCCGGATACGGTCGGCATTCACGGCGTTGGCGCGGATGCCGAAACGGCCGAGGTCGACGGCATATTGACGCATCAGCGCCACGAGCGCCGCCTTGGCCACGGCGTACGGTCCGAACCCGGGCCCGGGGTTGAAGGCGCTCTTCGAGGCGTTGAAGAGGAGACACCCGCCGCGCTGCTGCCGCTGGAACGTCTCGACCGCGCACGACGCCACGACGTTGTGGGCGAGCAGGTTCGTCTCGAGCGAGCGCCGGAGCGCCTCCTCGCCCTCAGGGGTGTCGAGCCGCCCCTCGGGCGCGTTCCCCGCGTTGCTCACCACGAGGTCGACACCGCCGAACGCGCGCGCCGCGAGCGCGAACACGTTGCGCACCTCCTGGCGGCTCGTGACGTCGGCGACGCACGTGAGGCACTGCGAGCGGAGCTGGCCGGCGATCTCTGCGGCCGCGGCGTCGAGCTTGTCACCGTCGCGATCGCAGGCCACGACGTGCGCGCCGAGCGTGACGAAGAGCGCAGCGGTCGCCTTGCCGATCCCGGAGGCGGCGCCGGTCACGACCGCGACCTGGCGCGCCATGGGGAGCTCCGCGGTCTTCTTGATCTTCGCCTGCTCGAGGCTCCAGTACTCGACGTCGAAGAGGTCGCTCATGCTGACCGGCGAGTAGCTCCCGACGTCCTCGGCGTCGGTCATCACCTGGATGGTGTGCTCGTAGATGTCGGCGGCGATCTCGGCGTCCTTCTTCGTCTTGCCGACCGCGAGGATGCCGACGCGCGGCACGAGCAGCACGCGCGGCCACGGGTCGAGCTTCGTGCGCGACGTGTTCTTCTGCCGGCACATGTCCTCGAAATAGCGATCGTAGCGGCGCGCGTAGTCCGAGATCTCCTGCGCGAGGTGCTCGACGTTCGGCACGAACAGCGCGGTGGGCTTCGTACGGATCACGTGGTCGGGCGTGGCGCAGCCGCGCGCGATCAGCGGGTACGCGTCGGTGCGCTCGAGGAACGCGAGGATCCATTCGCTGGAGCGCACGGCGACGATCGGCGCGCGCTCCGGCGGCTCTCCGCTGGCGGTGGCGAGCGCGCCGCGCACGAGCGTGGCCACCTTCGCCTCGAGCTCCTCGTCAACGCTCACCGCCGGGACGTTCGCCGTGCGCATGCGATCGGCGGTGAAGCGCTCGGCAGCGGTGACGACCTCGATCATGCTCTCGTAGCTCTGCTTCGCCGTCTCCCCGAAGGTGAAGACGCCGTGCCGCTCCAGCACCATCACGGTGGGCGAGCGCCCCTCGTCGAGCGCGCCGTCCCAGGCCTTCTTGCACGCCTTGGCGAGCCCGAAGCCGGGCATCACGTAGGGCACCCACAGCAAACGATCACCGAAGACCTCGCGGCAGATGCTCGCGCCTTCCTCCTGATCCGCGATGGCGAGGATGGCGTCGGCGTGCGTGTGATCGATGAAGCGCGCGGGCAGCGCGGCGTGGAGCAGCGCCTCCACGCTCGGGGTGGGCGCGCTCGCATCGAGCAGGGCGAGGCGCATCTCGTTGACCATCTGCTCATCGGTCATCGCGGGCAGCGCGAGCTGGCGATCGAGCGCGTCCATGCGCACCGCGGGATGGCCGGGCGGCTCGATGGTCGCGAGGTCCCAGCCCGAGCCCTTGACGTGGAGGACCGCCACCGCGTCACCGAAGATGCTCCGCACCGTGGCCTTCACGCTGGTGTTCCCGCCGCCGTGGAGCACGAGCGAGGGATCCGCCCCGAGGAGGCGCGCCGTGTACGTGCGCAGCGCGAGCAGCTCGCTCACGCCCAGCGCACGGCCCTCGACGGCGCGCGCAGCGTCGGCCTCGGAGTACCTGGATTCCATCGCCCGGCCCCATACCAGGGACGGCGCGCGGCCGGGAGGGTCAGCGCGTCAGGGAGCGCTCGGCTGCGGGCCGACGACAGCCTGCATCACCAGCACCACGCGGTCGTCGGCGCGGAGCTCGACGTCGGTCGTGCCCTGCTTGAGCCCGATGAACGCGAAGTCGTGATCACTGACCACGTTCGAGACGTCGAGGATCGTGGGATCCGCGGCGCGGAGGGTCATCGGCATGATGTTGTTGTCGTCGTTGTACGAGACCATGTGCACAGTGACGATCATGCCCTCCGGCACCGTGATGCCCTGCCGGTCGACTCGACCGCCGAGCACGCTGGCGCGCGCCTGGCCGATGTCCGTGTGATCGTACTGCGCGGCGCAGCCGGCGAGGCTGGAGAGCGCGACGGCGAGGACGAGACCCGCGAGCGAACGACTGGAGAGCTTCACGGCTTCACCTCGACGGAGATTTCCTGGGAGAACGTCCCGCCCGAGGCGGTGAGCTTGGCCGTGCCTGCGGCCCGCGGCGTGATGGTGACCTCGCCGTCACTGTCGATGATGTCGACGACGCCGCTCTTCGGCTCGACGGTCCATTCCACGGAGAGCGAGCCGGCGAGCACGCTGTTCTTTTCCTGAGCGAAGGCCCGGAGCTGGCGCGAGCCCGAGAGGCTCATGGTGAGCGACTCGATGCGGCTCGGCGTGTCCCCGTGCGCCACGGCAGCGTCGTACACCACGAGCGCGTCGGGCTTGGCGACGCGGATGTTCACGAAGTCGATGATCTGCCCGGCGGCGTCGCGCGCGGTGATCGTCCCGTAGCCGAGCTTCAGCGCGACGAGCCCGTTCGGACCGCGCGAGATGAGCTCGCCGACGGGGCTGATGGTGATGCCGCGGTCGGTGCCGGTGGTCAGGTTGATGTGCGAGTCGCTGGCGCTGAAGCTGCTGCTCGACTTGGGCGTGAAGCGCACCTGGAAGGAAGAGCCGACGGACACGGCCTTCGGGAATTTCTCGGCGTCGTCCGAGTAGCGGGTGCACGACACGGCGTCGGTGCATGCGAAGTAGAAGCCGCCGTTCCCGAGCTCGCCGGCCTTGGAGCCGTCCGTGGAGGAGCAGCCGGCAGCGGCGAGGACCCCGAGCGTCGTCATGGCGAGAAGCCGAAAGTTCATGGGAGGCACCTGTGCACGATAAGGCACCGCCCCTCGATGGTGACGTCATGTCGCCAGCGAGGGGTGGTGCCAAGGGTCTCGAGGGGAGCGCGGAGACCGACGCGGTCGAAGCGAAGAGAAGCGTAAGTGAAACGCCTAGTCGCAACCGCCGTGCCGTCGCCCTCGTCCCGCGCTCAACAACCCGGAATGACCAGCGTTTGCGCAATCTGCTCGGGTCACGTTAGCGCCCGGGTGTGCCCGCTGGCCCTGACATCCATGACAGCCCCCCGTGTTCGCCGGGTCACGGCCGTGCGCTAGCGCAGCGCAGGCGCCAGCGCGTCGAGCCACGCCGTCTGCACCGGGCGCCCCACGAAGTCGGTGTAGCCGGCGCGCGCGCCGAGCGCGGTGCTCGCGATGGAGCTCCTCCGACCACGCGCCGACCGAGGCCCAGCCCGCGGTGAGCGCCTCCTCGGCCGTCTCCCCCCTGGAGCGGCATGTCGTCGTCGTCGGGGCCGCTGGCGCAGCCCGCGAGGGTGGTCCGGGCGAGCACGACGAGCAGGCGGCGCATCCCCCCGTCGTGGTGCAAGGTGCAATCGACTGGCTCGCCACGTTGCGTCCGCCACTTCGCCTCGTCCGCGGGGGGTGAGGCGGGTCGCGTGAGGGCGGGAACAGGAACGAAGACGGGCTGAGCACCGAAGTGCTCAGCCCGCTGCTCTGTAAGTGCCTGTTTGTAGGCGCGATTGGGGTTGAACCAACGACCCCTACCGTGTCAAGGTAGTGCTCTACCACTGAGCTACGCGCCTGTGGGCATTGAGGGAAGTACCCCAATGCATCGCGCGCTGTCAAGGTGAGGTGTAGCGGCGCGATACCATGCAGCACATCCGGCTTGACGGGCCGGGCACGCAGCGTAAATCGTTTCCTCAAATGTCCCTCTCCGATCAGCAGCGCGAGCAGTTCGACGTCCTCGTCAAGAAGAGCAAGGTCGTCCTCTTCATGAAGGGCAACAAGCACTTCCCCCAGTGCGGCTTCTCCGCGCAGGTGATCGGCATCCTCAAGGAGACCGGCGTTCCGTTCGAGACGATCAACGTCCTCTCGGACCCGGCCGTGCGCGACGGCATCAAGGAGTACTCGAGCTGGCCGACCATCCCGCAGCTCTACGTCGACGGCGAGTTCCTCGGCGGCTGCGACATCGTCAAGGAGATGTACGCCGCGGGTGATCTCCAGAAAAAGCTCGGCGTCGTCGAGAAGCCCGTCGCGGCCCCGACCATCACGCTCGACGAGCGGGCCGCGAAGGCCATCAAGGACGCGGACGACGGCAGCGGCGAGCACCTCCGCCTCGAGATCGGCGCCGAGTTCCAGTACGAGCTCTACTTCGGCCCCAAGCAGGCCGGCGACGTCGAGGTGCAGGCTAGCGGGCTCACGGTGCTCTTCGACAAGGCGAGCGCGAAGCGCGCCGACGGCATCCGCATCCAGTGGGTCGACACGGCCGACGGCGGCGCGTTCAAGATCGAGAACCCCAACGAGCCCGCGCGGGTGAAGAGCCTCACGCCGCAGGAGCTGAAGAAGTGGATGGACGAGGGCAAGAAGATCGAGCTCTTCGACGTCCGCTCCGCGGACGAGCAAAAGCAGGCGCAGCTCGAAGGCGCCCGCCTCCTCGACGACGCGGGCGAGAAGTACCTCACGGCGCTCGACAAGAAGACCACGCTCGTCTTCCAGTGCCACCACGGCATGCGGAGCCGCAGCGCCGCCGAGCGCTTCCTGCGCCAAGGCTTCACGAACGTCTACAACCTCGAAGGTGGGATCGACGCGTGGTCGCAGAAGGTCGACGCGAAGGTCGCGCGTTACTGATGGCCGCCATCGAGGAGACGATGAAGGCGGCGATCCTGGAGAAGATCCCGGACGCCAACGTCGTGGTGGGCCCCGGCTCGGGTGGCGGTCACTTCACGGTGCACGTCGTGTCGCCGGTGTTCGAGGGCAAGAGCATGCTCGAGTCGCAGCGCCTCGTGCTCGGCGCGATCGCCCATCTCATGAAGGGCGACGGCGCGCCCGTCCACGCGATCGACAGCCTGAAGACAAAGACGTCCTGACCGCCCAGAACCTCGGCCGCAAAGGCGCCAAGGTCGAGTGAGGTTTGAGCGGCGAGGTGGCTGCGCGCCTGCCTCCGTCGATGCGAAGCGAAGGCCGTTCACGACCACAGCGTCGAGGTGCTAGCGCGTCGGCGGCGTCCGGCCTTTCGGATGCGGCATCGGGCGCGGCGTCCGAGCCATGACGCCCATCATGCGCTCGCCCTCCACCTCGCGCGGGGCGGGCTCCGGCGGGACCGGGAGGATCGGCGGAATCGCCGTCTCCACCGGGAGCGGCTGCACCTCGACCCCGATCGGCGCGCGCCCATCGAATGACGGCTCGCCCATCGGCGCGGCCACGCCCTGCGTCGTCGTCGCGCGGAGAAACGTCGTCGCCGCGGCGGCGGCGGCCATCGCGCCGGCTCCGGCCACCGCGAGGGCGAGCTTCCTGCGCTGCTTCTTCTTCACGCCGACCGGGCAGTCCTGCGTGAGGATGGTGCCGTCGCTGCGCTCGTAGAAGCGCACGCACATCTCGCCGCCGAGCCGTGCCTGGAGCAGCGCCTCGGCGTCCTGCCTCGGCATCGCCGAGAGGTTGAAGACGTTCTTCTCGCAGCCGAGGCAGAACCGGACGCGGTCGTCGCCGAGCATCTCGTTCCAGTCGGCGTTGCACGGGCTGGCGACGCGGACCTGATCGAGCAACGGGAGCGGCCGGCGCAGCGCGCCGCTGGCCGCGAGACGGCCCTCGACGCCGGCCAGCTCGTGCGCCAGCTCGCTCTCGCGTGCGCGCAGCTCGTCGAGACCGGAGGTCTGCTCGCGGAGGCTGGAGATCTCTCCTTCGAGCGAGGTCTTGCGCTGGGCAAGGGTCTCGAGGTCGGTGCGAGCGGCCATGATCAGCGGCGCCCCATGGCGGCGGACTTGCCCAGGCGGTTCGTCTCCGGCGTGGGAACGACCGGCGGATCCGGGACGGGCGCGACCCGCGGAACCGCCGAGCCCATCACCGTCGGCACGGGGGCCTCGTACATCGCGCCGCCCGCCACCGCGACGCCCTGATCGGGACCGAACGGCTGGCTCTTGCAGGTCGCGCCGTCGGACTTGAAGCACATCGACGCGGCCGCGGCCGCCATCGCGCCGGCGACGGCGACGGCGAGCACCAGCTTCTTGCGCTGCTTCTTCTTCGAGCCCACCGGGCAGTCCTGCGTGAGGATGGTGCCGTCGGCGCGCTCGTAGAAGCGGATGCAGATGTCATTGCCGAGGCGCGCCTGGAGCAGCGCCTCCGCGTCCTCGCGCGCCAGCGAGGAGAGGTTGTAGACGTTCTTCTCGCAGCCGAGGCAGAAGCGAACGCGGTCGTCACCGAGCATCTCGTTCCAGTCCGCCTTGCACGGGCTGGCAACGCGAACCTGCTCCAGCAGCGGCAGCCCACGGCGGGCGGCGCCGCCCGCCGCAAGGCGCGACTCGACGGTGGCGAGCTCCCGAACCAGCTCGGCCTCACGAGCGCGGAGCTCGGCGAGGCCGGTGGTCTGAGCCTTCAGCTTCGCGAGCTGGCCCGCGAGGAGGGTCTGGCGTTCACGCAGTGCGTCGAGCCCGTTGCGGTAGGGGGAGGATCGGGTCGTCAAGGTCCGGGGTGAACGGACCAGTCCCGCGATCGATCTCAGCTTGCTTCGGCGGGATACATGTCTTCGATTTCACGGCTGTATTTCTCGTTCACGACCTTGCGTTTCACCTTCATGGTGGGCGTCAGCTCACCCCCGTCGATCGAGAACTCTCGGGGGATGATGGCGAAGCGCTTGATCGTCTGGACGCGCGCCAGCTTGCCGTTGACCGCCTCGATCTGCTTCTCGAGGTGCCGGCGGAAGAGATCGCACTTCGCCGCGTCGTCGACGCTGCGCGCGGGGCTGCCCGCCACCTCGGCCTCGCCGCTGACCTTCTCGGGATCGAGGGTGAGGAGCGCCGCGAGGTACTTGCGGCGATCGCCGATGACCACCGCCTGCGCGACGACCGGGATCCCCTTCAGGTGCCCCTCGAGCACCTGCGGCGCGATGTTCTCGCCGCCCGCGGTGATGAGGAGGTCCTTCTTGCGGTCGGTGATCTGGATGAATCCGTCCTTGTCGATGGTCCCGATGTCCCCGGAGTGGAGCCAGCCTTCCGCGTCGAGCGCGTTCTTCGTCGACTCGGGATCCTTGAGATAGCCCTTGAACACGTGGTGGCCACGCATGCAGATCTCGCCGTCCTCGGCGATCTTCAGCTCGGTGCCGGGCAGGACGACGCCGCACTTGCCGGTGCGATAGTCGTCGGGCGGAGAGTACGTGGCGGGGCCGGTGCACTCGCTCATGCCGTACACCTCGAGGAGCGGGATGCCGAGCGCGAGGAAGAACTCCAGCGTGTCGCGCGAGATGGGGGCCGCGCTCGTGATGCAGAAGCGCGCGCGGTCGAGGCCGAGCGCCTTGCGCACCTTGTCGAAGACGATCTTCTTGGCGAGGGGATAGAGGAGCGGCTTCGCCTCGTGCCGCTGCTCCGCGAAGCCGCCCGCGAGGCCGGTCTTGCGTGCCCACGCGACGAGCTTCTTGCGGAACGGCGGCGACTTCGCGCCCGCGGCCTGCATCTTCGCCTGGATCTTCTCCCAGACGCGCGGGACGCCCATGAAGATGGTCGGCCGGACGTCCGCCAGGTTCTCGCCGAGCTTCTCGAGGCTCTCCGCGAAGTGCACCGTGGAGCCCATCGCCATCGGGCCGTGGATGGTGAGGATCTGCTCGGCGATGTGGCTGAGCGGCAGGTAGCTGAGGCCCACGTCCTCGGGGCCGAGGTTCAGCGTGGGCAGGAGCGAGCCGGCGGTCCACACCAGGTTCGTGTGCGTCATCATCACCGCCTTCGGCTCACCGGTGGTGCCCGAGGTGTAGATGAGCGTGCAGACGTCGTCCGGCTTCTGCGCCGCGAGGCGCGCGTCGAGCTCGGCCTCGGGCACGCCGTCCGCGAGCTTCAGGAAGTCGTCCCAGCCGAGCACGCGGAGCCGCGCGCCGCCTGCGCCGTCCGCGGGCTTGCCGATCATCTGCACGACCACCTCGAGCTTCGGGAGGCGCTCCGCCTCGGCGACGAACTTCGCGACCTGCGCCGCGGTGTCGGCGAACGAGACCTTCGCCTCGCAGTGATCGGTGATGTAGCGGACCTGGTCGGAACTGTTCGTGGTGTAGATGCCCGCGGGCATCGCGCCCGCCATGATTGCGCCGATGTCGGCGACGAGCCACTCGACGCTGTTCTGTCCGATGATGCTGATTCCCTGCCCGGGCTGCACGCCCAGCGAGACGAGCGCGCGCGCGGCGCGACCAGCGTCGCGCCCGTAGTCGTTCCACGTGAACGACTGCCACACACCACTGCGCTTCGTACGCAGCGCGGCGCGCGATCCGTGCTTCTTCACCGTCTCGGCGAGGACCTCGTGAACCATCGTCGGCATGGCGGGAGCATAGTGCGCGGCGGGCTTCCGCTGCTAGGCTGCGCTGCGAGGGATTTCATGACGCGACGAGCCTTGCCGATCGCCGTGCTGGGGCTCGTGTTCGTGGCCTGCTCGTCGCCGGGATGTGGCGAGGCAGGCAGCTCCGCGGCGGCGCGGATCTCTACGGCTTCAAGGCCAGTCAGGCGCTGATCCAGAAGCGCGAGAGCGTGCACGGCTTCGCGCTGCTCGGCGGATCGGCTACCGAGATGAAGTGGACCGCCCCCCGCGCCGACGACTCGAGGATCGAGTCGATCACGATGGCGAAGTAGCGCGCGGTCTCAGGGGAAGCGCTGATCCAGGTTCTCCTCGAGCGTGGTCGCGGCGTCGAAGAGCTGCTCGACGGCAGCCTGGAGCGCCCCGACCCGCGGCCCGTTCGCGCCGAACGATCCGCCGTTCGCGACGATGGCGAGCGCCTGGAGGTCAGCGCGGATCGCGGTGAACAGCTCGTCGAAATGAAAGTTCTTCGCCTCCTCGATGCGCCACCGGAGCAGCGCCCAGTCGGGCTGGAGCGTGCGAAGGGTCACCGCGAGCTGATCGAGGGCGCGCATCACGGCGTTCGTCCACGCGTGGAGGCCGCGCAGGTAGTCGGCGAGCGGCGCCTCCGGGACGACGAGGCGCTGGACGCGCGGGTCGACGGTGATCAGCATCACCTGCGCGAGCGCGTCGCGGAGCGCACCGAGGTCGACCAGCCGCGACTCGAGGGTGCGGAGCGCAGCGCGCGCCGACGCGTCGCGCGGCGCCTGACCGATGGCCTCCTCGAGACAGGTGAGGCTCATGCTCAAGGTGAGCTGGTCCTCGCAGAGCTCGTCGAGCAGCTCTTGCGCGTCGAGGAATGCGATGTCCGTCGCGCGCGGAAGAGGCGCCGCGGGGCTCCGGAGGCGCACGTGCGATTCATTGGGGGAGCGGCGCGGGCGGGCCGGCGAGGCGGCGACGGGGACGGTCCCGCTTGCGGGCGGAGCGACGAGAAGCGGCCGAAAGGAATGGCGTTTCTTGGGCGAAGCCGGCGGCTGGTTCACGAGTGCATCCCTCCCGAGAAGTGAAGCTCTGGCCGGTTGATACGCCCCGCCGGCGGGGTTCTCCCCTCGAAAGCTGGCTCGGGCCCTCAGCGCAAGGCACAATTTGAAGTGGAGGATGAAATTCTTGTCTCTCCACGACCCGATTATCAAAGGCGTGCACGACCTCACGGGCAACGTCGACGAATGGGTGGAGCGCGAAGGCATGGCCGCGCCGCATCGCTCGTCGCTGCGCGGCGGCTGGTGGCTGCCGGGCCGGAACCGCTGCCGCGCCGCCACCACGCACCACGACGAGAGCTACGGCGGCAAGCAGGTCGGCTTCCGCTGCTGCGCCGACCTCGACAACTGAGGAGCGCCGATCAGCCGAAGTCGTTCGCGGGACGCGGGACCGACGGCGTGAGCTGCGCGAGCAGGGACTCGATGGACGCCGCCTCGTCGTGCTTGCCGAGCTCCCGCGCGGTCTTCGCGTAGCGCGTCATCTCCTCGGCGCCGATCAGCGCGACGTTCTTCTGGAGCGTTGGCAGGAGCTCCTTCCACTCGCCCTCGATGAGCAGCGCGTAGCAGTAGATGCGCAGCGCGATGGCGCGCAGATCCTCCGAGGCCTGCGGTACCAGCACCGGGCGGAGCAGCGCGATGGCCGCCGCACCGTCGTGCTTCTCCAGCGCGAGGTAGGACTGCTCGATGGCCTGCGTGAGCGGGACGTCCGCGCTGCGCGTGTCGGCCTGGCGATACGCCTGCACGTTGGACCACGTGAAGAGCGCGGCGATGCCGCCGAGCCAGAGCTGGCCCCAGAGGAACGCGAGCACCAGGAACCCGCCGCCGACGAGCACCGAGACGATGCGCGCCGGCTTCTCGCCGCGGTTCTTCGTCACGATGTTCAAGAAGCTGCGCATGACGTTGCCGCCGTCGAGCGGGAGCATCGGCGCGAGGTTGAAGATCCCCCAGACGACGTTCACGGTCAGCGCCGTCTTCAGCGCGAACGCCGCACGGTCGCCCGCCGGGTGGAAGCCGAGCCGGCCCGCGATCACCAGCGCACCCGCCACGAGAAAGCCTGCGAGGGGGCCCGCGACGCTGATGGCCATCGAGCGCAAGTGCCCGATGTCACGGCTCGTCTGCCAGTGGGTGAGGCCGCCCATGCCCTGGAGCTCGATCTGCGGCTCGAGGCCGAACACCTTGCCGATCAACGCGTGGCCGAGCTCGTGCACGAGCACCGACACCAGCGCGACACCCGCCCAGATCGCGATGTGATCGAGCTTCTTCTCCTGCGCGCTCAGGATGAGGATGAGGAACAGGAAGGTCCCGTGGATACGGACCGGAATACTGCCGAGGCGAAAGCGGAGCTGCACTTTTCTTCTGCGTTCTCAGGCGACGATCTTGCGAATCTTCGCGACGATCTCGCCCATGGGTACGGTCTTCAGCACGTACTGGCACGCGCCGAGGACGAGGGCCTGCGTGACGTCCTGCGGGCTGTTGCGCGAGGACAGGAACATGATGGGCACCCGCCTCATGAGCGGGTTCGACTTCAGGATCTTCGCGAGCGTGAAGCCGTCGACCCGCGGCATCACCACGTCACACACGAACATCGCGGGCGGCGCGATCTTCCCGGCGAGCTCGGCGGCCTCCATCCCGTCCTTCGCCTCGAGGACGTCATAGTACCCCTCCAGCGCAGTGCGCAGACGCGAGCGCATCGCCGCGTCGTCGTCGACGACGACGATGACCTTGCGGCCGGCTGGACGGAGCGACGTGGGGGCCGACGACGCGGGACGCGCGACGCCCGCGCCCGTGACCGCACGCGCCTCTGCGAGCGCGTCTTTCAGCGTCGGGGGCGGCGGCCGGGTCGAGGGGCTCTTCGGTTTGAACGTCATGCGTGCGGGGTTCGAAGTCTCCTTATAGCACCGCCGTCGATAGTTGTTTCTTCCGGCCCCCAGGGAGGACCGAGGGCGCCGATCCTACGGCCGTTTTCGCGTCCCTCGCGGGCTGCCTGGTGGACGTACGAAGGCGATGATGGCGTCGGCGACGGCGTCGAGGACCTCGCACTGCGTGATCGGCGCGCCGCGCTTGGGGATATCGAACGAGTGATCGCCGCCCTCGACGACATGGACGGACGCGCGAGGCAGGTGGCGCGCGACGGCGCGGATCTCCGCGGCGGTGCCGAGCGCGTCGCGCGAGCCCTGCACGAACAGCATCGGACAGGGCACGCGCGGCAGGTGCTCGTCCCGCCGGACCTTCGGCTTGTCCTGCGGATGGAGGGGATAGCCGAGGAACACCAGTCCGGCGAGCCGAAGGCCGTCCCCGTCGCCGTCCACGCTCGCGGCGGCGGCGAGGTTCGACACGATGCGGCCGCCCATCGACTTGCCGCCGCAGAACAGCCGCTCGCTCGCCAGCCCGCCGCGCGCCCGTACGCTGGCGATGGCGGCCTGCCACGTCGCCTCGAGCGTGTCGGTGCGGTCCGGCATCCTCCGGCCCTGCTCGGCATAGAGGAAGTTGAACGTGACGACGTCGAGGCCGCGCGCCGCGAGACGCGCGGCCATGTCGACCATGAAGGGGTGCGTCTGGGTGGTCCCGGCCCCGTGCGCGAGGACGAGCGTCGCGGCGAGCGGCTCACGCGCGCGGTACACGAGCGCGGTGGTCTTGCCCTTCGTCGCGACCTCAACCTGGAAGCTCTCTCCCACGCCCGCGCAAGTGTATCAGAGCGCGAGGGTCCACTTCTGGAACGCGGCGCTCGCCTCCGTCGGCGTCATGCCCACCACCTCCTGGAACGCCCTGTTGCCCGTGGGGTCCGTGGCCACGGTGTCGCGCCAGCGCTGGTAGAACGGCCACAGCTTGCCGCGCTCGTCGAGCCACTGGCAGATGTAGCGCGCGAGCGCGTAATGCAGGTCCTCGTTCTCGCTGCGGAAGACGTCGTCCGCCATCCCGAACACGGTGTCGAGGCGCGCATGGTCGCGCTCGCCGGCGCTGAGCATCGCCTTCTTGAGCCGCGGGTGGCGCCAGTTCTTGACGCCGTGGATCTCGCCCGGCTTCGTGATGACCGGCGCCTCGAAGACCGACGCGATGCCCTCGTTGATCCACGTCGGCGCGTCGGGGAAGTCCGTCTCCACGAGCGGGTGCACGATCTCGTGGGTCAGCGTGCCCGCGCCGAGGCCGATGTTCATCACCATGAAGCGATCACCCGGCTGGTAGAAGCCGTAGTGCGCGATGCACGGCGCGTTGTACTTCTTCTTGCAGAAGCTCTCGTAGGTCGTGCCCTCGGGGAACAGGTACACGCTGATGGCCTGCGAGGGCTTCTTGCCGAAGCGGTTGTTCATGTAGCCCGCCATCGAGCTGCGCATGAGGCTGACGCTCGACTCGAACGAGGAGCCCTGCCAGCCCGGCGGGCCGATGACCACGAAGATGTCCGAGATCACCGTGGTCACGGTGCGGGGTCCGAGCTCGTCCTTCGCCGCGCGCGCGCGCCGCTCGCGATCGCTCGCGAGGTCGTATGCGGGCTCGGCGAAGGCCGCCGCCTGGGCGGAAGGCATCTTCGACGGCGCGCTCGCAGGCTCGTCGATCTTCGCGGGGGCCGCCGCGGGCGCCTTCGTCACCTCGCCGGGCGGAGGCGCGGGCGGCCGATCGGCGCCGGTGCACGCACCGGTGAGTGAGCTCACGACCACGGCAGCGAGCAGGGCAAGCGGGGCTCTCATGTTGCCGGTCATCGGGCGTAGGACCCGGAGCGTGACCGACGGGTTGGGCCCGTGGAGGCGATTTTACGCGGCCAGGGAGCCAAGGCTGTCGGGGAGCCCGAACTCGTAGGTCGCGCCCTTGAGGCCGATCTCCACGACCCGGTCCCAGTAGCGCATGCCCGAGGCGATCGCGCTGCGGTCGGCGAACGGCACCGCGCGCGTGAAGCGCTCCACGCCGGAGACGAGGCGACGCACCATTGGCATCGCGAACCGGGCCCGGTTGCGAGGCACGAGCAGCGCGTCCGCGAGGTCATCGCCGATGAGGTGACGGCTCAGCGTGGTCCCGAAGAGCACCTGGCGCCCCGCGTCGCGACGCTGCTTGGGCGTGACCGCGCCGTCCCACGCCGCATCGAAGAGCGCCTTGGTGAGATCGCGCGAGTCCTGATCGGGCTGGCCCATCGTGGCCGCGATGAGATCGGCGAGTCGCTGCGCGTCGTGCTCGGAGGTCGGCAGGAGCTCGCCGTCCACGCCGATCACGTGCCCGACCCAGCGCCAGAGGTGCAGGTACGGCTCCGCGTCGTCCGCGCTGAGACGGACGCCGAGCTTACGCAGGCCGTCGAGGATCGCGATCGAGAAGAGGAGCGTGGTACCCGCCATGTCGTGCTGGTTGATGGGCGAGCCCCAGCGCTCCGCGTCCCAGCGGCCGCTCTTCAGGATCATGCGGCGCACTTGCGCGTGGATCAGGCGGACCTTGAGCGTGATCTGCCAGCCCTCGGCGAACGGACGCATGCCCCCCGGCCGCGAGACCGCCTGCACGAACCGCGCGGTCTCGTTGAGGCGACGCAGCGCCTGCTCCTTCAAGCGACCGGAGAGGACGAGCGGCTTGTTGCCGCCGGGTGACGCGTAGCCGAGCACGATGGAGTGCGCGCCGAGCACCGCCCCGCCGAGCACGCCGGAGCGCATGAACATCTCGCCGCCGCGGTCGCACGTCGACCAGTCGACCCACGCCGGGACCGCGCAGGCCTGGTCGAGCAGGTCGCGCATCGCACGCGGCGCCTCGGGGATCGCGCGCGCGCCGCCGCGCAGCCCGAGCTCGAACAGGCGCCAGCCCTCGCCCTTGGGCAACGACTCGAGGCTGTCCACCACCGCGTCGGCCGCGGGGTCGACGACAGTGAGGAACCGTCCGACGCGGTCGACGCGGTCGCCGAAGCGCAGCCGCGCAGCGGCCTGGTTCACGTAGCGCGCGGGGTAGCCGTTCACGGCTCGAAGGATGTCACGGGCCGGGCCGGACGTCGAACGAGAGGTCAGAACGCAAGCGCGAGGATGGGGCCGATACCGAAGCCCTTGAAGCCAGTGCCGGTAATGGCCTGGTAGTTCGCTTCGACGCCGAGGCCGAGCTTCATCGAGAAATGCACCATGAAGCCGCCGCCGCCGAGGACCGCCACGCCGGTCTTCGCGCTCACGGCGTCGGTGCTGCTCGCGTGGCCGACGCCCGCGCCCGCCTCGAGGAACGGCGCGAAGCGATCGATGGGCAGCACGAGCTTCATGACCGGCATGCCAAGGTAGACGGCGGGGTCGCTGAAGTATCCGGCGAGACGCAGCCCCGGCACGAGGATGAGATTTCCGGTGTCGACGCCGTAGCCGAAGCGGAGGCCGAGCGCGAAGCTCGCTTCCCCGTCGACGATGATGATGCCCGGCGAGATGCCCCACTGGAACCCGGTGTTCCAGGCAACGACGATGCGGCGACCTTCGGACATGGGCGCTTCACGCTCCTCGCCCACCACCGGCGGCTCGCCGACCGGCTGCGCCGCTGGCGGATGCACGGGCTCGAAGAGGGGAACCTGGGGCGGCGCGGCGCGCGGGGGCTGATCGAGAGGGTCGCTTGCCGGCGGCAGCGGCGCCGGCTCGGTCAGCGGCGGCGCTTCGGGCTGCTGGGCACGCAGCGGCCCGGACGAGAGAACACACGTCGCGAGCACGAGCGAGGCCGGGAGGAGCTTCATGACGACGCCGCGCATGATACGCCAAGCCGAGCCGCTTTTCTCAGCCCGAAGCAGCCGCTGCGGCACGTGAGCGCTTCTGACGATACATCGCCTGGTCGGCGCGGGTGACGAGCGACTCCGCGTCCTCCCCTTCCGTGGAGAACGCGACGCCCGCCGAGAACGACGTCCCGAGCGGAGCGGTGAGCGACTCGAACCGCTCGCGGAAGCGGCGGAGCGCAGCCTCGGCCTCTGCCTCGGAGACATCGACGAGGAGGATGGCGAACTCATCGCCACCGACGCGCGCGAGCACGTCGCCCTCGCGGAGGGAGCCGCGCGCCGACTGCACGAGGGTGCGCAAGACGGCATCGCCGCGCGCGTGCCCGTACTGATCGTTGATCGCCTTGAACCGGTCGAGGTCGAGGTAGGCGATGCAGACGTTCCGGCGCCTGCGCTGGCGCAGCTCGTGGCGCAGCACACTCATGAACTGCGCGCGCTGCGGGAGCCCCGTCACGCCGTCCGCGGTGGCCTCCTCGAAGGCGCGCTCGAGCAGCGACGGAGTCACGATGATCGGATGCGAGTCGTGACGGGTCCGGCGCGTCACGGGGCGGAGCGTGAGCGCATCGAGGGCGGCCACGCGCAGGTGTACTGCGCGGCCGAGCGCCTCCGAGAGCTCGCGCCGGTGCTCCAGCACACGCTCGAAGAAGACCTGCGCCTCGTGCTCGCTCGTGTCCTCGACGCCCACGAGGCGGCCCAGGATGTCGGTGTATGGCTCGGCGCTACGCGCACTGAACCCCGCCAGGACGGACGCGATCTGCCCGTCGCTCGTCGCGCCGTCGAACGGGTCGTCGTGGATGAGTTGCCACGCCTGTCCGGAATCGTCCGTGGCCTGCGGGTACTGCATGAACGTGCTCTGCGTAGTGGCGCGCGCACCGAACGCGCGGCGCGTGGTGCGGGAAATTCGAGCGGCTCGGACCCTGGGTCCCAGCGATACGACCTCTGCTTTACGCGTCACTTTGCCTCCAACCTCGCCGATAAGAATGCACGCGGTGTGCCTTCTCTATTCCCGGAACGAACGGTCGAGCTGTATCCCGTTCTGGATAGTCTTTCTCCGGGCGACGGTGGTGGGTATGTGCATCTCGCACAGCGCCCTCGTGTGGCGAGGCTGTCGCGGTGGGTGGAGCGCGCCACACGATCGAAACGACCGTTCGCTAGCTGGAGACGAGCTCGATCTCGGTGATCTCGGCGGGCGCGCCGACGCGCATCGGGGGGCCCCAGTAGCCCGTGCCGCGGCTCACGTAGATCTGAGCGCGTAAGAGTTTGTGCAGCCCGGCGACGAACGGTTGCTGGAGCCGCACCAGGAAGTTCCAGGGGATCATCTGCCCGCCGTGCGTGTGGCCGGAGAGCTGGAGGTCGACGCCGAGGGCATCGGCGAGCTCGATGCCCTTGGGCTGGTGCGCGAGCAGGACGCACGCGCGGTCGCCGTCGCGGCCGGCGAGCGCCTTCTTCAGGTCGGGGCCGTGGCCGTTGCCGTGCGACGACGCATCGTCGATGCCGGCGAGATCGAAGCCGTCTTCGCCGCCGATCGTGACGTGCTCGTTGCGCAGCACGCGCACGCCCAACTTGCGCAGGTGAGCAATCCATTCGTCGGCGCCGGAGTAGTACTCGTGGTTACCGGTGACAAAGAAGACGCCGTCCCTGGCCGTGAGCTTTGCCAGCGGCGCGACGTGCTCCTCGAGCTCGGCCACCGAGCCGTCGACGAGGTCTCCGGTGATGGCGACGAGGTCCGGCTTCAGCTCGTTGATCCGCGCGACGATGCGCTCGATGAAGTCCTTGCCGATGGTCGGTCCAACGTGGACGTCGGAGATCTGCACGATGCGGTAGCCCGGCCTTCCCCTGCCCAGCCTGCCCAGACGGTCGATGGCGACGCGCACGCGACGGACCGAGACCTGCGAGAGCGCGCTGGCCATGCCGCCCGCGCTCACGCCCAGCCCGACCAGCGCTGCAACGCCGCCGAACAGCCGCGCGATTGCCTGACGACGTTCGGGGTCGGTGGGCGGCGTGGAGAGGCCGCGGATGGCGATCACCTTCGCGAGATCGCTGACGCCGAGCGCGAGCACGAGGAAGAACATGGTCCCGAGCCAGCTGAACCCGACCCACGTGACCGGCGCGGCATAGGCGCGCGAGACGGTGCGCGCGACGACGAAGCTGCTCAGCACGGAGAGCAGGAGCAAACCGAGCGTGACGGTCGCGAGGCGCGCCCACGGAGAGGGCAGCGCGGCGTCTCGGACGAGGCGCGCCCAGACGTAGTAGTGGGAGCTGCCGAGGATCAGCAGCGCGACCGCGAAGAAGATCAGGAAGCGCGCGGCCATCGCTAGTCAGACCTACGATGCTCCGCGGGAAACACGCGTTCCGTCCTCAGGCCCTGGTCCCGGCGAGGCCGAGGACGAGCGCGAGCTCCTCGGCGGTGACGGGGACCACCGAGATCCGCGACTTCTTCACGAGCGCCATCTTCGAGAGCTGCGGGTGAGCCTTGACCTGGGCGAGCGTCACGGGCTTCTTCAGCCTCTTCAGCGGCACGACGTCGACCGCGCTCCAGTCGTCCTCGGTCTTCGGGTCCTGGTAGGCGGTCCGCTCGACGCGGGCGAGGCCGACCAGCTCCTTGCCCTCGTTCGAGTGGTAGAAGAGCAGCAGGTCGCCCTTCTTCATGGCGCGCAGGTTGTTGCGGGCCTCGTAGTTGCGGACACCGTCCCACGTGGTCTCGCCGTCCTCCACGAGCTGGTCGAACGAGTACACCGAGGGCTCGCTCTTGATGAGGAACGTCGCCTTGGCCATGCCGGGCACGGTACAACGAAGGGCGATGAAGCGGTACGTCGCGGTCGCAGGAACCATCGGCGCGGGCAAGACGTCGCTCGTGGCGTGGCTGGTCAAGCGCTACGGGCTGGAGCCCTTCTACGAGCCGAACGACGAGAACCCCTACCTCGCGGACTTCTACCGCGACATGAAGGCGTGGGCGTTCCACTCGCAGACGTTCTTCCTCTCGCACAAGCTGAAGCTCCATCAGGAGCTGCTCGCGGCGAACCGGCCGGCGGTGATCGACCGCACCATCTACGAGGATGCGGAGATCTTCGCGCGCAGCCTGAGGAACCAGCGCTACATCAACGCGCGCGACTGGGCGGTTTACGAGCGCCTCTACGAGGGCATCAAGAAGACGCTGCGCCCGCCGGACGTGCTGGTGGCGCTCACGTGCAGCCTGGGCGCGACGAAGAAGCGGATCGCGCGGCGAGGACGCGCCATGGAGTCCGCGATCCCCGACGCGTACCTGCGCCGACTGCATCGCCTCTACGAGGACTGGTTCGATCGCTACGACCTCGGGACGATCGTGAAGATCGACACCACCGACCTCGACTACGTGGAGAACCTGGTGGACCTGATCGAGCTGCAGCAGAAGCTCGACAAGGCGCTCACGCGCTAGCACCTCTCGTTAGCGCACGGGGCCGACGGGCGCGCTGGTGGTGGAGCCCGCGCCCCAGAACTTCGCCGGTCCATTCGTGATCGGAACGGGCGTCGCCACGAGCGAACCGGTATCGAGCGTGAGGAGGAGGAGCTCGCCGGCGTTCGTGAAGGCGTAGAGATCGCCGGCCCAGAACGCGAGGCCGAACACGTCGGGCTTGCCGATCGAACCCCAGTTCTTGTTCGACTTGCCGGTGGCGGGGTCGATCTCCACGAGACAATCCGCGCAGCCCTTGCCCTTGACGGTGACGTAGGTCTTGCCGCCCTTGGCGGACACGACGTCGCCGCTGGAGACGAGGCCGTCGCCGATGGCGCCGATCTTCGTGACCGCGCCGGTGCTGACGTCGATCTTCACGTAGTCGCCGCCCTGGAAGCCGACCAGCGCCTCGCGGTCGCTCTCGACGGTGCCTGCGGGGACGAAGGAGAGCGAGTTGGGGAACGTGCCGCCGGCGATCCGCGTGCAGTGTGCACTGTTCGTCTCGACGAGGAACAGCTCGCTGCCCGTGGACGCGTAGATGTTGGAGTCCTGGTCGAGAGCGATGTCAGCGACGTACGTGCAGCCCGCGAACGCGCCGATGGCGGTGACGCTGCGCGTGACGGTGTCGACACGGTAGAGCGTGTTCTCGCTGTGCGCGAAGACCTCACCGGCGCCGGTGGGATCGGGCTTGACGGAGGCCTCCTGGGCAAAGGAGCCGCTGTCGGGGCCTTGGGGGGCGTTGGGATCGAACCCATCCGCGGTGGATTTCGCGCAGGCGACCGCGAGCGGGAAGAGCGAGAGGGTGATGACGCTGAGGAGGGGTCGCGCGGGCACGAGGGTTCGTAGCATCTGGCCTGGCGAGACAACAGGGAACAGGCCCCTCGCGCACTTCCCCGTCGCTTGTTGCCTTTTCCCCGTTATCCCCTCTCGTCTCGAATCAGCAGCTCCGAGAGTCACGCGCTCTCAGCCCGTCTTCCTCCCCGACCCCGACCCCGGCGCCCGTTCCGGACGCGCTCTCACCAGGCCCGGGCTCACCGGGACCGCCGGCACCGGCAGCCCCGCATGGAGATCCCGCACCACCCGCCGCCACGCGTGCGCCTGCGCGATGCATTCCCGCTCGCGCGTGCCGCCCGCGGCGCCTTCTTCGGCGCGGTAGCGACGCGCGAAGTCCAGCGCGCGGCGCGCCGCTTCACGGTAGCCCGAGGAGAGGTATCGCTCGTGGGCGACCCGCGCGATCTCCGGCTCGTCGAGCAGGTCGTCCGGGCGCGCCATCGCTAACCGGCCTTGCTCTTGTTCTTCTCGGCCTTCTCCGGCTTCGCGCGCGGCGCGGCCTTCTTCGGGCCGCCCTTCGCGGAGGGAGGAGGCGCGGCGTCGTCGTTCGAGGCGACCGGGGCGGCGGTCACTTTCGCGTCGACCTGCGCCACGCTGCGCTTCAGCGCCTCGAGGAGATCGATGATCTGCGCCTTCGGCGCCTCGGGCGCAGCCTGCACGTCCTCGCCGGCGATCTTCTTGTCAACCGCCTCCTTCACCTTGTCCGCCCAGGTGTCACGAAAGCGGGAGGGCTCGAACTTCTCCTGGTCGAGCTGCTCGATCAGCTTGTTCGCGAGCTCCAGCTCGATGGGCTTGAACTCGAACGCGCCGCCCGTGTCGATGTCGTCGAAGTCGCGGACCTCGTCGGCGTAGTAGCACTCGTGCAGGATCAGCCCCTTCTTGTAAGGGCGTACCAGCACCAGGTTGTCCTTCCCGCGCTGCGCGAAGCGGCCAACGGCGAGGCGGCCGGCCTTCTCGAGGGCCTCCGAGAGCAGGCGATAGGCGCGGTCGCCGCCCTTGTCGGGACCGAGGAAGTAGGTCTTCTCGATCTGGAGGAAGTCGACGGTGCTCGCAGGCACGAACTCGAGCAGCTCGAGGGAGTCGGTGCGTGCCGCCTCCATCGCCTTCAGCTCCTCGTCCGTGAACTTCACGTACTGATCGCGGGCGTACTCGAACCCCCGGATCGTGTCGGATCGCTCGACGATCACGTTGTCGACCGGGCAGAGGAGCTGCTGCTTCAGCCGCCCCCCGCAGGTCTTGTGGAGCATGTTGAACCCTACCGATTTCGGCGACACCGCCGTGTAGAGCTTGATGGGAATCGAGACGAGGCCGAAGGAGATGGTTCCTGAGCCGATCGAGCGCGCCGCCATGGCCCGATCGTAATCGGTCACCGCCGCCACGTCGAAAAACCAGCCTCGGCGGCCGATCCCACGTTGACGACAATGTGGACTGGGTAGGACAGGCGCGCCTTGTGAAGGTTTGGGTCGGAATCGTTCAAAGGAACGGGTCATGAAGCTCTCGATGGTCCTCGTCTCCGTCCTCGGTCTTTCGGCTGCCGCCTGCGCTGGCCGGCCCGCCGCCCCCGCGCGGATCGCCGAGACCAGGGCCATCCAGACCTCGGACGCCATCCCCGCCACCGGCCGCTCGACGACGCTCGCCACCGCGATCAGCGGCGAGGAGACCCGCGACGAAGCGAAGGCCGACGAGCCCGCGCCCATCCCCTCCTCCTGCGAGGCCGAGGGCACCTCGCGGGCGACGTCGAGGCGTGGAATGCGTCCGGCGGCCGCACCCACCGCGCGAAGCTCGCGTTCGACGAGGAGGTCCTCCATGATCGAGACGCACTTGCCGTCCCAGCGCAGGACGTCGTAGCTGACCACGCCGAAGCCGGCCGAGCTCGCGTTCCGTCGCCTCGAGGAGCCCACGCGCCACGCGCCGCCCGAGGCGCCCAAGGTGAAAGCCAGCACGCCGCGCTCGACAAGAAGGCGTGCGACAAGGCCGACAAGGCCTTCGCGCAGGCGATCGTCGAGTCGGTCCGCAACGGCGCCGCCCTTCCCTCGCCGTCTCGTCGTCCTCAGTCCGCGCGCCAGGGCACGCGCGTCACTCGCAGGGCTTCTGGGCGAAGCCCGGGCTCGCCACCATCGCGCAGAAGTCGGCGCCGTTCAGGTTGGTGTCCGCGGCGCCGGTCTTGCGGCCGATCGACCTGGCGGGTGCGCTCGACGAGGCCGGCTGGGTCGCGGTGTGCGCGATCGCGCCCTCGCTCGTGGCGGTCGGCGGCGTGGCGGGAGGCGCGACCGGCCCGGCGTCCGGGTTGTCGCCGTACCCCACGACATCGAGCAGCACGCTGCCGCGCAGGAGCTGGATGGCGCCGCGAGTGTCGAGGCCCCAGGTCGCCGTGCTGACCTCGTGATCGACGTGCTCGGTGACGTTCAGCTTGAACGTCTGCGTGCCGCCCACCACCCACAGCCCGTTCGCGCCGAACTTCTCGCCGGCGTTCGCGGCCGGGACCTCGTTCTTCACCTGGCCGTTCGCATACAGGATCCGCAGCTTCAGATCGTCGACGGCCACGCCGGGCGCGCCGCGGAGCTCGATGTACTCCGTCGCATCGCCGCGCAGGAAAAAGTTGTCGACGTAGATCTCGTTGATCTGCACGGGCGCGTTGTTCGCCGCGTCGGGCTTCGCGTCCGCGCCGACATCGATCGGCGGGTCGGCGTCGGACGGGGCTGCGCTGTCGGGCTGCGCGATGCTGCCGTCGGGATCGCCCGGGTTCTGGCCGGGGTCGAGCGGGGACGCGTCGTAGGTCTGGCTCCCGACCGCATCGCCGTTGCTCGACGCGCACGCCGCGTGGGCGGCGAGCGGGAGAATGGCGAGCAGGCCGAGGACGAGACGCTGGTGGTTCTTGGATCGGGGGCTCATGGGGAGGAATCGCAGCTACGACACTGGTACGACCGCATCCCGGGAAACACCCCCTCGGGGCCTCAGAACGCGTAGGTGAAGGAGTACGGCGAGCACTTGTTCGCCGTCTGCTTCACCCGGAAGAAGAGCACGGCGCTGTCGTCGAAGCCGCCGCAGTTCCAGGTCGGCGTGGCGCCCGACGGGCCGCTCGCGCAGCACCCGTCGGTCCCGATGTCGCTCTTCTTCGCGACGCCGCCGCCGCCGCACGTCACGTTCGACGAGTTGCCGCTCGGACACCTCACGAAGACGCACATCTCGACGCCGCTCGTCTTGATCTGCGTATGGGGCTGGAGCAGGTGGCCGAAGGTGTCCGCGACGTTCAGCTTGTAGAAGTCGGTGTCCACCGGCCCGTTGAGCACGCCGCTCACGGTGATGGGATTATTCTGCGCGTCGTTCGTGTCGGGCAGCACCTTTGCGGTGTTCTCCGACGAGCCGGGATCGTTGTTGTCGACGCACGTGTCGCCGCCGTCGGGCGTCGGGTCGGTGTTGCCCGCGTCCTCGGGAAAGCCGGCCTCGAACCCGGGACGATCGCCGGCGCCCGGGTCCGAGGTCGCGGGCGTCTTCGTGGTCGGCGACGGCGTCGGCACGATGTCGTCGATCGGGTCGCCGTTGCTCGTCGCGCAGCCGAGCCAGCCGACCACGCCGATCAGCGCGCCGAGCACGAGGAACTGCGAGCGCACATGTCGGGTCGAGAAAGTCATGACTCCAGAGTGACCTAACCAAACATGATTTCAACTGGCTGTGTGTGGACCAAGGTCGCCCGTGATCCACTGCGCGGATGGATGCGCATCCGGGTGCGTCATCCGCGGGGCGGGCTGTGCCCCCACGGACGCTCGACGCCGACGAGGACGAAGCCCTTCTTCGGTCCGAGATCATAGAGATGCGCGCGCAGGATGCCCGGCGCCTGGCCGTTCGCGAGGTCGACCACGACATAACGCGAAGCGTCGTTGTCGGGGATGCCGCCGTCGGTCGCGCGGTGCGCGACGGTCACGCAGAGGTTGCCGTCCTTCTCCGCGCGCACCGGCGCGTCGCCCGCGGCGGTGAACGAGGCGCCCGTGTACACCTTGGCGACGTACCGGAACGACGCGTCGTCGAAGACGCCCGCGTAGCGCGCGAGATCGGTACCGCACAGCTCGCCCGTCGCGCTCGTCTTCATCTCGCCGACCGGCGAGAGCTTCGCGAAGTAGCGCTTGAGGATGATGTCGCGGCGCTGGATGAGCGTCGTGACGAGGAAGTCCGTGTCCACGGGATCGGTGTACTTGCCGATCTTCACCGCGGCGACGATGTGCTCGTCGCGGAAGCGGGCGATCTTGCGCGTGGCCCACGCGCCGTCGTGCTCCTGCATGCGGAGGAACGCCGGGTTCGGGTAGCCGCCCTTCCACACGTCGGGCTCGAAGTCGCGAACGGAGAAGTAGCCGAACGTTCCCTTGCGGACCGCGCGCTCCCACGGGCGCACGATCGCGCCGGCCGTGATGAAGTCCTCACCGACGTGCTGGAGGTCCAGGTAGTGGGAGAAGCCGAGGCGGCGCGAGATCTGATCCTCGGCCCACTGGCTCCCGAAGCAGTCGCCGAGGTCGATGTACCAGTGGCGCACGTGGCCGGGCGCGGAGTCGGCGTTCTTCGCGTCGAGCGCCATCCACGTGTCCATCGAGTTCTGCTCGCGCGAGTCGAAGTGGTTCAGCCAGGCGGCGAGCACGCGCGCGCCGCGGAGGTCGCGCCGATCCTCGTGGGCGATGACGTCGTTGGGGTCGTCCTTGCGCTTGCCGTCGTAGGTGAAGGGCCCGAGCGTGCGGCCCGGCAGCCACTTCGAGGCCACCATGCGCACGAGCTCGCCGCGGTGCTGCGCGCCGTCGAGGATCTTGTGCAGCATCTTCTCGTCGAAGTCGCGCGTGACGCCGCTGTTGTCCGTGACCTTGAGCCCCGGCTTCAGCTTCAGCGCGCTCGGCTTGAAGTAGACGACCGAGTCGCAGGGCGACCACCAGCCGAGGGCGTAGTACATGCGCGCGGCGATCGATGTCGCGCCCGTCGCGCGCTCGCCCTCGCCCTCGGGATCCGACTTGAGCATGAACTTGCCCGCGCCGGGCACGTTCACGCGGAAGCCGGGGTTCGCGCCGTTTGGCTTGCCCTGATCGATGGGCCAGGCGCCGTCCTGCGCGCTGTCGCCGTCGAGCTCCTTTTCGCAGAGGCCGCGCGTCAGGTCGTCGACCCCGTACGGCACGGTGCCCATGCGGTTGGTGAACCACGCGGAGTCGGCGACCTCGTCGAACGCGTTCACGTTGAGCGACTCGCCCGCGGGGTCGACGGCGAAGACGCGCGCGAGCGGGCGGAAGACGATCTGGTTCGCGCCGTCCCACGCGAACGGCGACTCGTAGGGCTCGGGCGTGCAGACCTTCTTTTTCTTGGTCTTGTCCTTGTCGTCCTCTTCCTCGTGGCAGGGGACGTAGACGGGGTCGACGTCGGTGTCGCGCACCAGCGGCGCCTTCAGCGCGAAGCGTCTCGTGGAAGCGCCGCAGCCGGAGACGAAGAGGAGGGCGAGCATGCCTCCGAGGAGCGTCGAGGTCTGCATCGCCGACGAGCCTACCAAATGCTTCAGCCGCCGAAGGGCAGCATTCGCTGGACCACCCACGCGCGGACGTCCTCGTGGCTCAGCTCGTTCAGTGCGACGCGGGTGAGCACGTCGGCGAGCTCGATCCGCGACGCCTCGAGCTTGAAGCCCAGCGTCTTGGTGTGCCACTCGATGACCAGCACGCTCATGGTTCGGAAGCCGTCGAAGCAGCGCGGATAGCGACCGAACGCGAAGAGCAGCGCGGCGGGGACGTCATAGACGTCGTCCGAGAGGTGGTCGGCCTCGCGCAGCGCGACGCGCACCGCGGTCTCGCTGACGCGCGGCGAGAGCCGCAGCTCGGCGGCCACGACGCCGTACGCGCGCGACACCGCCTCCGGATCCGGGATCACGTCCCCACCTTGGAGGCGGCGGCGAGCCGCTCGGCCGCCACGTTCTCGCCGAACTCGAGATCCTTCGCCGCAAGGGCCTCGTAGTCGCGCCGGGCCTCGGGCCGGAGCGCCCGGAAGAAACGGACGAGGTCGTTGGTGACCTCGGAGTGCTCGTCGCGATCGTCGTTCGTCGTCACCTACGCTCCTCTTCTTCTGCGCTTCGTTCCTGCGTCGCCGAGCGGGTAAGACCAGGGCGTCCCTCGAGGGTCCGATCGAGGTCGCGCCACGTCGCGAGCGGGTGGAGCGCGCCGGCAGCGTTCGCGAAGACGTAGAACCCGAGCACGAGCGCGCCGAGGATCCGCCCGAAGCCGGCGACGCGCCACGGGAGGAAGGCGCGTCCCTCCTCGGAGCTGCGGGGAACGTCGGATCGGGCGGCCACCGGGGGGAGCGTATCCTTGTCGGAGAATGAAGAGGGTCCTGCCGGGTTGCGGGCGGCACTGCGACCTGCGACGTCACGGGAGAATCAGGAACAGGAACGCGGAATCGCTCCCGGCGCCCCCCGGCACTCTCCCTGCGCCGAGCACCTCGAGCGACTATGCTCACCGCGTGGCGATCGCCATCGGCCTCCTCAAGATGCTCCTCCAGCTGCAGGAGAGCCGGAGGACCGGCGCGCTCGATGTCGTCGGGCCTGCGGCGCGCGTGCGGTTCTTCGTCGACGAGGGGCTCATCGTCCACGCCGACGAGGGCACCGTGGGCGAGACGCTCGGGCGCATCCTCGTGCGCGAGCGCGTGGTCGATCAGGAGCAGTACAGTGCCGCCATCGAGTGGATGACCGAGCTGCGCGCCTCCGGCAAGAAGGCCATGCTCGGCGAGGTGTTCGTCGATCTCGGGTTGCTCAGCACCGAGCAGGTGCGCGCGGCGCTCGCGGCCCAGGTGCAGTCGAAGGCGCTGCGCGCGCTCGCATGGCCGCAGGCGCGCTTCCGCTTCATGGAGTCGTTCGGTCCGCTCGTCCTGAAGGATCGCTTCGTCACGCACATCGAGCCGCTGGTCATCGCCGCGCTGCGCCTCGCCGAGCGCGAGGACATCGACACGCTGCTCGGGCAGGCGCTGGCTCGGCACGCCGTCCTGCGCAGCGACGCGCCCGGTCTCGCGGCACGCATCGACGCGTTCCGCTTCCCGCCCGCCGAGACCGCGTTCGTCGCCACGCTCGACGGCTCGCTCACCGTGAAGCAGCTGCTCGACGCGAAGCAGACCGAGGGCGTCGATCGCGCCGTGGTGCTGACCGCGCTCCTCCTGACGGACACCCTCGATCTCCGCGCCACCGCCGCCGCCGGACGCATCTCCACGGTGCCGCGCCCGGCGCCGAGCAGCGCCTCGCACGTCGGGCCCGAGACGCCGAAGGCGCCGATGGCGCCGCTCCTCGCCGAGAAGGCGTACCAGACCGGCAAGCGGCTCGTGCGCGCGAACCGGCTGCCCGAGGCGGTCGTCGAGCTCCGTCGCGCCGCCGCGCTCTACGGCGCCGTCGAGTACGACCTCTGGGCGAAGTGGGCGGCCTCGCGCGCGGACGAGGAGAACGAGGATCGCCACGCCGGACCGCTGCGCGCAGTGGCCGAGCTCGCGATCGCCGAGGACACCGAGCGCGGGTTCGCGACGTTCGTGCTCGGGCACCTCGCGCGACGGAAGGGCGAGCTCGCGAAGGCCGAGGCGCTGTTCGAGCGCGCGCGCGCGCTCGATCCCGAGGCCATCGAGTCGGGCTGGGAGGCGCGCCTCCGCCTGGGATCGCAGGGCGTCGCCGAGACGCGCAGCGAGGTGCTCGCGCTGGCGCCGCTGATGAGCACACCGAGCCCGCCGGTGATCGTCGTGATCGAGCACGAGCGCGACAGCGAGCGAGGCGTCCCGACGCTGCGCGGGCTGGCGACCGAGGAGGCCCTCGCCTCGGTGAGAAGAAGAGAGCAGGAACAGGAGCAGGGAAAGGAACGACCCCGCGTTAACGAAACCGCCACCGTCCTGATCACCGCGGCGCCCTCGCCCGAGGCATCGGTGCCCGCCGAGGTCGCGGCCGTGCGTGACGAGGCGCGCGAGAGCGAAGAGGCCCTCGCGAACGAGGAGGCGCCGGGGAGCGGGCCCGCGGCCGAGCCCGAGCTCGCGTACGAGCCCTACGAGCCGCGGCCGAAGGAGCGGGGCGGCGGATGGGCGATCGTCGCTCTCGGGATCGCGATCCTCGGGGGCGGCGCGTACCTCGCGATGCGATCGCCCGCGGAGGAGCGCGCGGTGACACGCGAGGCCACCGTCTCCAGCGCGCCCGCGCCCACCCACGACGAGCCCGCGGGGGCCGAGCGCATGGCCGCCGCGTCGTACGCCGGCGGGGACGCGGGGCTTCCCACGGTCATCGACGCGGGAGTCGCGAATCTCGGCGGCGAGCGCGGGGTGCTGCTCATGCCGCTCACCGCGGACTCGCACCGCGTCTACGTCGACGGACGGCTCGCCGGTGTGCCGCCGCCGCCCATCGTCATCGGCTGCGGGAAGCACGTCGTGAAGATCGGCTCCCAGGGGCGCGAGCAGAGCGTCATCGTTCCTTGCGGAGGAAGCGTCTCGCTCACGTACCCGTAACACGCGCTCGCGCAAGGACCGTCACGCCGTCGTGCCTTCCGGATCGCCAGAGCGTCACGACAGTTACGGTCCGGTCGAGAACCGTGATGCTGTGACGGCACGCTTGGCACAGTGTCCGGACGCGGCGATCAGTGCAAACGCCCGCATCCATGGTCATTCGAACCCGAACCGCGGACGATCGCGGCAAGGCACCACGCTTGCACATCCGGATCGCATGTCAGCTCTCGAAGTTGGGGGGGAGCTCATGGCGTCCGAACGACCGACGATTCCGGTGCCGCGCGACTCAGGCGTACGCCTGCAAGTCGCGCAGCAGCCGATCTGCGCCGCCACCGTCGACGTCGTACTGTGCGACCTGTCACGCGATCCGCGCAGCGAGTCCTACATACCGAACGTGACGAGGGCGCCCCAACGCTCCGGCCTGTGGCCGGCGCATCACGACGCCCTCGCGAGGTGTCGGGACGAGATCGTCCCGGACGCCGATCAGAAGGAGAGCCCGCCGTCGACGTCGACCGTGCGCGCGTTGAAGTAATCGCACTCGAGCGCGAATTTCGTGGCGACCCAGATGTCCTCGGGCAGGCCGATGCGGCCGACCGGGATATTCGCGACCACCGCGTCGCGGGCCTTCTGGTTCATGCCCTTGGTCATCGGCGTCTCGATCATGCCCGGCGCGATCGCGCAGACGCGGATGCCGTACGGCGCGAACTCGCGGGCCCACGTGAGCGTGTTCGCGGCGAGCGCGGCCTTCGCGGCGACGTAGTTCGACTGCCCGCGGTTGCCGTGACGCGAGATCGACGACATGTTGACGATGACGCCCGGACGCGCGCCGGCCTGTACCATGGTCGCGACGAGCTCGCGGACCATGAGCGTGGGGCCGGTGAGGTTCACGCCGATGACCGCGTTCCAGTCGTCCAGCGAGAGCTTCTTGATCGCCTTCGTCTCGCGGTCCTGCTTCACGAGCAGGCCATCGCGCAGGATGCCGGCGTTGTTGACGAGCGAGTTGACGCCGCCCATCTCCTTCGCCGCCCACTCCACGAACGACGCGACGTCGTCCTCCTTCGACACGTCGAGCTTGCGACGCGCGATGCCGGCGGGCAGCTCGGAGAGCATCGCCTCGTTGACGTCGCCGACGGCGACCTTCGCGCCGGCCTCGTGGAGGCGGCGCGCGAAGTGGGCGCCCATACCGGACGCACCGCCGGTGACCATGATCTTCAAGTCTTCGAGCTTCATGAGGTCCTCTGAAAAGTTCTGGAAGCGGGCTTCAGATGCCGAGCTTCAGGCAAGTGGGGGTCATAGGCGGCTCTCGGGCGCTCGCGCGCCGGCAAGCGTGGCGTGCTGGCCGAGCCAGGCCACGAGCTTCGGATACAGCTCGCGCTCCGCGCGCGGGCCGGTGACGGCGCCGACGTGGCCGCCGGGAACGACGAGCACGTCCTTCACGGTCGACTGCGTGTACTTGCCGAGCGCGGTGGTCGAGGCCTCGGGGCACACACCATCCTTGTCGGCGATGATCGAGAGATGAGGGCAGTCGATCCGCGCGAGGTCGACGAGCTGACCGCGGACGTAGTGCTCACCGCGCACGAGGCGGTTCTGCTGGTAGAGCTCCTCGATGTACGTGACGTACGCCGCCGCCGGGAACGGGATGGTGTCGTTCGCCCAGGTCTCGAGCGCGGTGAACGCCTTGCGCGCGGCCGGATCGGAGTTGTGCGCGTTCGCGCGCCAGCGGGAGAAGACCTCCATGGGCTTGAGCGCCATGAAGCCCGCCTGCATCTGCTGCGCGCTGATGTTTCCGGCCGATGAGATCGCAGCGGCGTCGAACCACCGGGGATCGACCATGGTTCCGAGCTTTCCAGCTTCGGAGAAGTCGATGGGCCCAGCGATGTTGACGAGCGCCGCAACGGTCTCGGGACGGAGCGCAGCGTGGATGGCGCTCAACGTCGCGCCCATCGAGTAGCCGACGAGAGCCACCTTGGGCGCTCCCGTCGTTCGTTGCACGAAGCGAACCGCACGCTCCAGCCGACCGACGATGTGGTCCCATTCGACGTAGCGATCCTCGTCCTCGGGAACGCCCCAGTCGAAACAGAACGTTTCCCACGGAGTGTTCGTGGAGAGCGCAGCGGCGACGCTGGAGCCCTCGCACAGATCGAGCACGTACCACTGGTGCAGCATCGACGGGACGAGGAGCACGGGCACATGGGAGACCGAGGTCTCGCTGTGTTTCTGTCCCCCCGGACGGCGGAACCGATACACGCTGCCGCGACCATCGCGGTACAGCGTGTCCTTCGGTGTCGGCGCGTGACACGCTTCGAGCATCGGGATGATCAGCCCGCCGCCTTGGGGGCGAACGCGGCCGACGCCTGCTTGACCGCCTCGAGCGTGAGCTTGCGCCACTCGGCGCCGAGCTGCATGGAGTACGCGAGAGTCTCCTTGCCGATGACCGACATCTCGTCGATGGCGACGGTGGAGCGCTCGACGGCCTTCGTATCGAGCTTGTCGACCTCGCCGTAGAACGACGTGGCGCGAGCGATGCTCTCCTCGCTCAGCTTCTGGAACATCTCGAACGACCTGGAGAACTGCGCGAACGGATCGAAATTCATCGGGTGAGCCCTTTCATGTTGCGGCGCAACATCGCCACGCGCCGAAACCTAGGTTCGGACGTCCCGATCGTCAACCGATTTTGTTGCAGTGCAGCAAAACGGTTCAGCGGCGCTTGGACCCAGCCTTCTTTGCGGCCTTCTTCTTCGGGCGCGGCGCGCTGGTCATCGAGCGCTTCAGGGCCTCGATCTCGAGGCGGAGGCGCGCGACGTCGTCCGCGACGTCCACCACCTGACCATGGACGTGCGCGGTCTCGGCCTCGATGGCCGCGGCCACCTCGGCGCCCGTCGGCATGTGCGGCGCGGCGACCAGCGGCTCGCTCGGCGGCGGCTCCGGCGCCGCGAAGCCGTTCGGCGTGGGAAACGGCGGGGGGCTCGCCTGCGCGGCCATCGGCGGCGGCGCGAGCGGATTGACCCATTGCGAGGCGCCGAGCACGAGCCGCGCGAGCGCGTCGGTCGCGGCAAAGGGCGCCTGGACCAGCGGGTTCATGGGCATGAGCGCGCGCGCGCCCTGGCGCGCTTGCACGTAGAGCTCGAGGGCCCACGACACGTAACGCCCGAAGAACTCCGCAAGGGCCTCGTCGCCGAGGCGGATCAGCCGGAGGAGCAGCGGCACGGGCAGGAGCTTCGCGCCGCCGCGGCTCTCCAGGATGATCTGCGTGAGCGTGGCCTGCGTGAGGTCGACGCCCGAGGTCGCGTCCTGCACGAGCACATCGGACCCCGCCTTGATGCGATCCGCCAGATCCTCGAGCGTGATGTAGCGGCTCTCCACCGTGTCGTAGAGGCGGCGGTTCGGATACTTCTTCACGACGAGCAGGGGGGTCACGCGACGCATTGTGCACCGCAACATTGACCTTGACGAGCCCCAGTTCGGGTCGTAGGGATCAGCTCCTGCCGTTGTGCAGTGCAACATGCGAGGATTTCCGAAGATGCGCTCGTCCAACCTCAAGATCCTCGCCGCCGGCAGCGCCCTCCTCGTCGCGGTGCTCGCCGCCTGCGCCACCGACTCGACCCGGGAGTGCCGCATCGGCGCCGACTGCGCGTCGGGCGTCTGCGGAAGCGATGGCCAGTGCATCGCCCAGGGTGACGTCCCCGGAGTCGACGCCGCGGGCACCGACGCGAACACCGGCTACGACGGGAGCGTCCCCCCGGGCGACGCCGGCGGCGACGCCGCGCTCCCCGGCTGCACGCCCAACAAGGACGGGACGATTACGCGCGACGAGGTGCCGATCGCGGCCGGCCTCCACGCGACCTACAAGATCGCCACCGAGGCCGAGGTCTCGACCGCGGGCACCGCGGGCACCGGCACCCGCCGCGTCTGGGACTTCTCGGGCGCGCTCCCGAGCGACAGCAGCGTGATCGTCGAGACGCAGCCGCTCAAGGGCAAGTGGTACGAGGCGAAGTACGCGGGCGCGACCTACGCGTCGAAGCTCTCGCAGAGCTCGGACCTCGTCGGCGTGTTCGAGACGTCGCCCGGCGCGCTGCTGCTCCGCGGCGTGGTCTCGCCGACCGATACCGCGTCGACGAAGACCGAGCTCACGGACACGCCCGCGGTCGCGGTCCTCAAGTTCCCGCTCACGATGGGCGCGACCTGGAACACCGCCACCAAGGTGAGCGGCACCGCCTCGGGCGTCGCGCTCTTCGGCACCTACGACGAGAGCTACGTCTCGAAGGTCGATGCGGTCGGTGATCTGAAGACGCCGCTCGGCACGTTCGACGTCCAGCGCGTGCAGGTCGTGCTCACCCGCACCATCGGGATCCTGCCCGCGACCACCGTCCGCACCTACGCCTTCGTCACCGAGTGCTACGGCACCATCGCCAGCATCACGTCGAGCGACAACGAGACGAACGCCGAGTTCACGCACGCCGCCGAGATCCGGAGGATCGCCCCGTGAAGCGCGAGCTCGTCGCGCTCCTCGTTCTCCTTCCCTTCTTCGCCGGTTGCCTCTCGTTCCACAAAGGCCCGATGCCGGGCGAGCCCAGCGCCGCGCGCTACGCCGACGTCGACGGCATCCGCGTCCGCTACACCGATACCGGTGAGCCGGGCGCCGCCACGCCTGCCACGCCTGCCGCGCCCGAGGCGCCTGCGGTCGTCGCGGCGAAGCCAACCGTCGTGCTCGTGCACGGCTTCGCCTCCGCGCTCGACGTGTGGGGCGCGGTCGCGCCGGTGCTCGCGCGCACGCACCGGGTGATCGCGCTCGACCTGAAGGGCTTCGGCTGGACCGATCGGCCCGAGGGCGACTACTCGCCCGAGGCCCAGGCGAAGCTCGTGCTGCACCTCCTCGACCAGCGGGGCGTCACGCGCGCCGCGATGGTCGGGCACTCCTGGGGTAGCTCCGTCGTGTTCGCGGCGAGCCTCCAGGCGCCCGAGCGCGTCTCGCGCATCGCACTCTACGACGCGTGGGTCTACGAGGACCAGCTCCCCACGTTCTTCCACTGGGCCCGCGCCGAGGGCGTCGGCGAGGCGCTCTTCGGTCTCTATTACAAGCAGCGCACCGACGAGCGCATGGCGCTCGCGTTCTTCGACAAGAAGTACGTGACCGAGCAGCTCGTGGAGAGCGTGGACGAGGCCATCGAGCGCCCCGGCACCGTCGCCGCCGCCCTCGCCGCGGTGCGCGGTCAGGACTACTCGGACGCGGAGCGGCGCTACCGCGGCATCGACAAGCCGACGCTCCTCATGTGGGGACGCGAGGATCTCGTCACCCCGCTCAAGTACGGCGAGCGTCTCGTGCGCGACCTGCCGAACGCCAGGCTCGTCACCTACCCGCGCTGCGGGCACTTCCCGATGATCGAGGCGCTCACGTCCTCGAACCGCGAGCTCGTCGCCTTCCTCGCGGAGAGCGCGCCGTGAGGACGTCCGCCTCGATCGTGGGCGCAGCCGCGGTCTCCGCGGCGGTGCTGCTCTTCGCCGCCGACGCGCGGGCGACGGGCTTCCAGGAGATCGGTCAGGACTTCGTGCCGCGCGACCGCATCGAGGTCGACGTCTCGGGCTACCTACGCACGCGGGGCGAGGCGCTCTACAACCTCGATCTCGATCGCGGCCTCCAGCCGAACGGCCAGCCGATCTTCCCGGTCTCGCAGTCCGACCCCAAGGCGCAGACGCTCACGCACTGGGACATGCGCCTCCGCACCGACGTGCACGTCTACGCGCCGGGCTCGATGGTCGGCGTGAAGGCGCGTTTCGACGTGCTCGACAACGTCGCGCTCGGCAGCCTCCCCGAGGGCGTGCCCTCGATCTCCTCCACGCAGCGCTCGCCCGCCGACGTCATCACCGTGCGCCGCGCCTACGGCGAGCTGCTCCTCCCGTTCGGCTTCCTCGCCGCCGGCCGCATGGGGACGCAGTGGGGCCTGGGCATGGTCGCAAACGGCGGCGACTGTCTCGACTGCGACAGCGCCGATGCGTCGGACCGCATCGCGTTCGTGACGCCGCTCGTCGACCACATCTTCGCGGTCGCCTACGACTTCAGCGCCACGGGCCCGCAGGCGATCCGCCCGAACCAGAAGCGCACGCTCGGCATCGAGCCCACCACCGACGTCCGCACGCTCACCTTCGCGGTCCTCCACTGGCGCGACGACGCCGCGCGCCTCCGCCGCCAGAAGGCCGGCAAGACCACGGTCGAGTACGGCACGTACATCACGCACCGCTGGCAATCGAACGACATCCCGGCGAGCTACGTCTCGACCACGCAGCCCGTCGACCCGTTCGCGAACGGCGGCGCCGGCATCATGGCCCGCGGCTTCCGCGCCACCGCGTTCGACGGCTGGGCGCGCCTCACCATGCCGTGGGGCCGCATCGAGGCCGAGGGTGTGTTCCTCACCGGCATCATCGATCAGCCTTCGCTCGTCCCCGGCCTCCTCCTGCGCGACCCCGTGAAGAGCACGCAGGTCGGCGCCGCGCTCCAGAGCGACTTCGGCAACCTCGACGCGGCGCTCAGCGCCGGCTTTGACGCCGGCTACGCGAGCGGTGACGCCGCGCCCGGTTTCGGCGTCCGCCAGAGCCCCAACGCCGCGGCCACGAAGCCCGGCGATCTCGATGGCCCGCAGGCCGCGCCCCCTCGCGACAATCGCGTCGACAACTTCAAGATGCACTCCGATTTCCGGATCGACCGCATCCTCTTCCGCGAGATCCTCGGCGCCGTCACCGACGCGGTGTACGTGCGCCCCCACGGGCGCCTCCGGCTCACGCGCGCCCGCAGCGCCGAGCTCAGCGCGAACGTCGCGATGATCGCGTCGCGCGCCGTCGAGGCGAACTCCACGCCCTCCGGCAAGGCGCCCCTCGGCTTCGAGATCGACCCCTCGCTGGTCTTCGAGACGCACGCGTTCCTCGCCGCGCTCGACTACGGCGTCCTCTTCCCGCTCGCCGGCTTCGACAACACCATCACGAGCCAGGTCGCGAAGCCCGCCCAGCTCATTCGCCTCCGCCTCAACTATCTCTTCTAGAGCAGACAACCATGAAGCCCATCTTCTTCACTGCTCTGGTCACCGGCATTCTCGGCGTCGCCGCGTGCGGCAACAACGAGACGCCGCCGCCGCTGAAGCCCGCGTACGACGGCGGCGTCGGCTCTGCGCTCCCGTGCGTCCCGAACCTCGACGGCAAGATCGAGTCACGCGAGCTCGTGCCGCAGGTCGGCATCCCCGCCTCGTACCTCGTCTCGCCGCTCGGCAAGGACCGCAACGTCGACGTGCTCGGGCAGACCAGCCCCCAGGGCAAGACCACGTGGCAGTTCGGCGTCGACTACGCGGACGACCAGGTGGCGAAGCTCGCGGCGCAGAACCTCGAGGGCAAGTGGTACGCGGGATCGTTCGGGGGGCTCTCGAAACCCGTGGTGGTGGCGCTCGATGTCGGGGGTCGCACCGAAGGCGTCTACACGCAGGACGACACCGGGTTCTTCCTGCACGGGATCGCGTCGGTGGTCGAGGCGCCGCCGGAGGGCAAGACGCTCCTCGTGTACGACACGCCCATCATGCTCTACCGCTTCCCCCTCGAGGTCGGCGCCAAGTGGACGAGCTTTGGCGTGGCGAAGAACGGGATGCTCCGCGGACTGCCCTTCGCGGACCGCGAGACCTACGATGTGAGGGTCGACGCCGCCGGCGAGCTCAGTCTCCCCGACTTCATCATCACCCAGGCGCTGCGCGTCCGGACAACGGTGACCATCGCTCCCTCCGCGGGGCAGACGACCATCCAGCGCCAGGTCGGCTTCCTCTTCGAATGTCTCGGCGAAGTGGCGCGCGCCACGAGCAAGCTGAACGAAACGAACGACGATTTCACGACGGCCGCCGAGCTGCGCCGTCTCGGACTACAGCCGTGAACCACGGCCACGCAACAAGGAGCACGCCGATGATCTGGGATGCCTGGAAGAAGGGGTTCGATGCCTGGGAGAACGCCACCGCGAAGTACACGGAGGCCTGGATGAAGAGCCCTCTCGTGCTCGCGCCGAGCGGGCGGATGCTGGGCGGCGTGATGAAGGCGAAGGCGGCGTACGACAAGGCTGCCGCGCAGTGGGTCGGCTCGCTCGGCATGGCGACGAAGCGTGATCAGGAGCGCTCGCTCCACACGCTGAACCAGGTGGAGAGCCGCCTCCTCGATCTCGAGGAGCGCCTCGCCGAGGTCTCGAAGCAGAAGGATCAGAGCGCCGCGGGCTGAGCGCCGCGCCACCACGTTTTTCTCGAGGGGTAATCATGGACATCACGCCGTTTCTCGACCTCCGTATCGCTCCCCGCGCCGTCTTCGACGCGCTTGCCGATCGCCAGAGCCGCGTTCGCTTCATGGTGCCGACGGGCCCTGGAGAATGGCGGGCCGTGACCTGGGGCGTCTTCGCCCAGGAGATCCGCGAGCTCGCGCTGTTCCTCGGCGGCGTGATCAAGGGCGGCGATCGCGGCGCGGTGTATGCCCCGAACCGCGTGGAGTGGGCGAGCGCCGCGCTGGCCGTCCAGGCGGCGGGCGGCGTGATCGTCCCCATCTATCCGGCGTCTACGCCGGAGCAGGTCGGGTACGTCGCCTCGCACAGCGACGCGAAGGTGATCTTCGTCGATACCCCGGCGCTCCTCGGTCGGCTCGTCACGGTGTGGAGCTCGCTCGAGACCGTCGACCGCATCGTGATGCTCGACGACACGCTCGATGCCGCGCGCGTGCACCAGTCGCTGCGCGAGAGGGGCGTGCCCGTCCCCGCGTTCGAGGAGGTCGAGCGCAAGCTCATCACCATCAGCCGCGCCCGCGCGCTGGGCGCGGCGCGTGATCGCGAGGACCCGAAGGCGTTCGAGCGCACGATGCACGGCGTCTCGCTCGACCAGCACGGCATGATGCTCTACACGAGCGGCACGTCGGGCATGCCGAAGGGCGTCCCGCTCACGCACCGCAACGTGGCGATCAACGGCCTCGACTGGCTGAAGTGCAACGGCCCCCTGCTCGACGAAGGCGGCATCGACGTGCTCTGGCTGCCCATGAGCCACATCTTCGGCTTCGGCGAGATGTGCCTCGGCAACTCGCTCGGCTGGACGTCGTACCTCTCGGATCCCGCGACGTGCCTCAAGCGCCTCCCCGAGGTGAAGCCCACCGTGTTCCTCAGCGTGCCCTCGCACTGGGAGAAGCTCGCCATCCAGGCGATGCACGAGCCCACGCCGCAGGCGCGCCTCGAGAAGTTCAAGGCGGTCAGCGGCGGGAAGCTGAAGTTCTGCCTCTCCGGCGGCGCCGGCCTGAAGCGCGAAGTGAAGGACTTCTTCTACTCGTGCGGCGTGTTGATCATCGAGGGCTACGGCCTCACCGAGACCTCGCCCACGCTCACCCTGAACCGCCCCGACGCGTTCCGCTTCGACAGCGTCGGCAAGGCGCTGCCCTCCGTCGAGCTGAAGCTCGCCGAGGACGGCGAGATCCTCGCGCGCGGCCCCAACGTCTTCGGCGGCTACCACAAGGATGCGGAGGCCACCAAGGAGGCGTTCACCGCCGACGGTTGGTTCAAGACCGGCGACGTCGGCCGCTTCACCGACGACGGCTTCCTCCAGATCATCGACCGCAAGAAGGACATCCTCGTCACCGCCGGCGGCAAGAACATTCCGCCCGCGAACATCGAGCTGCGCTTCCGCGACGACCCGTTCATCGCGAACGTGGTGGTCTACGGCGAGGGGAAGAAGTTCCTCGTCGGCGGCGTGTGGCTCAACGAGGAGGCGGTCACCGCGCACCTCGGTGACGTCGCGCCCGAGGGGCAGGACGCCGCGCGCCGCGCGCTCGTGCAGAAGCGGATCGACGCCGTGAACGCCGAGCTCGCGAGCTACGAGACGATCAAGAAGTTCGTCATCCTGACCGAGCCGCTCACCGTCGAGAACGAGCTCCTCACCGCCTCCTTCAAGGTCCGCCGCAAGAAGGTGAACGAGCGCTTTGCCTCCGACTTCGAGGGGATGTACGAGCAGCTCCCGAACGTCGATGGCGCACGTTCTCCGGAGGCCCAGCCGTCGTGAAGCTCCTCGCGAACCTCGCATCCATGGTCACGAAACCGAAGCCCCCCGTGGGGACCACTCCGGCCGATGTCGTCCATCGCGAGAACAAGTGGCGCCTCCTGCGCTACCGACCCGCGACCGGTGGCGCCGGTCAGCGGCGCTTCGCGACCCCCGTCCTGCTCGTGCCCTCGCTGATCAACCGTCATTACGTGATGGATCTCCTGCCCGGCAAGAGCATGGCGGAGGATCTCGTGAAGGCAGGGCACGACGTCTACTGCCTCGACTGGGGCACGCCCGGCGACGAGGATCGCCACCTCACCTTCGACGACGTGTGTGATCGCTACCTCGGTCGCGCCATCCGCAAGGTGGCGAGCACCTCGCCGCGCGGCAAGGCGCACGTGCTCGGCTACTGCCTGGGCGGCACGCTCGCCGCCATCCACGCCACCGTGCATCCGGAGCATATCGCCTCGCTGCTCGTGCTCGCCGCGCCCGTGGCGTTCGGGTCGGGCGAGCAAGGCATGCTCGAGGCGTGGACGAAGAATTCGTCGTTCAAGGTGAAGGACATCGTCGACGCGTTCGGGAACGTTCCCTGGCAGCTGATGCAGAGCGCGTTCACGATGCTGCGGCCCACGCTGCCGCTGTCGAAGGCGGTGCACGTCGTCGACAAGGCGATCAAGGCCGACCCCGTGAACGCGAACAAGTGGGACGAGTTCGCGGAGGGCTTCCGCGCCCTCGAGACGTGGGGCAACGACAACGTGTCGTTCCCCGGCGCCTGCTACCTTCGCTACATCGAGGAGCTGTACCAGAACGACGCGCTCATCGGCGGCTCGTTCTCCCTCTCGGGGCGCGCGGTGCACCTCGAGGCGATCGAGGTGCCGACGATGTGCATCGTCTTCGAGCACGACAACATCGTGCCCTGGCAGAACGCCGCCATCCTCACCGACAAGATCGGCTCGACCGACAAGCAGCTCCTGAAGCTGCCCGGCGGACACGTCGGCGCGGTGGTGTCGCGCAGCGCGCAGAAGTCGCTCTGGCCGAAGATGAGCGCGTTCTGGGCCGCGCGCGATGCCGACGTGGTCGCGCCGGTCGTCGCGAAGGCGGTCCACGGACAGGTGAACGGGCACGCGGTCACGGCGGCGCCGGCCGCGGTCGCGGTGCCCGCCCCGCCGTCGTCCGCGCGGGGGAAGAAGTCGATCAAGCCGAAGCCGTCGTCGCGTACGGGGAGCCGTTGAGGCGCCTCCTCGCCGCGGGGCTCGGGCTCGGCATCGCGACCACGACGGTCGCGGCGAGCGCCGGCACCGTCACCGTGGAGACCCACGCGGGGCGCAGCGTGCGCGTGTTCGTGCCTTCGAAGCCCGCAGCCCCTGCGTCGCTCGTGGTGATGCTGCACGGCTGCACGCAGACCGGCGAGCAGTTTGCCGAGGCGACGCAGATGGACGCGCTCGCCGAGACCGAGGGGTTCGTGGTCGCGTATCCCGAGCAGTCGGCGCAGACCATCTCCACGAAGTGCTTCCAGTGGTACGTGCCGGCGCACCAGGCGCGCGATGCCGGTGAGCCGAAGGAGCTCGCGGACGGCGCCGCGGAGGTCGTGGCCGCCCACGGGGTGGACGCAGAGCGCGTGTATGTTGCAGGCATCTCGGCAGGCGCCGCGATGGCGGTGATCCTCGGTGCGACGTACCCCGACCGCTTCACGGCGATCGGCGTGGTAGCGGGCATCGAATACAAGGGCGCGACGTCGATCGGCGAGGGCTTCACCACGACGACGAGCGGCGGCCCGAGCCCGGACGCACAGGGCGCGCTCGCGTTCGCGCAGATGGGCGAGCGGGCCCGCGCCGTGCCGACGTTCGTGGTGCATGGTACGTCGGACGGGGTCGTCGCGAAGGTGAACGGCGATCAGGTCGCGGCGCAGTGGCTGAAGACGAATACCCTGGTGCTGGGCGCGGGGAAGATCGATCCCGTCGCGGCGCTGACGGGCAACGCCGGCTATCCGTTCACGCGCTTCGTGTACCGGGCCAAGGGCAACGGCGCGTCGGTGATCGAGCACTACGTGGTGGACGGCCTCGGCCATGCCTGGCCGGGCGGCAAGGACGGCGGGTCGTACAGCGACAAGCAGGGACCGAACGCGAGCGCGCTCGCGTGGGGCTTCTTCAAGGGGCGAACGCGCACCGCGCCGCTCGATGTCCCGCCGGTGGACGTCCCCGACGGCGGCACCTCGTTGCCCGACGGCGGCACGACCGGACCGAGGCCTCCGGGAGGCGATCCCGCGAACCCGTCGGGGACGACCCCGGTGGCGGGCGAGCCCGGGAGCAGCAGCGGCGGCTGCGCGGTGGCGCGATCGCCGGAGGCGAGCATCAGCGCGGTCGCGATCGCGCTCCTGGCGATCGCCATGGTCCGGCGCCGCAGCTCCAGGCGGTCTCACGACCGTCGCGATGGAGAGCGGGAGCGATAGCGGCACCGAGCGCGCGTCAGAACGAGAGCGCGCAGCTCTGCGCGTCCTTCTTCTCCGTGAGGCACGCCGGCGCGCTCGGGCCGCCCACGCACGAGACGTGCGTGTTCGCGCACTGGTAGTACGCCTCTGCGGTCTTCCCGCAGCTCGCGTCTCCGACGAGCTTCTTGCATTCCGCGATGTCCAGCGGTCCGGGAGGGCACTTCGCGAAGGCGGTCAGTGACTCGTCGCAGACGGCGACCCGCCCCGCGCCGGTCGGCGTGCGCGGCGCCGTCGCGTTGCCCGTGGCCTCGCAGCTTGCGGCGCAGGCGCTCTCCTCGCTCGCACACGCCTTGTTCTTGCAGACCCGGCTGTCTTCGAGCTGCCGACCGGACGGACACGCACACGAGAACGGCGCACAGTCAGCGGCGAGCTCGCAGCTCGCGCCTGGAGGCCCACTGCCCGCCGCCGGCTCGGAGCTGGAGGAGCAGGCGGTCATCGTGACGAGGAGCGCGGCCGACAACGACAAGGCAAGAGGATGGGTCTTCATGGGGTTCACATCGAGGTTTGTCGTGGTTCACGCGCATCCGTCACGCGGCCGGACGAATTCGGCGGGTGGCGATCGCTCGCTCCGTGAGCTACACGCTGCGGTGTGAGTCGGGCCCGCGTCTGCGCTCTTGTCGTCACCATGGCGATCGTTGGCTGTGGCGTGGAGCGGGACCTGGGAAGCCACGACGCCGACGCGGGCACCGCCCCAGCGACACGCCCCGGTGACTGCCTGCCCTGCCAGGCGAGCGAGGTGTGCCATCGGGGCACGTGCATTCCGCGGTCGCGAGGCGGCGAAGCGTGCAGCGACGTCGATGCCACGCGGCTGGGCAGAGAGGACGGCTGCGCACCCGATGCGGTGTGCACCGCGGAGAAGGCGGACGCGGGCGCGCGCTGCGTGGTCTACCCGCCTTGCGCGGCCGACGACACCTGCCCGGTCGGGGCCGTGGGCAGCGCGTGCAACCGCGGGTTCGTGGCGACGAAGGCGAACATCTGCCTGCCCGGCCAGTGCAGCGTGGAGACCAACTGCCCGTCGACGCAGCGCTGCCTCAAGACGATCGGCGACCTCGGTCTCTGCTCCTCGGGCGATCGCGGGAGCCCGTGCGTCGTGCGCGCCGACTGCAAGGACGCCTCGTGCCTGACCCCGGGAGGGGGCTACGGGATCTGCTTCTGAGGCGTGACGGCCCGCTCCACGGCGGGCCGGAAGATGCTGCGGGGGTACCTGGCCGTGAAGCGGCTCGCGCGGAGCCGCGCCTCGTCGATCCGACCGTCGAGCGCGAGCGCTTGCACCGCGAGCGCGTCGCGCTCCTCGGCCAGCGCGCCGTTCGGGAAGCGCGCCGCGTGGCGTTCGGTCGCTGCCAGGGCCTCGGCGGCACGGCCCCGGGCGAGCGCGCCACGCGCGGTGTCGACGAGCTCTTGCTCTCTCGCGAGATCGCTGACCGTGTCGTCAGGGCGCGCGCGCGGTCGAGCGCTCGACGCGGACGGCGCGGGCGGCGCGGGCGGCGCGGACGGTAACGCGGAGGCCTCGATCGAAGGCGGCCCGCCCTCCGATGGTGACGGCGATGGCGACTCCGATCGAGAGGCGGTCACCACGAAGGACGGCGACGGCGAGGTTGGCGTTGGCGCGCTGGCCCGGCCGACCACGACGCCACCACCGAACGCGGCGGCGAGCGCGACGCCCAGCAGAACCTTTGCCGACGCGCCCCCGAGCAGGCCGCGAGGAGGAGCAGGCAACGACGGCGGCAGAGCGAGGTCGCCGGGCGGAGGCGCGAGCGCCGCGAGACGGATGGCGCGCTCGGCGCGGTGTAGCACCTCCTCGCGCGCCATCGGCTCCTGCCGATGCTCCGACCGCTCGCGGTCGAACAGCGCGGCGAGCTCGGGATCCAGCGGTTCGAGCATGCTCATCGGGCGTCCCCTTCCGCCGCGCTCTCGAGCGCTCGGAGCGCTTCGCGGAACGCCACGCGCGCCAGGCGGACCCTCGAGTAGACGGTATTGAGCGGCACGCCGAGCTCGGCCGCGATCTCGGGCGCCGTCACCCCTTCCATGTCGTGCAACACGAGCGCGGTCCGCTTGTCGAAGTCGAGCGCGTCCAGGCCGCGCAGGACGAGCTGCCGCGTCGCGAGGCGGTCGGTCAGGCGAGGGCTCGAAGCGGCGGTCTCGTCCGTGAGCTCCGACGACTTGTTCCAGCCGAGCCTGCGATAGTTCGCCGCGAAGCGCACCGCGTAGCCGACCAGCCACGGACGCACCGGACGGGTCTGGTCGAACGACGCAAGCCCCCGGTTGACGGCGACGAACAGCTCTTGCGCGACATCGTGGACATCCGCCTCGCGGATGCCGAGTCGTCGCAGCGTTCGACAGACAAAGTCGAAGTGAGCGACGAAGACCTCGCGGAACGGGGGAGCGACGAGAGGGATCGGCGACACGTCCGAGGGTGGTTGTCGCGGACTGTCAGGATCCGTCACGGCAGCGTCAAGTCCAGACCCGCGACGAGGGCGCCCTGGAGGGGCGGGGCGGTCCACGTCGGTCGGCCGTCGATCGAGAGCGTCGTACGAACGAAGGGGAGGGCCACCTCGGCGCCCAGGCGGAGCGCGAGTCGCTGGGTCAGCGGGAGGCGGCCGACCACGCGCGCGAAGGCCAGCGCGATCAGCGAGCCGCGGGTCGTCGAGGACGAGACGTCGAGGCCGCGGGTCTCGAGGCTGCCGAGGCGCGCTCCGAGACACAGGCTCACGGGGGTCACGAGACCGCAGCCGACGAGCGCCGCAGAGTAGGCGGTGGACGTGACGCGATCGGCCTGGGCGACGCGCGAAGCGACCGGCGACGCGTCGATACGTCCCTCGACGCCGCCCGCGACGGATCCACGCACCGCGCCCACTCCGCCCTGCGCGCCCACGGTCGGGCCGGGCGCCAGCCCTACCGCGCGACGGCGTCCAGGGTCAGGGCGAGGCGAGTCGCCGGCGAAGGAGCGGGAGGCGGCGGCGGTGGCGTGGGCGCACGCTCCGCCGCGACGAACGCGGCTGCCGGGGGCTCCGGGACCGACGGTGCCTCGGGCGTTGGGGTCGGGGACGCGGCCGCGGCCGCGACAGCGGTGCGCCCGACGGGATCGATCGCCATGGCCACCGCGGCGGCAGTGGCCTCCGCAAGGGCATCGCAGCGCGCGGTCGCCTCTTCGAGCTCACGGGTGCCCGCCGCCTGCCCGGCGTCCTCGATGTCGATGCGGGAGACGACGCGTGGTCCGCGCGCCAGGAAGCGCACGCGCACGAGCAGTGGCGCGCCCTCCACGAACGGGTCGTAGCCGAGCCTCGTGGCGACGCGTGCGCGGAACGCCGCGGCGTCCTTGCACCCGCTCAGCCCGCCATCCACGCGAAACTCGAGCCGGGCGACCGGGTTCGCCCCGGACGCCCGCGCCAGCTCTTCACCCGCCACCAGTGCGACCACCGCGCTCGCCGCGGCGAACGCGAGCGCGAGCTGTCGCGGGAGCGGCACGAGACGAGGGTAGCAGGGTCCTCGAGCGACGTCGGGACGTCGCGCTCAGCCCGCGACGCGGGACGGCGTGTCCGTGACGTCGACCGCATGTGCCACCACCGACCGGTTACGGCCCCGGCGCTTCGCCTCGTAGAGCGCATCGTCGGCGCGCTGCAGCAGCAGCTCGACCGAGGCCGCATCGCGCGTCGCCTCGGCGACCCCGATGCTCACCGTGAAGCGCACCATCGAGCCGTCGGGCGCGGTCACTCGCAGCGCCTCCACGCAGGTGCGGATGCGCTCGGCGGCCGCGCGGCCTCCGACGGCGTCGGTCGACGGCAGGAGGACCACGAACTCCTCGCCGCCGAGCCGGGCCGCCACGTCGAGCTCCCGCACCTGGTCCTGTACCGCACGCGCGAGGGCGCGCAGGACGTCGTCGCCCGTTCCGTGACCATGGGCGTCGTTCACACGCTTGAAGTGATCGGCGTCGATCATGAGGAGCGAGAGCGGCTCTCGTCCGCGTTGCCACCGCTGTAGCTCCTGCCGGGCCGTCTCCTCGAACGCCCGACGGTTCGACAGCCCCGTGAGAAAGTCCTTCGAAGCTGCGTCGCGGAGGTCGTCTTCCTCTCTCTTCTTGCGCGTGAGATCGCGCGTGACGACGATGTATCCACTGCGGCCGCCGTCCGGCTCCTCGACCACGGACACCACGCTGCTGCCCCAGAAGCGCGTGGTCTCCTTGCGCGCCCACCAGCCCTCGTCCTCCGCCCACCCGCCAGCGATCGCGCCGGTCGTGACGTCCTCGTGCCGCACGGTGGACGACGGGTCGCGCGGAAACAGCATCAGGTAGTCCCGTCCGATGACCTCCTCGGCCGGGTAGCCGAAGAGCCGCTCTGCTGATCGGTTCCAGGTATCGATCCGGTAATCGCGGTCGAGCGAGAAGATCGCGTAGTCACGAACGCCGTCGAAGACGGCGCGCACGCGCTGCTCGGCACGGCGCGCCCCGCGCTCCTGCTCCACGGAGACCGACACGTCCGCGATCACGGCCATCAGGCGGACCGGCGAGACCTTGATGAGGGTGAAGCTCACGGTCAGGGGCGTGGAGCGCCGCGGCAGCTCGAACGAGATCCGATGCGCCTCGCAGATCGTGCCCTGGTCCGCGGTCATCCCCTGCGCGAGCGCGCGGAGCTCGAGGCCAGCCGTACCGAGCGACTCGAACAGGTTCTCGATGTCGGGACGGGCCGCGATCTCCATGAGCACCCGAGCGCCGACCGGGTTCATCATATCGACACTCCCGTTGGCGCCGAGCTGGGCGATTCCCACGGGGCACAGGTAGACGAACTCGAGGAGCGCCTCGTGCTCCTCGTGCAGGTCATGCTCGGGGATCATCGTGGGCGCACCAGGATGTACTGGCTCGCCGAGTCGTGGGCCTTCACGAGCCGCAGCTCCACGGCGCGGGGGCGCATCCTCACGGTGAAGACGTACGGGAGCTGCTCGTCGAGCACGGCACACTCCTCGAAGCGCGAGGCCACGAGGAAGTTGTTGGTGCAGGGGGCTACCTCGGTGAAGAAGTGCTTGCCCATCACCCGGGTGCGAGAGAGACCTGCCATGCGGGACTCGTAGGCGTTGTACGACGTCACGACCCCGTCGCGCTGCATACCGATCACTCCGAAGTCCAGGGCGTCGAGCGAAGCCTCGTCGGCCCGCGCCAGCACCTCACCGATATTTGCATCCGAAAATTCCATGCAGAGGACTACGCCCCGAGAGGCCCCTCCGTTCAGCCTGCCCATCAGCCCAGCACATTTAAGGAGTCGTCGACGAGGCCGTTCGGATAGCTGCCGTCACGCCCATGTCGACCTCCCTACGCGACATGAAGCTCGACCGCACGACGAGGGCCGCCGACGAGCTCGACGAGGCCGCCCGGAACCTCGCGCGCGCGCGGCGCTTCGCGCGGCTCGTGCAGTGGCGGTTCGATGCCGAGGCGCGCTCGTTCCGCTGGTCGACCGGCTCGGCGGAGATCTTCGCCGGCGTCGAAGGCGAGGGCACGCCCGCGCAGGTCCTGCTGCGCTGGGTCCATCCCGATGACCGCGCGCGGGTCGAGGCCGCCCTCTTCCGTCCGAGCGCGCACTCCGTGGAGTACCGGCTCGTCCTCCCGAGCGGTGAAGCGCGCCTCGTGAACCAGACGACCGACGCGGAGGTCGATGCGCTCACCGGGCGTACGTGTCTCGTGGGGACGGCGCAGGACGTGACGGAGCTGCGCGCCGCCGAGGAGCAGGTGACGCACCTCGCCTACTACGACGAGCTCACGCGTTTGCCGAACCGCGCTCACGTGTGCCGATTTCTCAAGGCCGCGCTCGCCACCGCACGCGCGCGCGGTCAACGGATCGCCATCGTGTCGCTCGACCTCGACTTCTTCCGCCGGGTCAACGACAGCCTGGGGCATGTCGCAGGCAACGCGGTCCTCAAGGATGTGGCGGACCGCCTGCAGCGGACCGTCTTCGAGGAGATGACTCGCCAGGGTCGGCCCGAGGCGATGGTGGCCCGACTCGGCGGCGACGAGTTCGCCGTGATTCTCCGGGACATCCGCAGCGACGAGGAGGCTGCCACGCTCTTCCGTCAGCTGGCGTGCGACCTCTCGGCCCCTTTCCGCTTCGAGAGCTCCCGTATCGTGCTGTCGGTGAGCGCGGGGATCTCCGTCTATCCCGCGAGCGGCTCGGACGTCGATGCGCTCCTCCTGCGAGCGGACGCGGCGATGCACGTCGCGAAGGAGAAGGGACGTGGCCGCTGCCAGCTCTTCGCGGCCGAGATCTCGGAGAAGCTGCGACGCCGGGTCGACGTGGAGAGCCGCCTTCGCGCCGCGCTCGCCTCGGGCCACGGGCTCGAGCTGCACTACCAGCCAAAGGTCGAGGCCTCGACGCGTCGCGTGGTCGGGGTCGAGGCGTTGCTCCGCTGGACCCCCGATGCCCTGGGAGCCATCTCACCGACCGAGCTCGTCACCGTTGCCGAGGAGACCGGCCTCATGATCCAGCTCGGCGACTGGGTGCTGCGCACCGCCTGCGTCCAGGCAAAGGCGTGGAGCGTGGCCTCGGCCCTCGCGGTGCCGATCGCGGTGAACATCTCGGCGAGGCAGTTCAGCGCGGTCGACTTCGTGGAGAAGGTCACGCGCGTGCTCGAGGAGACCGGGCTCTCGCCCGCGCGGCTCGATCTCGAGGTCACCGAGAGCGTGATGATGATCGACGTCGCCGCCACGGGCCGCATGCTGGAGCAGCTGAAGGCGCTCGGCGTTCACGTCACGCTCGACGACTTCGGGACCGGCTACTCGTCGCTCGCGTACCTGACGCGGTTCCCCATCGATACGTTGAAGGTCGACCGCTCCTTCGTGATGGAGATCGGCGTCGCGAGCAAGAGCGAGGCCATCGTCTCGGCGATCGTCGCGCTCTCGCGAAGCCTCGGCATCGAGGTGGTCGCGGAGGGCGTCGAGACCGAGGCCCAGCGAGCCTTCCTCGCGTGCCTCGGGCCGCTGGCGATCCAGGGCTGGCTCTTCTCGAAAGCGCTGCCAGCGGAGGCCGCGCTGGCATGGATCGCGCGGCACGAGGCCGGCCTCGCGCATTCGGAGTGAGCGGAGGCAAGTCGCAGGTGGTCCAGGCGTATAAGGACGTGACGATGATCTCCCGCGCTCGCCCCCTCGGTCTCTTCTTCGCGTGCGTGAGCCTCGCCTCGACGTTCGTGATGATTCACGGCTGCGGCTCCGATTCCACGAGCCCCACCGCGGGCGACGCCTCCGCCGCGGACAGCGCGACCGACCGCGGCGCCAACGGCAAGGGCGAGACGTGCATCGGCTTCGCCAAGGGAACGCCCTGCGGCGTGAACGGGTTCGGCGACTACGGCTACGTGTGCTTCAACGGCAGCCCGCCCGGCATCGCCGGGTGCAAGCTCGCGAGCTCGACGGGCTCGTTCGGCGACACCTACTGCTGCACCGAGAACAAGTGCGTCGCGCAGCCGGATCAGGACAAGGAGTGCAAGACCGCGGGCGCACCGCACCGCTTCCAGTGTCCGCCCAACGGCGACGCCGGCCCGGTGATGGCGCCCGCCGGATGCTTCTCCGCGGGCGGCGGCGGCAGCGCGGTCGAGAACTTCTACTGCTGTCCCTGAGCGTCGCGCGGCGGTAGCAGCCGTCGCTCAGAAGACGAACCGCGCGGCGAGCCTGGCTGCGGACGGTGCGTGGCGCGCCGTCGCTACCCCCTCCCAGACCGCGATGCCCTCGGCGACGAGCCCGTCCACCACGGCGCGGATCTCCGCCTCGGTGTAGGGCGAGTGATCCTGGTAGTCGGCCCACGCCGCGAGGCCCGCGAGCGTGGCGGGCTTGCCATCAGCGAGCGCCGCGATCACGAGCTCGCGGACATCGCCGCGCAGGTACTCGAAGCGCGCCG
>JAYTHX010000204.1:0-4970 GCA_043732195.1 Polyangiaceae bacterium
ACGCAGCGCATCCAGGCGCTCCGCCCCGCGGACTACGACAACATCGACGACGAGGACCGCACCGAGGAGCTCGACAACGACCTCGCGACGGCGGAGTACCGATCCGTCGCGGACTACCCGTCGCACGCGTCGCACGCCGCTCCCTCGGCCCGCCCGACGCTCCCGTCGGAGCCGCCGCCCACCGTGCGCCGTCCGCCCTCACCGGCCTCGCGCGGCGTCCTTCCCCGCCGCAGCGACCCCAAGATCCGCGCTGCCGGCAGCGCCGCGCGTGCCTGGGAGCCCTCGCAGACGCCTCCCGACTACGGCTCCGACGTCCATGTCACGAGACGTCGCCGGGGCGGCTGAAAGCCGGGTCGGAAAGCACCCCATTGTCAGGCGGCGCGGACGGTGGTACCTCGCGCCCCGATGAAAGCTCGTCATCACGGGCGTTTTGAAGCTTGTCCCGCTCGCCACGGAGCCCCATGTCGCTGCTCGGAGTGAGCATTCTCACGGACACCGGTCGAGCCCTCGCGGAAGGGGGCGTCACGGTCGATCTCGACATGACGCTCTTCGTTCAGCTGGGGTTCTTCCTCGTCCTCTTGTTCGTCCTCAAGCCCACGCTCTTCGATCCGATGATGCGTCTCTTCGAGGAGCGCGAGAAGCGCATCGAAGGCACGCGCCACGAGGCCACGAAGGAGGACGAGCGCTCTGCGAAGGCGCTCGCCAAGTACGAAGCCATCTGCGCCAAGGGCCGCGAGGCGGGAGCTGTCGTACGGGACGCGCTCCGCGCCGAGGGCACGAAGCGCGAGCAGGAGATCCTTGCTCAGGTCCGCGCGGAGGTCGCCCAGACCCTCGAGCAGGGTCGCGCCGCGATCGCCGCGGAGACGACGGTCGCGCGGAAGGACCTCGAAGGCGAGGTCCGCGCGCTCGGACGTGAGACCGCCTCACGCGTTCTCGGTCGGGAGGTGGCGTCGTGAAGGCCCGCCGCACGCTCGTCGCCGGGATGGTGGTCGCGATCGCGTTCACCTCCGCGCTCCTGACCAGCAGCGCCGTCGCGTTCGCGCAGGACCATGCCGCGCCTGGCCACACGCCGCCCGCGCACGGCGCGAGCCCCGCACTGGCTCCCCACACCGGTGAGCAGGGCGCGCACGATCCGCCGGGCGAGCCGCGCGGCGAGCACGCGTCGGAGGTGCACGACGGTGGCCACCACGGCCCCGAGCCGCTGAACTTCGGCGACATCTTCGACAAGCGCCGTCCGGCGCTCATCGCGCTGTTCCTGAACTTCGGCGTCTTGATGACGCTTTATTACTTGCTCGGCAAGAAGCCGATCGCGAGCGCGCTCAAGCAGCGCCGCGTCACGATCGGCAAGGAGATCGACGAGGCGCAAGCGCTCCTCGCCGAGGCCAAGGAGCGCGCCAAGAAGTACCAGGGCGATCTGAAGAACGCCGAGGTCGACGCCGCCACCGCGAAGGCCTCGCTCGTCTCCTCCGGCAAGGGCGAGGTCGAGCGCCTCCTCATCGACGCGAAGGAGAAAGCCGAGCGCATGAAGCGCGAGGCCGATCGCCTGGTCGACCAGGAGCGCAACGCCGTGCACGCGCAGCTCCTCGCCGAGACCATCGAGCTCGCCGGCCGCGAGGCCAGCGCGATCCTCCAGAAGTCCGTGACCGCCGACGATCACGCGCGTCTCGCGCAGGATCTGCTTCTCGAGCTCGCGCGCCGTCCGGCTGCGCGCCCCACGGCGCCGAAGACCTCGGCGGCTCCTCCTCCTCCCGCCGCGCCGACCGGAGCCCAGTCATGATCCCCGGCGTCATCGCCAAGCGCTACGCCACCGCGCTCCTCGAGCTCGGCGGCGAGGCCAACCAGCTCGACGCGCTCGTCGACGAGATCGCGCGCGCTGCCGAGGCCTACGACAGCAGCGCCGAGCTCCAGAGCGCGTTCGAGAACCCGCTCATCCCGCACGGCGCGAAGAAGCTGATCCTGGGTGACGTCGTCGAGCGCCTCGGCCTCGGGCAGACCTCGCGCAGCTTCCTCGGCCTCCTCGTCGACCGGCGCCGCATCCGCGCGCTGCCGGCGATCTCCACGCGCCTCCGCGAGATGGCCGACCTCCGCCGCGGCCTCACCCGCGCCGAGGTCCTCACCGCGATGCCGCTTCCCGAGGAGTACTTCGAGAAGCTCCAGCGCGAGCTCGAGCGCATCACCGGCCGGAAGGTCGCGCTCGACCGCAAGCTCGATCCGTCGCTCATCTGCGGCGTCGTCGTGCGCATCGGCGACACCGTCTACGACGGTTCGCTCGTCGCGCGCCTCAAGCAGCTGAAGGAGACGATGCAGCCCAACTAGGCTGTCGTCTCCTCCCTCCGTTTCACGTCCGTCCCGACCGCTTCGAAGGAAATCGCCGTCATGCAGCTTCGCGCCGAAGAGATCTCCCAGATCATCAAGAAGCAGATCCAGAGCTACGAGAAGGCTGCCCTCACCACCGAGACGGGCACCGTGCTCAGCGTCGGTGACGGTATCGCGCGCATCTACGGCCTCGAGGGCGCGATGGCCGGCGAGCTCATCGAGTTCCCGGGCGGCATCATGGGCCTCGTGCTCAACCTCGAGTCCGACAACGTCGGCGCCGTGCTCTTCGGCGAGTCGACGGGCATCAAGGAAGGCGCCACCGTCAAGCGCACGAACCGCATCATGGAGGTCCCCGTCGGGGAGGCCGCCATCGGTCGCGTCGTCAACGCGCTCGGCATGCCGATCGACGGCAAGGGCCCCATCGAGTCGCCGCACAAGCGCCGCGTCGAGATCAAGGCGCCGGGCATCCTCGCCCGCCAGCCCGTCAAGGAGCCCCTCCAGACCGGCATCAAGGCCATCGACGCGATGGTCCCGATCGGCCGCGGCCAGCGTGAGCTTATCATCGGCGACCGCCAGACCGGCAAGACCGCGGTTGCGATCGACACCATCATCAACCAGAAGGGCCTCGGCGTTTACTGCTTCTACGTCGCCATCGGGCAGAAGCAGTCCACCGTCGCCGCGGTGGTCGACAAGCTCACGCAGAACGGCGCGATGGAATACACGACCATCGTCGTCTCCGGCGCGAGCGAGTCTGCGCCGCTCCAGTACATCGCGCCGTACACCGGCGTCACGATGGCGGAGTACTTCCGCGACACCGGCCGCCACGCCCTCTGCGTCTACGACGACCTCTCGAAGCAGGCCGTCGCCTACCGACAGCTGTCCCTCCTCCTCCGCCGGCCGCCGGGCCGCGAGGCGTACCCGGGCGACGTCTTCTACATCCACTCGCGCCTCCTCGAGCGCGCGGCCCGCATGGCCGACCGCGTCGCGGTCGTCACCAAGGGCACGACCTGGGAAAACCGCGGTGACGCGACCATCCACGTCGGCGAGCAGGGCCACGACTCGTCGGCCGCGGAGCTCAAGACCAAGGGCGACGGCCACGAGATCGTGAAGGACCCGCTCTCGGGCGGCTCGCTCACCGCACTGCCGATCATCGAGACCCAGGCCGGCGACGTGTCGGCGTACATCCCGACGAACGTCATCTCCATCACCGACGGCCAGATCTTCCTCGAAGCCGACCTCTTCTACTCGGGCGTTCGCCCGGCCATCAACGTCGGTATCTCCGTCAGCCGCGTCGGCGGCAACGCGCAGATCAAGGCGATGAAGTCGGTCTCCGGCTCGCTGAAGCTCGATCTCGCGCAGTACCGCGAGAAGGCGGCGTTCAGCCAGTTCGCCTCCGACCTCGACCAGGTCACGCGCAACATGCTCGAGCGCGGCGCGCGCCTCGTCGAGATCCTCAAGCAGGGCCAGTACGTTCCGCAGCCCGTCGAGCGCCAGGTCGTCATCATCTACGCCGGCACCAAGGGCTACCTCGACAACATCGAGGTCGGGAAGCTCGCGGCCTACGAGCGCGAGCTCGTCGCGTTCATCGAGTCGAAGCACCCGGCGATCCTCGAGACCATCCGCACCAAGAAGGCGATGGACAAGGACACCGAGGAGACGCTGAAGACCGCGCTGAAGGACTTCGGCAAGGGCTTCGGCCAGGCTCAGCCGGGCGCCAAAGAGAAGAAGAAGGACTGAGCGAGCTCCGATGGCCAACCTAAAAACCATTCGCAAGCGGATCACCAGCGTCAAGGCGACGCAGAAGATCACGCGCGCGATGAAGATGGTCGCCGGTGCGCGCCTGAACCGCGCCCAGCAGCGGATCACCCAGCTCCGTCCTTACGCGCTGAAGACGCACGAGATCCTCGCGAGCGTCGCCGCCGCGATGATCGACAAGCAGACCGACCTCGAATACTCCGATCGCGACAAGGGCGAGGGGCTCCATCCCCTCCTCGAGCGCCGGCCGGAGAAGAACGTGCTGCTCATCGTTCTCTCTGGCGATCGCGGCCTCGCCGGCGCGTTCAACGCGAACGCGAGCAAGGCCGCGTTGAGGGCGTGGCGCGAGAAGTCGGACGCGGGCGCCGAGGTGATGGTCGTCACCGCCGGCAAGAAGAGCCGCGAGTTCCTCCAGCGCCGCAAGGTCGGCATCCTGAAGGACTACGTGCGCCTCTACGACGGGCTCGACATGAGCAAGGCGCGCATGATCGCCGAGCTCGTGACCGGGAAGTTCGTGCGTGGCGAGGTGGACAGCGTCTACATCGTCTACAACGAGTTCAAGAGCGCGATCACGCAGCAGGTCGTGACCGAGCCGCTGCTCCCGCTCCCCGAGCCGCCGGCGCGCAAGGAGGGCTCTCTCGAGCCCACCGAGATCCGCTTCGAGCCGAACGAGCGCGCAGTGCTCGAGCACCTCATGCCGATGTACGTCGAGCTGTCGATCTACCGGGCGCTCCTCGAGAGCCAGGCGAGCGAGTTCGGCGCGCGCATGACCGCGATGGACGCCGCGACGCGCAATGCCAAGGATATGATCGGCCGCCTCACCCTCGTGTACAACCGCGCCCGCCAGGCGTCGATCACGAAGGAGCTGATGGAGATCATCGGCGGCGCCGAAGCGCTCA
>JAYTHX010000205.1:0-15092 GCA_043732195.1 Polyangiaceae bacterium
GTGCCGAGGTCGGAGGAGGCGCAGCGCGCGTATTCCGAGGCGGTCTTGAACGTCGCGAGGCAGCCCGCTTGCAGCGGATCGACCTCGGGGTTGCGGACGCCGCACGTCGCGAACTTGTGCGAGAAGAACATCAGGCGCGCGTCCGTCGTGAAGAAGTTGCTCACGTTGAACGGCGCGATGCGGGCCTGGAGCTTCTTGCAGTCGTCGGTGGTCATCGGGGCCTTCACGACCGGCGGCGCCTCGATCGGCGCCGGGCCGGTGAGGAACTGCGCCCAGCCCGGGCCCACGAGCTTCGCGAGCGACGCCTTCGGGATCGCCTGCTTGTTCTGGATCGCGTCGAGGATCTCGGCGGTCGCGAGCTTCTTGTCGGCGGAGCTCTTGTCCGCCTCCTCGACGGCGACGAGGTCGGCCTTCGACAGCGGCTCCTTGTACGAGACGCGGATGGTGCGGCCGCTGCGCGTGACCTTCGAGCCCTTCAGGGCCTTGAGGTACGTGTCGACGATGCCGGCGAACTTCTTCTGGCGGCCCGAGGCCGCGAGCTCGTTCGACTGGATGGTGAGCTTCGCCTCGTTCGACTCGAGGTGATTGCGCCACTCGCTGACCACGTCCTTCACGTCGTTCTCGACGGACTTCGCGGCATCGTCGTCGCGGGCGACGAAGATGACGTTGCCCTCGAACGATCCGTTCTTCGCCGGATCACCGTCGGTCTCGAAGGCCGCAGCCTTGATCTTCGAGTCGATCGACTCGATGGTCTTCTCCTGCCCCTTCGCCGGGAAGCAGCCCTCGAGGAACGTCGTGAAGCCGGCCGCGCTGCTGCCTGCACCGAACATGCAGGGAGAGGTGAAGAAGTCGCGCGAGCTCTTGGGCTGCGCGGTGAGCCGGACGTTGGGGAGGCCCTTGGTCTCGCCAGCGGCATCCTTCAGCGCGGAGAGGCGCGCGTTGAGGTCGTCCTTCGGCTTCTTCACGGAGGTGGCCATCGTCTCGAGGGCCTCCTTGTCGCCGAGGAACCACGTCGTGCCCTGGGCGAAGCCGCCGAAGCTGCGGTCGTCACACGTGCCGGCGGGCGGCGCAGGCAGACCGAACGAGCCGCGGTCCTCGCCCTGGGTGCGGCAGAAGCCGGGGATGCCCTTGTAATTGAAGGCGGTGTAGCCGGACTTCTTCGGCAGGTTGTCGACGTTGAAATGACCGACGCCGATCCGCTGCGTGCGCTTGCCGTCCTCGCCGTCGACGGTGATGACCGCCTGGTACGGGCTCTCCAGCGACTCGCCGAGCACCGCGCCGCACTCGAGCAGCGAGCGGATCTCCTCGAGGTTCTTCTTCTGGAAGAAGAGCTCCTTCGCCGACTTCGTGCTGCCGCCGCCGATGCCCTCGATGCGCCGCGCCGGGTTCGCCGCGCCGGGCTTGCACAGATCGGTGCCGAGCTCGGCCGCGGTGTACGCGCGCTTGACCTTGGGATCGAGCTCGCGCGTCGACTCGAGGACCTGCGTCGAGATCTGCGAGGTGTTCGTGGGCAAGAGCTTCGCGTCGACGGGGAGCGCGACCGCGTTGCCGCGTCCCTTGAAGAACAGGATGCCGCCGATCGCGGCGCCGAGGATGACGACCAGGAGCACGACGCCGCCGATGATGAACGGCAGCATCGACTTCTTCTGCGGCGGGCCCCCCGGCGGGGCGCCGTACGGGCTCGGAGGCGCCCCGTACTGGCCGGGCGGCGCGCCGTACGGACTCGGTGGCGCGCCGTACGGACTCGGAGGTGCGCCGTACGGACCGCCATAGGGAGGAGGCTGGTTCATTGCGCATGATGGTACGCAAAGCCGCCGCAGATTTCGCCTCGGAGGAAGAGCTTTCTCAGTTCTTCGTCAGGTCGACGACCCCGACCGAGGAGCCCCGGACCACGACCAGCTCGTTCGGACCGCGGAAAAAGCCGCGGTGACCGAGCTCGACGCTCGTGCCGTCCACGGTCGTGCCGCCGAAGTTCCGCCGGGTCTGGCCGGGGACGTCGTCGAGCACGATGCCCCGCGCGCCGCTCTGGACGAGGAGCCCGGCGTCGCTGATGGCCCGGACGATCATGCCCGGTACCGCCGGCTCGTCGAGCACCACCTTGGCGGTGGCGACGGACACCACCCGCAGCCGCCAGGCGAGCCCGCCGTCGGGCTGCGTGCTCTGGGTGGTGACCGCCGCCCACTTGCCGGCGGGCGAGAGCGCGGACTCGACGAACTGCTCGCCGCCATCGAGGCACGCCATGCGCTTCACCGCGAAGGGCGGCTTCATGGCGATGGAGAGCACGCACGTCTTGATGTGCGGCTCCTGCGAGGCGATGGCGACCGCCGCCTTCCCTTCCGGATCGACCGCGAAGCGATCACGCGCCCCCGCGGTGCCGGTGAGGACGCGCGGCGGCGCGGAGCCGTCGGCGGGCACCACGAAGAGCTCGTACTTCGCGCGGCCCTTGTCGAGCATGCCGTTCGCGCGGCGGAAGATGAGGTGCTTGCCGTCGGGCGTGAAGCGCGGATCGTAGGCCGCCTCGCTCGTGAGGCGGCGCTGCACGTGCCCGCTCTTGTCGGCGAGGTAGAGCCAGTCACCGGCATTGAACGCGATGGTGCTGCCGGTCGGCGACGCGGAGAGCCGGCCCCACGATCCGAACGGGAACTCGCCGGCGAAGCGAGCGCCGCGCACGAGGTCGTCGCCGAACGTGGGCGCGGCGAGCAGCCCGACGAGCTCCGCCATCTCGTTGGGCCGCCGCCCGATGGTGGCGGTCGGTAGCCGCCCCAGCTCCGGAAACGTGTCCTCGGCGAGCGTGGCGCCGGAGTCGACGTCGACGATGCGGGTCTGGAGCATCCCGCGCGCGGGCCCGTCGAGGCGGCGGATGAGCGCGCGCTGGCCGTCCTGCGAGAGCCACTCGAAGTACCAGTGCTCACCGAGCCCGGCGACGGTCGGCGCCCCCACGGCCGGCGTGGTCGACGCGGGCAACACCGCGACGCGCGGCGCGACGGGGACCGCGCCTCCGCCACAGGCCGCGGTCAGGAGTGACAGAGCGGCGAGGCACACGATCCTGGACACGGCTGGAGAATGCATGCGAGCGGGGGCGCTGGCCAACTTAAGGAAGTACGCGGACGGGGGCGGCGGCGGCGGCGGGGGGAGAGGGTGAGCGCGGCGCGCGCGTGTCTCGTCTCCCATTGACCGGTCCCCGGTCCCCGGCTCTCTCCCTCTCTCCATGGTACAAGCCACCCCATGTGCGGAGTGATCGGGCTCGTCTACGAGAAGTCGCGTGAGGATCTCGGCAAGATCGCCGCCGAGCTGCTGAAGACCCTCGAGTACCGGGGATACGATTCCACCGGCGCCGCCATCCAGGGGGATGACCAGGAGGTGGTCCTCGCCAAGGGCGTGGGCGCGCCGTCCGTCATGGTCGACGAGCTCGGGATCACCCGCATGCGCGGGCGGGCGTTCTGTGGGCAGGTGCGCTGGGCCACGTTCGGCGCCGTCACCGACGCCAATTCGCAGCCGCACGTCGTGCGCTGCAAGACGTTCCTCTACGGCGCCCACAACGGCAACGTCACCAACTGCGACGACCTCAAGGCCTGGCTCACCGCCGAAGGGCACGCCGTCCTCTCCGACAACGACGGCGAGATGGTCGTCCACACCGTCGAGCACTTCTTCGCGCGCGAGCTCGCGAAGTCCAGCGACCGGGACGAGGCCGCCCGCCGCCGCTGCATGCGCGCCGCGCTCCTCGTCGCCGCCACGAAGCTCGAGGGCTCGTTCGCCGCGGTGATCGTCGACCCCGTCACGCGCGTCATGTGGGCCATCAAGCAGGGCTCGAGCCTTTACTTCGGCGTCGGCGCGGACGACGTGGGCGGCCGCTTCGCCATCGCCTCCTCCGACCTCTCCTCGATCCTGAAGCTCACGCGCGTGGTGGTGCCGATCACCGAGGGCGAGCTCGTCGAGTACGACCCGAGCGCCCATCGCATCTACGGCATCGAGGACCGCACGCTGAAGACCGCGAACGGTCCGGTGAAGGCCCGCGCCGGCGACCCCATCGACCGCGAGCCGGTGCGCAGCCGCCTCCGCGCGAAGGACACCGCGCTGGTGCCGCCGTTCGAGACCTTCATGGACCAGGAGATCAGCGCGCAGGAGCAGACCGCGCGCGAGGTGGTCACGGTGTTCCTCGGCGGCTCGGACGCCGCCCGCGCGGCGAAGGACCTCTCGCTGTCGCCCGAGATCACGTCCCGCCTCGACACGCTGCGCGACCAGTACGACGACGCACGGATCCGGCCGCTGTTCCACGCGCTCGCCGACCACCCCGACCTTCGCGCGCTCCTCGCCGAGGTGCCCGCTGCGATCGCCAGCGCCCAGCACCTCCACTCCGCCGAGGCCGGCTTCTTCGCCGACCTCCTGCTCATGGCCCGCACCCCCGACGATGCGCTGGCGGTGCGCATCCTCGATGCCGTGCTCGAGGCGGACGAGGTCCGCGAGTACGCGAGCGCCATCACGCGCTTCGGAGAGATGTGCGAGGCGGCGGTCGCCGCGCGCGGGCGCATCTACGTCATCTGCTGCGGCAGCAGCTATCACGCGGCCAAGGCCGCCAGCATGTTCTTCAACGAGCTGGCGCGCGTCGAGCTCACGCCCAGCCTGCCCGGCGAGTTCCGCGCGCAGTCTGCGCGCTCGCTGGCCGACGGTGACCTCGTGATCGCCGTCAGCCAGAGCGGCGAGACCAAGGACCTGATCGACGTCCTCAACGACGTCATCGCCTCCGGCAAGGCGGTGGGACGCATCGGCCTCGTGAACAACGTGAACTCCACGCTCGCGCAGGAGAAGAGCGACCTCGTCATCCCGCTGCGCTGCGGTCCCGAGATCGCCGTGCCCGCGACCAAGAGCTTCATGAACCAGATGGTCGTCTTCTATTGCCTCGCGCTGCACGTGGCGGAGCGCCGCCTCGCGGCCCGCGGCGCCGGCAGCGACCCCACGCTCGCGCATGATCTCCAGGTCCGCCGAGAAAAGCTCCCCTCCCTCCCCGAGCTCCTGCGCGAGACGTTCGACAGCACCGATGCCGACGTCGAGGTGGCGGCGAAGCTCCTCTACCTGTGCCCGAGCATCCACCTGCTCGCCACGCGGATCTCCGCGGTGGCGAAGGAGGGCGCGCTCAAGATTCGCGAGGTGGTGCTGAACCACACCGAGGGCTTCGAGGCGTCCGAGTTCAAGCACGGACCGAACACCATCCTCGGCTTCAACACCGTGCTCGGCCCGAACCGCGTCGACGCCATGCTGAAGCGCCTCGGCTTCCTGCTCCGCAACCTCGTCGCGCAGGCGGCGGAGGCCGGGATGCCCGCCGACTCCACGCAGCGCCTCGTCCAGGCCGCGACCGACTCGGTGCTCTCGCCGACATCGACGCCGTTCTCGCTCAACGCGGCCGAGCGCGCGCTCTTCGAGAAGCAGTTCGACCGCGCCGAGCTGGTCGGCGAGCTCTACGCCGACTACCCGCTCGTCTACATCACGGGGCCGGACGAGCGCGACGTCGCCCTCACCGTCTCGCAGATCAACACCCACAAGATCCGGGGCGCGAGCACCGTCATCATCGCCGAGGACCACCCCGCGCTCCGCGGCGCCGCGACCAAGGCGCCGGTCGACAACCCGCAGTACCGCTCGGTCACCATCACGCTGCCCCGCACCGACGACACGTTGATGGCGATGTTCTCGGCGACCGTCGCCCTCCAGCGCCTCGCGCTGAAGATGAGCCTCCTCAAGAAGCACTACCTCGATCGCCTAGGGATCGAGGACCACGGCGTGCATCCAGACGTCCCGAAGAACGTCAGCAAGTCGATCACCGTCGACTGACCGAACGCCGGCAAAGGAAGGCGCATGAGCGCGAGGCGGAACGAGGGCACCAAGCCTCGCGAGTGGTGAGATCATCCCGGAGGCGTCTCCGTCCTCGACGACGACAAGGCCGACGACGGCACCGTGTCCGTGGTCATGGGGCTCCTCGAGGCAAGCTCCTTCGCGCTCTTGCGGTGGTCCTTCGCGATCAGGACGTAGACCGTCGGGACGACGAACAACGTGAAGATCGTGCCGATCGACATGCCGCCCACGAGGACGATGCCGATCGAGTTACGCGCGACGGCGCCGGCGCCGGTCACGAGCGTCAGCGGGAAGTGACCGACCACGGTCGCGACCGAGGTCATGAGAATGGGACGCAGACGCGTGAGCGCGGCGGCGCGAACCGCCTCGAGCTTCGTCAGGCCGCGCTCCTGCTCGGCGTTCGCGAACTCGACGATCAGGATGCCGTTCTTCGATACCAGGCCGACGAGCGTGACGAGGCCGACCTGCGAGTAGATGTTGAGCGTGGTCGTCCAGCCGCTGGTGAGCTTGAAGTCCATCCCGGGCGGCCCCGCGAACTTCAGGAACGTGAAGATCAGCGCGCCGAACATGGCGAGCGGCACCGACCCCGCGAGGATGACAAACGGATCGCGAAAGGAGTTGAACTGCGCCGCGAGCACCAGGAAAATCAGCAAGAGCGCGAGCCCCATCGCCGGCAGGAACTTGCCGCTCTCCTGACGTAGCTGCCGTGACTCGCCCGTGTAGTCGACGCGGTAGCCCGGCGGCAGGATCTTCGCCGACGCGTCCTCGAGGACCTTCAGCCCGCCGTCGAGCGAGCGCGGCGCGAGGCCGGAGATCTTCACCGAGTTGAGCTGCTGAAAGCGGTTCAGCGTGCGCGGCTCGACCCCCTCGCGAAGCGTGGCGATGGCGCTGAGCGGCATCAGCGTACCGTTCGGGCCGGTGACGTGGATCTTGGTGAGCTGGTCGGGCGTGAGCCGCTCGGCGCGCTCGATCTGGGCGATGACCTTGTAGCTGCGTCCGTCCATGCTGAAGCGGTTCACGAAGTTGCCGCCCAGCATCGACGACAGATCGGCGCCGATCTGTTGCATGCTCAGGCCCATCGACGCGGCCTTGTCGCGATCGATGACGATCTCGGCCTTGGCCTGATCGATGCGCACGTCGGTGTTCGGCGGGAACGCGAACAGACCGCTCTTCACTGCCTCCTGCACCAGCTGCTGGGCGTACTTCACGAGGTCGTCGTGGCTCGCGGTGGACGCGATCACGAACTCGATGGGCAGGAACCCGGCGTTCGGGAGCGCGGAGGGCAAGAAGGCGGGGGCGCGGATGCCGGCGATGGTCCTGAGCTTGTTGAACACCTCCTGCTGGATCGGGAAGATGCTCCGCTTTCGCTCCGCCCAGGGCTTGACGATCATCCCCCCGAAGCCGCCCGACGGAGACGTGATCTGGAAGCTGTGATCGAACTCCGGTTCGCTCTGGAAGGTCTTGAAGACCTGCTCCGAGAACGGCGTCAGCTGCTCGAGCGTGGCGTTCGGGGGAACGTCGATGGCGCCGAAGATGACCCCCTGATCCTCGTTCGGCGCCAGCTCGGCCGGGGAGAACATGTACATCGGCACCACCAGGATCGAGAGCACGATCCACACGGTGTAGACGGCGCCGCGCGAGCGCAGGGTCAGGTCGAGCGCGCGTCCGTAGGCGCGTTTGATGGCCTCGAAACCGGCGTCGATCTTGCGCGCCAGGAAGCCCTGTTCGGAGTGCGGTCTGAGCAGGCGCGATGCCATCATGGGCGACAGCGTGAGGGCGACGACGCCGGAGATCGTCACCGCTCCCGCGAGCGTGAACGCGAACTCGCGGAAGAGCGAGCCGGTGAGGCCGCCCTGGAACCCGATGGGCGCGTACACGGCCGCGAGCGTGATGGTCATCGAGACGATGGGACCGACCAGCTCGCGCGCGCCGAGGTAGGCGGCGTCCATTGCCGACTGACCCTCACGCATGTGCCGCTCGACGTTCTCGACGACGACGATGGCGTCGTCGACCACGAGACCGACCGCGAGGACCACGGCGAGCAGCGTGAGCAGGTTCACCGTGAACCCGAGCAGCTGCATCACGAAGATCGCGCCGACCAGGGACACGGGGATGGCGACGAGCGGCACGATCACCGACCGCAGCGAGCCGAGGAAGAGGAAGATCACGACGACGACGATGAGCACCGTCTCGAACAGCGTCGTCTGGACCTCGCTGATGGCATCCTTGATGTAGCCCGTGGAGTCGAAGGCGATGCTGGCGTTGAGGCCGGTCGGGAGCTCCGTCTTGATTGCCTCGATCTCCTTGTTCACGCGCCCGATGACGTCGAGCGAGTTTGCGTTGGGGAGCACCCAGACGCCCATGAACACGGCCTTCTTGCCGGTGAAGCGGATGTCCTGCTCGTAGTTGTCGGCGCCCATCACCACGTCGGCGACGTCCTCCAGGCGCACGAGCGTGCCGCCCTGCTGGCGGATGACGAGGTGCCTGAACTCCTCGATCGACTTGAGGTCGGTGGTGGCGGTGAGATTGAGCTGGACGAGCGCGCCCTTCGTTTGACCGACGGCAGAGAGGAAGTTGTTCGCGGCCAGCGCCTGGCGCACCTGCGCTGGGCTCACGTTGAGCGAGGCCATGCGATCCGGCTTCAACCAGGCGCGGACGGCGAAGGTGCGGCCGCCGAGAATGTCGGCGCGCTGCACGCCCTCGATCGCGGACAGCCGTGGCTGCACGACGCGGATCAGGTAGTCGGTGACCTGGTTCTCCTCGAGGATGGTCGAGCCGAAGCTCAGATACATCGCCGCGATCTGGGCGTCGGACGGCTCGATATTGATCGCCGGTACCTCCGCTTCTGGCGGCAGGTCGGCGCGGACCTGGTTCACGCGCGCGCTGATGTCGGAGAGCGCGTTCGAGGCGCTGAAGTTCAGCTTCAGGCGGACGTTGATGGTCGAGAGCCCCTGGACGCTCTGCGATTCGATGTAGTCGATGCCGTCGGCGGCGGCGATGGCGCGCTCGAGCGGCGTGGTGATGAAGCCGCGAACGAGATCCGCGTTCGCGCCGACGTACGCGGTGCGCACGGTGACGGTCGCGCTCTCGAGCCTCGGGTACTGGCGGACGTTCAGCGACCGGATCGCCTGGAGGCCCGCGATGAGGATGACGAGATTGACGACGATCGCGAGGACCGGCCGTCGCACGAAGATGTCCGTGAATTTCATGCGCGCTCCTCCGCCTTCAATGGTTGTCGGGCCGCGGCGCGAGCTGCGGGTTCTGCGGCAAGCTGTTGTTGACGGTGACGCCGCCGCCGTTGCGCAGCTTGAAGGCGCCCGCGGTCACGATCTCCTGCCCGGCCTTCAGGCCGTCGGCGATGGCGACGAAGTCACCGCGGCTGCCCGCGGTCTTGACGAACTGCTGGCGCGCCTTCTTGTCCTCGACGATGAAGACCGAGTCGCCAAACGAGGCGTGGACGACGCCGGTCGCAGGCACGGTCACGTACGCCTTCTGCTCCGCGAGCACGATGCTGACGTTCGCGAACATGCCCGCGCGCAGCTGCTCCTTCTGGTTCGGGATACTCGCGCGCACCTTGATGCTGCGGGTCATGGGATCGATGGCCGGGTCGATCGCCTTCACCACGCCCTCGAACGGGGCGCCGGCATCGCCCTCGAGCGTGATGTGCACGACGCTGCCGACGGCCACGTCCGCGAGGTTCTGCTGCGGGAGCGTGAAGTCGACGAACACCGAATCCATCGACTCGAGCGAGGTGATGGTGGTGCCGGGATTCAGGTACTGACCGAGGTTGATGGCGCGGATGCCGAGGCGCCCGGCGAACGGCGCCCGGACAGTCTTGCGCGCGATCTGCGCCTGGAGCGCGCCGACGTCGGACGCGGAGGACTTCACCAGCGCCTCGTCGTTGTCGAGCTGCGCCTTGGGAATGCTGTTGCTCGCGACGAGCGCCCGCGAGCGCCCCGCGTTCACTGCCGCGAGATCCCTGCGCGCCACGACGGCGGCGAGCTGCGCGCGCTCCACGTTGGCGTCGAGCTCGACGAGGACGTCGCCCAGCTTGACGATCGCGCCGGACTCGAAGCGGATCGCGGTCACGACGCCCGGCGCATCGTTGCTGACCGCAACGCCCTTGAACGGCGAGATGGTGCCGACGGACGTGAGCGCACTTTCCCACGTCTCCTGCTTCGCGATGGCGGTCGAGACCACCTCGGGTGGAGGCCCGGCCTTCTGCATCTCCTTGCCCATCTTGATGAGGCCGGAGATCTGCGTGAACTTGATGGCGACGAGCGCCCCGACGACAAGCAGGAGTGCCCCAATCGCAACCACGTAGCGCATGCGCCGTAAGATGCCGCAGGCTCGCGAAAGCGTGCTTCTTTGTTCGAAAAGAAAGATACCCCCGTTGACATCGAATAGGTCTGCTCTATTACTCCGGGCGTGAGGGCAGGCGAGCGCAAGGCAGACACCATCGCGCGCGACCTCCTCGAGCGCATCGTCCACGGAGAGATCGCGGTGGGCGCGCTGTTGCCGAAGGAGGAGGAGCTGGCCGCCAGCTACGGCAGCGCGCGCAGCGTGGTGCGCGAGGCGATCAAGCTGCTCGAGGTCCATCGGCTCGTGAAGCCGACCCGCCGCCTCGGCACCGTGGCGCTCGATCCCGCTGCGTCCCCCAGCCCCGACGTCGTGCGCGCTCTGCTTCACCATGCCGGCCACATCGACCTCCAGGTGTTCGCGGGGTGGCTCGAGATCCGCGCCGTCCTCGACGCGGAGATGAGCGCCGCGGCCGCCAGCCGGCGGAGCGCCGACGACCTGATCGCGCTCGACCGCGTCCTCGCGCAGCTCACCGCCACCGCCGACGACCCCTCCTCCTTCCACGCCGCGGTCGTCACCTTCTCGCTCGCACTCGCGCGCGCCGCCCACAACCCGCTCTACCTCGTGCTCGCCCAGTGGCACGCGACCGCGGTGATGGATCTCGAGCCGGTGTTCCTCACCATCCGCACCGCCGGGCGGCCGCATGTCGAGGGCGTCTCGCTGCTCGTGGAGTGCGTCCGCCGCAAGGACGCGGCCGCGGCGCGTGAGCTCGTCGTCGCGTTCCATCGGTGGGCAACGCCCCGCCTGCTCGCCACCGCCCGCCTCGTGAACGGCGAGCACCCCGACCGACCCCGCAAGAGGAGCAAGGCATGACCACGTTCGGGCCCGCGTGGAAGAAGAAGGTCGGCGCGAAGCGCTTCGGACGCGCCGCTCGGTCGTCGTCCTTCCCTGGTCCTAGTAGCGGCGGATCTTCTTCAGGACGTAGTAGCCGACCAACGCCACGAACACGACGATCATCAGGAAGCCCGTCGCCGACGAGCCGGCGCGCGTGCGGCGGCCGCCCCGTTCGCGGACCGCAGGGCCTCGCGCGGGCCGCGGGTCGGCGCTGGCCGAAGGCGCGGGCCCGACCGGCGAGGCGGTGGCCAGCGGCGCGAGGGCGGTGGGCGGCTCGGCGTCGGTCGGTCCGCCCTGCGCGGCCGCAGGTACGGCGCCCACCAGCAGCAGGACGAGCAGCGCGCACACGGCGAAGAGACGCTTCACGCGCCGACGATAGCACTCAATCGATGGTGATGGCCCCGAGTGCAATGAGCGAGCCGATGGCCTCGAGCGTGTCGGCCGGGCTGAGGTGCGAGACGTCGACCACGTTCTCCACCGTGCGCTTGCCATCGATGTGCGAGAGGAGAAAGCCGCTGCGATGGTCGAGCGGCAGGGCCACGAGCTCGCTCGCGCGCATGCAGAGGCGAGGGATTGCGGACATCGGGATGACCTGCGGCGGGACCACGAAGTCGCTCGCCGGGTCGTCGAGGTCGGCGTCGACGTCCTCGAGCACCCACTGGTCGTCGAAATCGGTCATCGCCTGCGGCTCCTCATCGTCCTCGACGGGGATGAGGCCGCCGAACGGGTCGTCCATCAGGAAGAGATCGCAGTCGACCTCGGGTTCGATCTCGCCACGCGCGATCGCGATCAGCCGCGCGTCGACGGCGCCCATCTTGGTCGTTGGGCGCACGAACTGCAACTCGCGCTCCACGACCTTCACCTTGCGCTCGATCGTGATCTCGTCGTCGGGGTTGTACTCGACTTTGCTGGTGGACGACGATGGCATGGGGCTCCGCTCTTTTCCAGAACGGCGCCCCGGTCGCGACGGTTAAGGGTTGGTGCAGGCCACCACGGGCACGCGTGAGGGGAACGGCGTGTTCGAGATGCCGTCAAAGCTCGCGCGCGCGAGGTCCCAGCCCGTCGCACCCGTACCTTCGTCGGTGGCGCCGCGGAATCGCACCTTCACCGTCGAGCCGTTGAACGCGACGCCGAGCGCGACCGTCGCCGTCAGGTAGGCGGGGTAGCCCGCGCTCTGCGCCGTGAAGCCGGCCCGGCTCTTCAGCGGGTTCGTGGAGCCGTCGAAGTCGATGATCCCGGTGTACCCGGGCGACGCGAGGGCGCCGATGTCGGTCCAGTTCACGCCGCCGTCGACGCTCGCCTCGAGGACGCCGCCGTCGAAGTTCTTCCCGCTCGAGGCCTCGAACGAGTAGCGGTGGTCGAAGGTGACCTTGAAGCCCGCGCCCGCAACGAGCAGGTCGGGCGTGATCAGCGAGTGGTCGGAGGTGGTCGCGGAGTCGCGCAGCGTCCAGCGCGTCTTCGGCCCGTCGGCGACGAGCAACCAGGGGAACGTGGTGTCGAGCGCCGCGTCGCTCGCGGTGGTCCACGTCGTGGTCGACATCGGAGCGTTGAACAGATCGATCTTCGAGGACGCGAGCGCGATGTCGTAGTTGTACTCGTCCGTAAGCACGAACGAGACGGTGCGCGGGATGGCGAGGTCCGGATCGGTGACGTCGATCTGCGTGTCGACCGACGCCGCGAAGCCTGCGCCGTCGAGCGCGACGTCGGTGGTGGTGGTCAGCGTGGCGAACGGCAGGATGACGGGCACGTGCACGACGGCGCCGCCGGGGAAGGTCATCTGTCCGCCCGGCGAGGCGACCGTCATGGTGGTGGCGAGCAGCGGCGCGGTCCCCGCGTTGCGCAGCGTGACCGTGAGCGTGCCGTGCTCGCCGTTGCGGAGGATGCCGTACGGGTTGCAGGGCGAGACGATGCCGTCGACCTTCGCCGAGACGACCTCGACGTCGGCGCCCGTGACGAAGCTCTCCACCACGCCGGCGTTGGTCGTCGACTCGTGCGCGGGCGACTTCGCCCCGACGCCCGCGCCACGGCGCGCGAAGGCGAGCGTGAAGCGACTGAAGTCCTGCTTGTCGGTGGCGTAGGCCACAGCGAGCACCGCGTCACGCGCCTCGGTGATGCTCGGTCCGAGCGGCGTGAGCTGGAGGGAGGCGACGAGATAGCGGCGCATCCGCTCGTTCGCCTGATCGAACGTGTAGCGCGGGTCGCGGAGCAGCGAGACGTAGCACTCCCAGAGCATCGTGGCCCACACCTCACCGGTGTTGTGGACCTCGGCGTTGCTCGCGCCGTTCTGGCCGAACGAGATGGGCGCGGGGCCCGCCGGCAAAGCCACGCCGTTCTCGATGTGCTTGAACGTGAGCGGGTCCTTGTTGAAGTCGACCGAGTACGGGACGCGGCGGATGCCGAAGTAGTATCCCTCGTTGCCGGCGCCGCCCTCGTCGAACGAGCCGACCGCGAAGCCGCCGCTCCAGTCGGGGTTGCTGGGGATGGTCGCGTTCTCCGCGCGTGTCATGGTGAGGAGGGCGACGAAGTCGCTCCAGCCCTCGCCCATGCCGCTGGCCTGCTGCCCGGTGATGCCGTTGCCGTTGCCGATGAGGCGGTTCGAGAGCGTGTGTCCCCACTCGTGCGAGACCACCGAGGTGTCGAGGGAGCCATCCTTGTCGATGGCCTCGTCGCGGCGGAGCGTCACGTCGACCGGCGCGAGGGCGACCGCGGCGTGGAGCGCGGCGCCGTCGGCCTTCGTGATGGTGAGCGTGGGGATCGACGTGCTGTCGGGATCGATGCCCGCCACCGCGGAGAAGGCGGGCGGCGCGCCGGGCTGGTTGTTCGCGATGACGACGCCGATCGCACCGGCGGCCTGCGCGTTCTGCACCTTGATCTGCGCGGAGCAGGCGCCGCGGTCGATGAGCGCGATCTTGCCAGCGACGTCGGCGGGGTTGTCGATGGGGTCGCAGCCGAGCGCAGGCGAGACCTCGGCGAGCGTGCCGGCCTGGAGAAAGAGCTTCGGCCCCCACGCGACGGTGTTGACCTCCTTGTCGCCGGACGGCGTGATCAGCTTCTTCGTGGCGAAGCCGTCGAAGACGTACATGCGGATGCGCGGCGAGGCGCCGTCCGCCGGGGTGGACGCGTTCGCGTTGTTGCGCCCGCCCACGTCCTGCGCCTGCGCGGTGATCGGATCTCCATCGACGCCGCCGCGGCCGTAGTTGTCGGCCTGCGGGTTGTGTGCCGCCTCATCGTAGCCGGCGTCGTAGAAGAAGTCGTGCATGAAGTTGACGGTGTAGAAGAGCTGCACCGCGCCGGACTGCACGTTGGTCGTGCTCGCGCCGGGCTGCTTCGTGAAGTCGTACGGGTAGTCGAAGACGTTCGGCGCCGTGGTGCTCGGGCGGAGATCGCCGCCGCCGAAGCCGTCGGGCGCGGTGAGGTTCGCGAAGGCGTCGACGTTGTTGCCCGTGGTGACGGTCGCGCCCGCCGGGAGCCAGGGGTCGCCCTTGCTGAAGGCGTTGCTCGTGAGCGTCACGAGGTTCTGCGCCACGAACGCGGGATCGAAGCCGTTCGGCGCGCCGGTGGGATGCGGGAAGCCGGCGTTGCCCTGGGGTCCGGCGTAGGGGTGAAGCGCGTGGGGCCCGTCGGCATCGGCGTAGACGCGGTAGCTGTACGCATCGGACGCGGTCATCGCCTGCTCGTAGAGCACCCCGCCGTCCACCGCGGACACCACGAACGAGCGGAGCTGCGCGTCGCCCACGGCATCGGTGCCGAGATGGAGCTCCACGTAGTAGGCGGGCACGAGGCCCTGCTTGCCGTCGAACCAGACCTTCTTCGCGCGCGTCGGCGCCAACTCGCGACGGTCGCCCAGCGCGCCCGCGCGCAGCACGAAGCGCGCGTAGTCACCAGAGAGCTTGCCCGAGGCCGTGACGTCGGCGTCCGCGATCTTCGTCCCGAACGCGCGCGCAGCGATGCCCACCGCGGCGGCCGGGGCGAGCGTGAAGGACTGACGAGCCCGAGCGTGAGGCACGCGGGCGAGCGACCCTGCGGCGGCGACCGGATCGAGGTCCCGCGTCAGC
>JAYTHX010000206.1:0-15065 GCA_043732195.1 Polyangiaceae bacterium
CGCGAGTACCAGCAGGAGTACTTCACGCGGGTTGGCGTGGTCCTCGACAGCGACATCGCCGACCCCGAGCGCCTCGAAGCGGCGGTGGAGCTCGCGGCCGGCGTGATCGCGCGCCTCTCGCGCGGCGAAGCGCTGGTCGACGTGCTGGTGGTCGGCGATCGCGTGCACGAGCTGACGGTGGGCCGCAGCCTCGGCTACCTCGATCAGGCGCTCGACATGCTCGCCACCGTCGAGCGCGGACCAAAGGTGAGCGCCGCCGCGCTGATGCGACGGCTCGAGCCCTATCTGGAGCGCCTCTCGAGCGTGGTGGTGATCGCGCTCGCCGAGGGCGAGGAGCGCGGCGCCGTGCAGCGCGGGATCGAGAGACGCGGCGTCTCGTGCACCACGCTCGTCGTGGACGACGCGCTCGTGCGATCGATCGCCGCCAGGGAGGCCCTTGGATGGTGAAGCGCCTCGTCCCGTTCGCGCCGGCTGCGGCCGCCGCCGCGCTCTTCGCGCTCATCCTCCTCACCGAGGGCACGGATGAGCCGGGCTGGTCGATCTCGGCGCTCGCGCGCACGATGACCGTGCTCTGCCTGGTCGGCTCGGTGGCGGCGGGGATCGTTCCCAAGCGGCGCGACGTGCGCATCCACGCGAGCGCCGCGCTCGCGATCTTCGCGGTCACTGCGGTGGGCCAGTCGCGGATGATCGAGCTGCCGGCGGCGCTCTACCGGGTCGGCTGCGTGGTCTTCGCCCTCGTGGTGATCGCGACGCTCCGCGCGCCGCAGCGCTGGGCTCGCACCGCAGCCGCACAACGACCGGTCGAGGCCAAGGGCCGGAGCCGCGCGGTCCTGGTCCTCGGCCTCGCCTGGGCCGTGGTCGCGCTGCTGCTCGTGACCCAGCTCCCGCGCGCGAGCCGCGTCGTCGAGCGGCAGGTGGCGCGCTATTTCCAGGGATACGAGCCGCCGGAAGACTTCGTGGGCTTCTCGTCGAACCTCCAGCTCGGCTCGACGCGCGGCATGCTCCAGAGCTCGAAGGTGGTGATGCGCCTCGACGGCGCGCGCGTCGACTACCTCCGCGGCGCCGTCCTCGACGACTACGACGCGCGCCACCAGCGCTGGTCGAGCAGCTTCGACGACACGCGCAGCGACCTCGCTGCGGACGCGCCGCAGGCCGCGACGTCCACGCGCGTGCGCATGGCGCGGTCGGCGCCGGTCGCGCACGGCAACGAGGCCCGCTGGTTCCTGCCTGGCGACGCCTGCGAGCTGCGCTCCGAGTCGGGACGCGTGAAGGTCGATGGCTTCGGCGTCGCGCATCCGGATCCGCCGGCCATCGCGAACGAGATCTCCTTCCGATCAGGGCCGGCCTGCACGGGCGCGGCGGGGCGCGCGCTGCCGGCGGCGCGCGGTCCGGGCCCGCTCGACGTCGTGCTCACTCCCGAGCTCCAGGCGCAGCTCGCGCCGCTCGCGGAGTCGTGGACGGCAAACCTCGACAACGACCGCAAGAAGCTCGACGCCCTCACGCTCCACCTCGCGGGGTTCGGCTACTCGCTCGAGGTCGAGCGCAAGCGCAGCGTCGATGCGGTGATCGATCTCCTCTTCATCCATCGCGAGGGTCATTGCGAGCTGTTCGCCACCGCCTTGGCGCTGCTCGCGCGCTCGCAGGGGATCCCCGCGCGCGTCGTCTCGGGCTACCGCGTGAGCGAGATCAATCCCGTGAGCGGCCTCGCGGTGGTGCGCGAGCGCAACGCGCACACGTGGGTCGAGGCGTGGGTCGACGGGCGCTGGGACACCTGGGATCCGACGCCGCCCAGCGAGCTCGCGCTCCGCGGCCGCTCGTCGGGCTGGGAGCAGGCCACCGAGGTGGCGGCGTGGGCATGGGATCGCACGGTCGCGACGTTCTGGCAGATCGGCCTCGCGCGCTTCGGCCTCGGCGCGGGCGCGCTGGCGATCGTGCTCCTCATCATCCGACGTGCGATGCAGGGTCGAGAGAAGCGCGGCCCGGACGAGGGCTTGACCGTGGCGCGCCCGCTACCGGCGTTCGAGACGCTCGCGACGGCGCTCGCGCGGGCGGGATGGGTGCGGACGGCATCCGAGCCGCTGGAGCGCTTCGCGACCCGCCTCGACGACGGCGGCGAGCCCTGGTCGAGCGAGGTGTCACGGGCGCTGATCAGCTATGCGGCGCTCCGCTACGGCGGCGTGGGCGAGGAGCCGGCCGTGGCACGCCGCCTCGCAGAGCTCGCGCGAAAGATCCGTCCACTGACGTGACCGGAGGCCATCGGCTTTGGTAACGTGCCCGGCTCCATGGCCCTCGCCGAATCCCTCGCCGCCTTCGAGCGCGCTCTTCTTTCCTCAGAACGTGACGGACTGCGGCGGCCCGCCAGCGCAGCGTCCTTGACCGGCGCGGCGCGCGAGCTCGGCGCCACCCTTCCCCCCTCCTTCGCCGCGCTCTATGCCTGGCACGACGGCGAGTCGACCCACTCGGCGCTCTTCGACGAGGCGCTGCGTGCCGAGATCGAGATCCTCTGGGGCGGCTTCTCCGAGGCGCCGTTCGAGATCCGCTTCATGACCCTGGACGAGGTGAAGCGCGCAGGCACCGACCAGATCTGGATGCTGCCCGATGGATCGGCGTACCGGCGCAAGCCCGACGGCGAGGGCGCCACGCAGGTCGAGGTCTTTCCGTTCGTGTGGGTCCAGGCGCGCGAGGAGAACAGCGATCGCATCCCGCGCGAGCCGGGCGATCACGACTGGTTGATCACGGTCGACGGCGTCCACGGCAAGGTGTGGATGTTCGAGATCGCCGGCAAATCGCTGGAGAGCGTCGAGGAGCAGGCGCCCGATCTCGGCACCTGGATGGAGAACCTCGCGGAGCTCGTGGTCCTCGCGCGCGACGGCGAAGAGGCAGAGGAAGAGGAAGACGAGGACGCCCCGGCCAGCGGCGCCGAGCAGGCGGCCGCGCCAAACTCGCCGCCCATGCTCCTCATGCGCTTCCTGCTGGACCGTAACCAGATCGAGCTCGCCGAGGGCGCGACCGCCGAGGCGATGGCCACGAAGCTGATGCCGCTGCTCTCGATCCGCCCGCCGAAGGCCGCGGTGAAGGCGGTGCTCGAGACACTGACCGACAGCGATCTGATCGACGAGGTCTACGCGGACGACGCGATCCTCTCGCGGATCATCATCGAGTTCGTGGACTGACTACTTCTTGAGCAGGGCCGTCAGCCGCTCCTTCAGCTCGGGCGCGGCCCACTTCGGGACTACGTCGGTCACGAAGCGTCGCTGCTCGGCCTCGGGCACCGCGAGCGAAGCTCGCAGGGTGCGCTTCGCTGCCGCGTACGCGTCCCGTGGATGCGCGGCGAGCTTCTCGAGGCGGGCGAGCGCCTCGGCCTCGTCACCGATGACGTCGATGAGCCCGAGCGCCAACGCTTCGCTCGCGGGGTAGAGCGCGGCCTCGAGCAGAACGCGCGAGAGCGACGGTCCGGAGACACGGTTCATGCACATCTTCGCGGTGCGCGGGGGGAAGCGGAGCCCGATCGCCACCTCGTTGAGCCCGATGCGCGCGCCCTCCCGCGGCGTCATGACGCGAACGTCGCAGCACAGCGCCATGACGCACCCTCCCGCGATGGCGTGACCGTTCACGAACGCGACCGTCGGCCCGGGATGCTCGTAGAGCGCCTGGACGAGGTCCTCGAGCACGCCGAGGAACTTCCCGAGGCCTTGCTCGTCGAGGGCGACGATCTCCTTGAGGTTCAGCCCCGCGGAGAAGGCATCCCCGGCGCCGGTCAGGAACACAGGTGCGTCACCCGCTTCGCGGACCGCCGAAAGCGTGCGCTCCATGAGCTCGGTCGAGAGCGAATTCTTTCCCGGTCCTTCGAGGCGGATGGTCTTCATGATTTCCCTGCGATAGCAGCTTTGCGCCCGCGCTGAACCTGCGGTAAAGCCGCCCTATGACGTCGTCCGGCAACCCCGTGGATGCTAGCGGTAAGGTCCTCACCAGCAACCCTCATCTCATCAAGTGGGTCGCCGAGATGGCCGCCCTCACGAAGCCCGATCACATCGTGTGGTGCGACGGTTCCGACGAGGAGAAGAAGAAGCTCACCGCCGAGGCGGTGGAGCTGAAGATCCTCGAGCCGCTCAACCAGGAGAAGCTCCCGGGCTGCTACCTGCACCGCTCGAACCCGAACGACGTCGTGCGCGTCGAGAACCTCACCTTCATCTGCACGCCCACCAAGAACGAGGCGGGCCCCACCAACAACTGGATGGACCCCGCCGAGGCCTACGCGAAGGTCGGCAAGCTGTTCGACGGCTCGATGAAGGGCCGCACGATGTACGTCGTGCCGTACATCATGGGGCCAAAGGGCTCGAAGCTCTCGAAGGTCGGCTTCGAGCTGACCGACAGCATCTACGTCGTCCTCAACATGCGCATCATGACGCGCATGGGCCGCCAGGCCCTCGAGATGCTCGACGCGAGCGAGAACGTCAACGACTTCAACCGCGGCCTGCACTCGACGCTCGATTGCAACCCGGAGCGCCGCTACATCTGCCACTTCCCGCAGGACAACACGATCTGGAGCGTCGGCTCCGGCTACGGCGGCAATGTCCTCCTCGGCAAGAAGTGCCTCGCGCTGCGCGTCGGCAGCTACCTCGGCAAGACCGAGGGCTGGCTCGCCGAGCACATGCTGATCCTGGGCGTCGAGAGCCCCGAAGGCGAGATGACCTACGTGGCTGCGGCGTTCCCCAGCGCCTGCGGCAAGACGAACTTCGCGATGATGATCCCGCCCAAGCGCTTCAAGGGCTGGAAGATCTGGACGGTCGGTGACGACATCGCCTGGATGAGGGTCGGCGAGGACGGTCGGCTCTACGCGGTCAACCCGGAGAACGGCTACTTCGGTGTCGCGCCGGGCACGAGCTACGAGTCGAACCCGAACGCGATGAAGACCGTGATGAAGGACACGATCTTCACGAACGTGGCGCGCACGCCCGACGGCGACGTGTGGTGGGAGGGCAAGGACGGCCCGATCCCCGCCGAGGTCATCGACTGGAAGGGCAACCCCTGGACCTCGAAGTCGCCCGAGAAGGCGGCGCACCCGAACTCGCGCTTCACCGCGCCCGCGAAGAACAACCCCTGGCTGTCGAAGTTCGCCGACGATCCGGACGGCGTCCCGATCAGCGCGATCATCTTCGGCGGTCGCCGCGCGACGACCATCCCGCTCGTCATGCAGGCGTTCAACTGGCTGAACGGCGTCTTCTTCGGCGCCACGCTCGGCTCCGAGACCACCGCCGCCGCCACCGGCAAGGTCGGCATCGTACGCCGCGACCCGTTCGCGATGCTCCCCTTCTGCGGCTACAACATGGGCGAGTACTTCCAGCACTGGCTGCGCATGCAGTCGCAGATCACGAACCCGCCGAAGATCTTCCTCGTCAACTGGTTCAGAAAGAGCAAGGACGGCAAGTTCCTCTGGCCGGGCTTCGGCGAGAACATGCGCGTGCTCAAGTGGGTCGTCGATCGCGCGCGCCTCCGCGTCGGCGGTCAGGAGACCGTGTTCGGGTGGGTGCCGAAGGCGGGCGACCTCGATCTCTCCGGCCTCGACATCGCGCACGAGAAGGTCGACGAGGCCACGAACATCGACCTCGACGAGTGGGAGACGGAGATCCTCTCCTACGGCGAGTTCTTCGACAGCCTCGGCCCCGCGATGCCGAACGCGCTGAAGCTCCATCGCGATCTGCTGCTCGCCCGCATCGAGGCGGTCAAGGGCGGGCACGGATGAGCGCTCGCCTCGTCGCTGCCGTTCTCCTCTGCGGCCCCATGTTGCTGAGCACGCTCGCGTGCGACAAGCTGGGGCTGGGCAAGAAGGACGGCGGTGACGAAGGTGGCACGGCGCCCGGCGAGGGCGCGCTCTCGTTCCTCGGCGGCACGTTCGAGGGCGAGATCACGATGCTCGTGACGCCGAAGGGCAAGCCAAACCCCGCGACCATGGTGTTCGGGATCAAGAGCCCGAAGGCGCGGCTCGACATCACGAACCAGGGCGCCGCCGACAACCCGCTCCTCGCGCAGGGCGGCGCGATCCTGATCGATCCGCCGGCGAAGAAGGCATTCGTGCTCGTCCCGGCGCGCAAGCAGGCGATGGTCATCGACTTCGAGAAGGCCAGGGCCCAGCGCGCGGCGCGCACGCCGGGCCAGCCGGGCGGAGGCGCGGTCCTCACCGAGCCGCCGAAGGTGGAGAAGACCGGCAAGAAGGAGGTGATCGCGGGCTACACCTGCGAGAACTGGAAGGTCACCTCCAAGACCTCGCGCGCGGACATGTGCGTCGCCGAGGGCATCAAGTGGATCGATCTCTCGGACCTCGGAATGACCTCCCCGGAGGTCGCGCTGGCCGCCGCTGCGTCGGATATGAACCACTTCCCGCTGCGGGTGATCGCGTACGACGACAAGAACGTCGAGACGACGCGCATGGAAGCGACGAAGATCGAGAAGAAGAAGCTAGATGACGCACGCTTCGTCGTGCCCGCAGACTTCCAGGTGCTCGACCTGACCGCGATGCTCGGCGGCCTCCAGGGCTTCGGCACGCCGGGCACCGTCGGCGGAGGCCGCCCGGGCCTTCCGCCGGGCTTCACGCTCCCGAAGGGCCCCGCGCAGCAGCCGCGCTGACCCGAGGGGCGGAGGCGCCGAGCAGGTCGGATCAGCCGGTCGTGGCGTTCGGGAGCGCGTCGAGCACGACCGAGATCGTGATCCGCGAGCCGCTACGCACCACCTCGAGCTTCACCGTCTCGCGCGGCGCATGGCGTCCCACCGCTCGCGAGAGATCGCGCGCGTGCGGGATCACCGTGCCGTCGACGCTCACGATGACGTCGCCTTGCCGGAGGCCTGCGCGCGCGGCGGCGCTGTTCTCCATGACCTCACCCACGAGCGCGCCGCGCGTGTCGGCGCCCGCCGCGGCCTTCGCGGCGTCGACGTCCTGGATGCGGATGCCGAGCTGACCGCGGTCGACGCGGCCGTTCTGGAGCAGCGGATCGATGACGCGCTTCAGCTCGTCGGACGGGATCGCGAAGCCGATCCCCTGCCCGTTCGGGTTGATTGCGGTGTTCATGCCCACGACCTCGCCGCGGGCATTGAAGAGCGGACCGCCGCTGTTGCCGGGGTTGATCGACGCGTCGGTCTGGATGAAATCGTCGTAGGGGCCGGCGCCGATGGCGCGCCCTTTCGCGCTCACGATGCCCATGGTCACGGTGTTGCCGAGACCGAATGGGTTGCCGATGGCCACCACCGTCTCGCCGACCTTGAGCGTCTCGCTCGAGCCGAGCGGGACGAAGGGCAGGTTCGTCGAGCCTTCGAGCTCGAGGATCGCGACGTCGAGCCGCTCGTCGCGGCCCTTCACCTTCGCGCGCAGCTCGCGCTCGTCGGCGAGCTTGACCTTCACCACGTCGGCGCCCTCGACGACGTGCGCGTTCGTGAGGATGTGTCCCCTCGCATCGATGAGAAAGCCGGTGCCGAGCGCATGCTGCTGCCCCGCGCCGGGCGCCGAGCGGCGCGGGCCACCGCGGAAGAAGAACTCGAAGGGTGACCCGGGCTCTCCGTCCGACTCGGCGCGCGCCTGCTTGCGCGAGGAATCGACGGTGATGTTCACGACCGCGCCCTTCACCTTCGTCACCAGCGGCGACACGTCGACCGCGGTCACGAGCAGAGGGCCTGGAGCGTTGTTGTTGGTGGAGGCAGGCTGCGCGGAGGCGGAGCTACAACCAGTCGCGAACGCGAGCGCGAGCGCGAGCGCGGCGGTCATGGGCAAGAGGACGAGCTTGGTCGGATTTAGGAGGGTCATCGTTCTCACGACAAACAGAACCCTCCGGACCGCGGTCTGTTCCCGAGCGCGCGCGAATGGTCAGGGCACTGGCTGGTCGAAATGGATGCACCAGTTGTGAAGCGGGTAGCCGAAGCGCGAGGGCGTCGCGTCGGAGTCGCGGAGGTTGCCACGCGGTCCCGTCGTCGGACCGCCCAGCGCGCCCGAGGTGCCGGTGAAGGCGTAGCGCAGGCGGCCCGCCGCCGCCGGTGCGGCGGAGAGCGTGATGGCCACGGTGTCGGGCGCGGTGATCGCGACCGACGCGATCGTCTCGCCGCCCCCCGCCCACTCGAAGCCCTTGTTTCCCGGGTCCTGCTGCTCGCTCTGGCGGGACCAGGCCGGTCGACGTCGGGCGTGGGCCTCAGCCTGATCGTCGGGCGTCGGGCATGGGCGTGCGGCATCCCGAGGCCCGAGGCGGGCGAAAATCAGCATGTGGGCGCGCACGGCGGGAGGGCTGCGCTCTCCGTTCTCCGCCCTGCCCGCGCCGCTTGCCGCCTCGCCCTGCTAGGCTCCGCTCCCCATGCCCCTCTCGCCAGAGTCCTTCGTTGCAGAGCTCGACGCGCAGAATCAGGTCGCGCTCGGGCGGATTGCTGTCGCGGCGGCGGCGGGAGAGCCGAGCGAGGCGGTCACCGTTGCGCGGCTCCTCCTCCTCGCGCTCAAGAACGAGCTCGAGGCCACCGAGTGCGCGGCCGCTTGGCTGCCCAGCACCCCCGAGGTGAGCGTGAAGCTCGCGCTCGCACGCCAAGCCGGAGACGAGGCGAAGCACTACAAGATGATCCAGGCGCGCCTCCTCGAGCTCGACGTCGACACGAAGACGCTCGACCCACTCGCCGCCGGCCGCAGCCCGCTCCTCACCTGGCTGCTCACGCTCGAGGGCACCGTGGCCCGCATCGCCGCGGGGCAGTTCACGCGCGAGGCGCTCGCGGTGGTGCGCAACGCCGAGTTCGCGCGCTTCTGCCGCGCCATGGGCGACGACACCACCGCCCGCATGTACGAGGAGACGATCCAGCCCGACGAACGCCACCACCACGAGCTCGGACGCAAGCTCCTCCTCGAGCTGGCCACCACCGACGAGGCGCAGGACGCCGCGCGCGCCTCGAGCGCGAAGGTGCTCGCCATGGCCGAGGAGCTCCAGGAGATCGCCCGACTGAAGGCGGGGATCACCAGGGCGCCAGGGTGCTGAAGCTCCGGCGCGCCACCCCGGCCGACTCCGTGCAGGCTGCACGCATCATCGGAGGGGCGCTCGCGGAATACGGCCTACCGTTCGAGCCCGAGGGCCGCGATGCGGACGTCGTGACCTTCGGCGCCCGCCCCGACCACGACGACATGGTCGCCGAGGACGACGGGCTCGTCCTCGGCGTGGCGAGCGTCGGTCCGCAGGGTGCGCCCGGACGGGCGTGGGTCTCGAAGGTCTTCGTCGCGAAGGAGGCGCGCCGCCGCGGCGCCGGGCGCGCGCTCATGGAGCACCTGCACGACGCGGCCCACGCACGCGGCTACGCAGAGATCGGCCTGCGCACCCGCATGCTCTTCGTGGAGGCGATCGCGCTCTACGAGTCGTTCGGCTACGCGCGGCGCGACGCCGACCTGGCGGTGATCACCGAGGGCGACGTCGTCTACTACCGCGCGCTGGGACCGGGCTCAGAAGCAGCGGGCGCTTGCGGATCCTTCTCCGGCGCAGCCACGACGACCGCCGGATCCTGGCTCTCCTCCGGTTCGCTGTTGGCGGCGCAGCCGGTGACGGCGACGAGCGAAGCGGCGGCGGCGAGACGAGCAGTGATGACATCGAGCGACTCCGATCGACGCGCCGCGGACGTGATGCGCCGGCCCGGCGCATCACGCGTCAGCACGATGGCGCCACGCGCCGCCAGGTCGCGCCGCGGCGGCGCTCGGCGCTCCGCCGTCAGCCGCCGTCGCGCGCGAGCTCTGCGCCGATCGCCCGGAAGACATCGATGTTGAAGGCCATGCCGCAATGGCTCGAGTCGACCTCGAGATGGCGCGCGCCCTTTCCGAGGCACGAGCGCCAGTCAACGATGCCGTCAGAGCGTGAGTAGACGGCGAGGAAAGGCATCCCGCTCGGGAGCGGCGCATTGCCCTCGGCCCACGCCGGCTCGCAGCAGCGGTCGAGACGCAGGCACGCCGTCGAGAACAGGCCCGGCATGCCGAGCGCGCCGAGCGTGCCCATCACGCCGATGTTCATCAGCACGAGGAGATGCACGGCGAGCGGGTCGAGCAGCGGAGTACCGAGCGTGACGAGGCCCGCCACGAGATCTGGCCGCCGCGCCGCGAGCCACCGCGCGAACGTTCCTCCCCGGCTCTGCCCGATCACGAACGCCTTCTGCCCTCCGTGCGCCGCGACGTGCGCCGCGAGCCGCGACTCGATCGGCGCGAACATCGCGTTCGCGCAGCCCACGTTGAGCCGCATGCCCGACGTCTCGGGCCGGAAGTCGGCCGCGCGGAGCGCCTTGACCATCGGCCCCAGCGAGGCATCGCCCGCCATGTAGCCCGGGATGAGGAAGACGGGCCGTCCGCGGCCCGGAGGCAGCCCGACCCCCGACGAGACCGGATCGCGCCGCAGGGCGACGAGCTCAGGGATGGCGCGGCCCTCCCGCCAGATCGGCGGCGTGCGCCGCAGTCCCTTGACCGAGAGCTGTCGGATCGCGGCGCGCCACAAGGTGCTCGCGCTGCTGGGGCTCGTCTCTGCTACCGCCGTATCGCGCATCGGGTCTGAAGACTCCTCAGGCCCCCCGAGAGGAAAGTATGACCGCGCGCGCCCTCGAAGACCAGCAGATGTCCCGCGATTCACCGGTACTAGGTCGGGATCGCGTACGTCACGGTCGCATGTGCGACCAGGGCGTCATCTCCCTCGGAGGCGATGCGTACCTCCGCGACGGCCAGCTTCCGGCCGACCTTGAGGAGCGTCGCGTCGGCTACGATCGCGCGGTGCGCCTTCGGGCGGAGCAGGAACGAGATGTTGAGGCTGGAGGTCACGGCGAGCGGGACGATCCCGATGCGCGACAGCAGCGCGGCATACGTGATGGCATCGGCGAGCGCCATCATCGACGGGCCCGACACCGTGCCGCCAGGGCGCAGATGGCGCTCGTCGATCGCGAGGCGTCCGCGCGCCGTCCCGTCCCCGAGCGCCAGCACCTCCATCACGCTCTGCGGGAACGCAGTCGCGAGGAATGCGCGGAGCTCCTCGAGCGTCGCGCCGCTCACGCCTTCACCGTCTTCATGCGCTTCAGCCTACCTTGACCTCCCCCGCCCCGACCCTAGCAACGGTCCGAGCATGTTTGAACATGTTCAACAAGGAGCAAATTCCCATGGATCCGGTGGTTCAGAATCCATTCCTCGTCCCGGTGTACATCGCGTACGCCATCGTCGCGGTGGGGTTGACGGTCGGACTGGCGCGCGTCCTCTTCCGCAGCGGCGCGGTCTTCCTCGAGGACGTCTTCAAGGACACCCCCAGGATGGCCGAGGCCGTGAACCGGCTGCTCGTCGTGGGGTTCTATCTCCTGAACCTCGGCTACGCGGCGCTGATCATGAAGGCCTACGGCGCAAGCAGCGCGGTGGAGGCCGCCGAGGTGCTGGCGTGGAAGCTCGGCGCGCTCCTCGTCTCGCTCGGTATCATGCACTTCTTCAACATGTACCTGTTCTTCCGCATCCGCCGGCGCGGCCAGCTCGCCATCATGCCGCCGCCCGTCGCGCCGCAGATGCGCTTGCCGATGAAGTTCCCGGTCGCCGTCCCCATCGAGGGCCCGCTGCCAGCGTACGCGCCGCACGCGCCGCACGCGCCGTGAAGCACCTCACGGTCCTCTACGACGGAGCGTGCGCGCTCTGCGTCCGCTGCGCCGACTTCCTCGCGGAGAGCCGCACGCTCGTGCCCCTCGAGCTCCTCGCGTGCCAGTCGCCGTCGGCCCGTGAGCGCTTCGGCGCGGTGCCCTGGCTCGGCGAGGAGCTCGTGTGCGTAAGCGACGAAGGCGACGTCTGGATCGGCCCCGCCGCCTTCCTCGTCTGCATGTGGGCGCTGACCGACTACCGCGAGTGGTCCTTTCGCCTCAGCGGTCCGACGCTCGCGCCGCTCGCCGAGCGCTTCTTCGTCGCCATCTCCTCGCGGCGCGCGCGCATCGCGAGCCTGCTGCGGAGGCCCCCGCGCTGCGAAGAGGGCGCGATCTGCCACGCCCCGCGGGGCGCGTACCGCTGATGGCGACCGCCCGGAAGCAGGGACAGGAGACGCGCGCGCGCATCCACGCGGCGGCGCTCGCCCTCTTCCGGAAGAAGGGCTTCGACGCCACGACCATGCGCGACATCGCCACCGCCGGCGGCGTCGCGCTCGGCGCCGCGTACTATTACTTCCCGTCGAAGGAGGCGATCGTCCTCGCCTACTACGAGCGCACGCAGCGCGAGAGCTCGGCGCAAGCCGAGGCGATCTTCGCGACCACGAACGACGTGCGGCTGCGGCTCGGCGCGGCATTCCACGCCAAGATCGACGTGCTCGCGAAGGACCGCAAGCTCCTCTCCGGCCTCTTCCGCAGCATCGCCGACCCGAGCGCCGAGGTCTCGATCTTCGGCGAGCGCACGCGCGCCATTCGCGACGAGAGCATCGCGCTGTTCGACAAGGCGATCGCACCCGCGCCGGAGCTGGCGCTGCTCGACGAGAGCGCGCGCCGCGTGCTCGTGCTCGGCCTGTGGAGCCTGCACATGGGCGTGATGTTGTTCTTCATCCACGATGCCTCGCGCGGGCAGCAGAAGACGCGCGCGCTGGTCGACCGCTCCCTCGACCTCGTCGCGGCGCTCCTCCCGGTGGCCCCGATGCTGGCCCCGATGTTCGGCCACGCCGTCGGTAGCATCCTGACCGACGCTGGCTTGCTCACGCCGCCTGGGGTAATGGAAAAACGATGAGCGACAGCATCGAATCCCACCAGAAAGAAGTCGGTCGGTTCGCGCCCTCCGCGGAGTTCTGCGAGCGATCGCTGGTGCGGTCGCACGCGAAGTACCAGTCGATGTACGACCGCTCCATCGAGGAGCCGGAGGTGTTCTGGCGCGAGGAGACCCAGGACCTCGTCTTCCGCACCCCGTGGAAGACGTTCAGCACCTGGGACCTCCCCGAGGCCAAGTTCTTCGTCGGCGCGACGCTCAACGTCAGCGAGAGCTGTCTCGATCGCCACCTCACGACCAGCGCGCGCACCCGCGCTGCCATCGTCTTCGAGGGCGAGCCGGGCGACACGCGCACGCTCACGTACTTCGAGCTGCATCGCGAGGTGGTCCGCCTCTCCGCTGCCCTCACCGACCTCGGCGTGAAGCCCGGCGATCGCGTCGCCATCTACATGGGCATGGTCCCCGAGACCGCCATCGCGATGCTCGCCTGCGCGCGCATCGGCGCGACCCACTCCGTCATCTTCGGCGGCTTCAGCTCGGACGCGCTCAGCGAGCGCATCAACGACTGCGGAGCGAAGGTCCTCCTCACGCAGGACGGCGCGTGGCGCCGCGGCAACGTGGTTCCGCTGAAGAAGATGGCGGACGTCGCGCTCGAGAAGGCCAAGAGCATCGAGCACGTCGTGGTCCTGAAGCGCATCGGAACGAACGCCGCGCCGTCGCCCATGAAGGAAGGCCGCGACGTGTGGTGGGACGACCTCCTCGCGCGGAAGCCGAGCGACGCCTCGCTGGGCCTCGCGAAGCGCCCGCCCGCGTTCGACGCGGAGCACCCGCTGTTCATCCTCTACACCTCGGGCTCCACCGGCAAGCCGAAGGGCGTGCTCCACACCACCGCGGGCTATCTCGCTGGCGTGCACGTCACGTCGAAGTACGTCTTCGATCTGCGCGAAGGCGATCTCTACTGGTGCACCGCCGACGTCGGCTGGGTGACCGGCCACAGCTACATCGTGTACGGCCCGCTCTCCTGCGGCGCCTCCTGCATGATGTACGAGGGCGCCCCGAACGCGCCGGACTGGGGCCGCTTCTGGAACATCATCGAGAAGCACGGGGTCACCATCCTCTACACGGCGCCCACCGCCATCCGCGCGTTCATCCGCGCCGGTGACCAGTGGCCCCAGGGCGCGGATCTCTCGAGCCTGCGCCTCCTCGGCTCGGTCGGCGAGCCCATCAACCCCGAGGCGTGGACCTGGTACCACCGCGTGGTCGGCGGCGGGCGCTGCCCGATCGTGGACACCTGGTGGCAGACCGAAACCGGCTCGATCATGCTCACCACGCTCCCCGGTGCCTGCTACTCGAAGCCCGGCGCGACGGGGCTGCCGCTGTTCGGCGTCGACATCGCGGTGGTGAAGGACAACAACACCAACTGCAAGGCGAACGAGGGCGGCAAGCTCGTCATCAAGCGCCCGTGGCCCTCGATGGCGCGCACGCTCTACAACGACGACGCACGCTTCCGCGAGGCGTACTGGAGCCAGATGCCCGGCGTGTACTTCACGGGCGACGGCGCGCGCCGCGACGAGGACGGCTACTTCTGGGTGGTCGGTCGCATCGACGACGTCCTCAACATCGCCGGCCACCGCATCGGCACCGCCGAGATCGAGAGCGCGCTCGCCAGCCATCCCTCTGTCGCCGAAGCAGCGGCGGTCGGGCGCCCCGACGATCTCAAGGGCCAAGCGCTCGTGGTCTTCGTCACGGTGAAGCAGGGTTTCGCCGCCGGCAAGGAGCTCAAGGACTCCCTGCTCACCCACATCGACAAGGAGATCGGGAAGTTCGCCCGGCCCGACGCCATCCGCTTCACCGACACGCTCCCCAAGACCCGGTCCGGCAAGATCATGCGGCGCTTCCTGAAGGACGTCGCGTCGGGCACCGAGACCAAGGGCGATACGTCGACCCTCGAGGATCTCTCGGTCCTCGCCCAGCTCCGTGCCGACGAGGACTGACACCCACACGGGCTCACTGATCGGGCGCTCCGGCGGAGCGCCCTACACGGGTTTTGTCGCGATTTTTGTCCCGCTTTCGGGACGATTTTTCGTACGCCCAAGTGAAGGAACGATGGGGATCGTGCACCCCCTGACAGCGTACAATCGAGAGCCCGAGGCAGCTCGGGACACGACTCGCTTGGAGAACTTTTCGTAGATGGCCGCGACGTACAGCTCCCTGGTCGGCCTCGCAGTCGGCGGGAAGTACGAGGTCCGCCGGGTCCTCGGGGTCGGCGGCATGGGCGTCGTCTGCGAAGCGATCCACATCGACCTCGGCAAGAAGGTCGCGATCAAGCTGATCGACAAGACGATGAAGGAGAGCGAGCTCATCGTCGCTCGCTTCCGTC
>JAYTHX010000207.1:0-36581 GCA_043732195.1 Polyangiaceae bacterium
GAGCTCGGTGAAGAGATGGCCCATGTTCACGCCCTGGACGGCCTTGTTGTCGTCCATCAGCTTCATGGGGCTCCACTTCTTGACCTGGATGACCTGCGAGAGCGCATGCAGGAGGCTCCGGCTCTTGCCCGAGGCCGCGGCGGAGAGCCCGAACGCGACGATGCGGCCCGCGGGCGCGAGGAGCTCGTAGCCGTCCGTCCAGCTCTTGCCGCCGACGGGATCGAGGATCAGATCGACGCCGCGTCCGCCGGTGAGCTCCTTGATCACGGCGCCGTAGTCCGCGTCGTTGTCGATGGGATGCTGGCAGCCGTACTCCTGGATGAACGCGTGCTTCGACTTCGATGCGATGCCGAAGATCTCGCACTGGCGCGTCTTCGCGAGCTGGATGGCGGCGAGCCCCACGCCGCCCGCGGCGGAATGAAGGAGGACGCGCGACCGCGGCCGGAGGTTGCCCGTGAACATCATCATGTGATGCGCCGTGAGGTAGACGACGGGCAGCGCCGCGGCCTCCTCGAACGACATCGCCACGGGCATCTTGAAGGCCTGCGTCTCCTTCAGCACGAGCGTGTCGGTGTAGCCTCCGAACTTCGGCATCCCGAAGACCCGATCGCCGACGGCGACGCGCGTGACGCCCTTGCCCACCGCGTCGATGACGCCGGAGACCTCGTAGCCCACGACGCACGGGAGCTTCGGCGCGTCGGGATAGAGGCCGACGCGCGCCATCAGGTCCGCGAAGTTGATGCCCGCGGCCTTCACGCGGATGCGGACCTCGCCGTCGCCAGGGTCGGGATCGGGCGCCTCGCGGACCTGGAGGACCTCGGGGGGACCGGACTTCGTGATCCAGATCTGGCGCATGATGGGCAGCTCCGATGCTACGCGAAGCGCCTCGCCGGTGTAGCGCTCACGAACGACGCTCGCCCGGTACACGCTGGACACGCTCCTCCAAGAAGACACCGATACCGCCCTGTTCGAGGACCGCGGCGACGAGGCGTTCAAGCTCACCGGCGACGACGACGCGTTCGTATTCATCGACAAGAAGCTCGTCATCAACATCGGCGGCATCCACTCCGCGCTCACGAAGGGGGTGAAGCGCCCCGACGTCGCGAACAGCATCGGCCTCGTGGTCGGCCAGGAGTACCCGCTCGACTTCTTCCAGGCGGAGCGGCACGTCGTGCGGTCGAACCCGCGCATCGACACCACCCTGGAGCTCGTCCCGGACGTCGTGCGCTGACCCGCGCGAGCTGAGGTAGACTCGGCCACATCATGCGCGCCGTCCGCTGCCACGAGCTCACCGGTCCCAGCAGTCTCCGCGTCGACGAGGTCCCGTCGCCCACGCCCGGACCCAACGAGGTCCTCATCGACGTCCGCGCCGCCGGCGTGAACTTCCCCGACGTGCTGATGACGTATGGCAAGTACCAGTTCAAGGCCGATCCCCCGTTCTCTCCGGGCGGCGAGGCGGCGGGCGTGGTGCGCGCGGTCGGGTCGGCGGTCACGAGCGTCGCGCCCGGCGATCGCGTGTGCGCGACGATGATGATGGGCGCCTACGCCGAGCAGATCGTCGCGCCCGACGCGACGGTGACGAAGCTGCCGGACGCGGTCTCGTTCGAGGTCGGCGCCGCGACGCTCCTGACGTACGCCACCACCCTCCACGCGCTCGTCGACCGCGCCGCGCTCCAGCAGGGCGAGACGCTCCTCGTCCTCGGCGCCGCCGGCGGCGTCGGCACCGCGGCGGTGGAGCTGGGCAAGCTCCTGGGGGCTCGCGTGATCGCCGCGGCCTCCACCGACGAGAAGGTTGCATTCTGCAAGGAACGCGGCGCCGCCGAAGGGATCAACTACCGGCGCGAGGACCTCAGGGAGCGCGCCAAGGCGCTCACCGGCGGCAACGGCGCGAACGTGATCTACGACCCGGTCGGCGGCCCCTACGCCGACGCCGCGCTTCGCTCGATCGCGTGGGAGGGCCGCTACCTCGTGGTGGGCTTCGCCGCCGGCGACATCCCGAAGATCCCGCTGAACCTCGTGCTCCTCAAGGGCTGCCAGATCGTGGGGGTGTTCTGGGGCTCGTTCGTGATGCGCGAGCCCGCAAAGAACCAGGCGAACGCGCGGCAGATCCTGGCGTGGGTGGCGGAGGGCAAGCTCGCGCCGCACGTCGACGGCGTGGTGAAGTTCGCGGATGCACGGACCGCCCTCGAGCGCATGGAGCGGCGCGACGTGAAGGGCAAGCTGGTCCTGGTGCCCTGATGCGATTCGAAGCCGCTCGCCACCTTCATGCCGATGGTGGCGGCGCGGGTCGCCGCGAGCGCGCGGACCTGGAGGGGGAACTTCGTGCGACCGTCGGCGGAGCGCTTTTGGGTGCCGGCGAAGAGCTCGTTGGCGGGGTTCTGCTTGGCCGTGACGTGATCGAACTCGAGGCGGCACGTCGTCGGGCCGGCGGCCTACGAGCGCGCCGCCCGCGCACGCGGGACGGCGCCGCGGCCGCGCCCATTCCGGGCGCCCCGGATCGCGCGCCAACGGACCGGCGCCCGGGCGGGCCACGGTCGCCGCGATCGAACCGCCGCGATCGGACCGTACGCGAATCACGATCCAGGCGCGGAGGCGGAGGCGGTCACGCTCCTTTGGGCAGGCCCTTGGGGAGCGGGCACGAATGGGTGCCCGTCTTCTCGTCGTACTGCTGGTGGTACTCCTCGGCCTTCCAGAACTGCGGGATGGTCGAGACGCGCGTGACCACCTTCTTGGCGCGCTCCTTCTCCTCGGCGGCGAGGACGGTCTTCGCCGCGGCGGCCTGCTGGTCGGAGAACGTGAAGACCTCGCTCCGGTACTGGTCGCCGATATCCGGCCCCTGCCGGTTCATCGTCGTCGGGTCGTGGTTCTTGAAGAAGACGACGAGCAGCTGGTCGTACGTGATCTTCGCGGGGTCGAACTCGACGAGCACCGCCTCCGCATGCCCCGTGGCGTGCGTGCAGACCGCCTCGTAGCTCGGGTTCGTGGTCTTGCCCCCGGTGAAGCCGACGGCGGTGGCGACCACGCCCGGAACCTGGCGGAACGTGTCCTCGACGCCCCAGAAGCAGCCACCCGCGAACGCCGCGAGCTCGTTGCCAGGCCGCGCCTCGAGCCTGGTGCCCGCGCCGACGTGGCCGGGATCGTTGCCCACGGTGCGGCGCGCGACGGTGGCCGCCGCCACGCCGGTGCTCGAGGTGCCGTCGGGCTTGGCCTCGGAGCCGGTGCCCACGGACTTGCAAGCGGCGACGAGGAGCAGGGCCGGAACGAGCAGGCGAACGTCCATGTCCAACCTTACGCCGGATGAGCGGCCCTGGTTTCGGTGGCGCTCGCTTTCGTCCCGTTCTGACGCGGCGCGGCGCCTGGCGTGCTATCCGTCCCCGCCACGATGACGGATCTCGCTCTCTCGCCGGAGACGCTCGAGGCGCTCAAGCAGAAACACAGCGCCTTCTTCGCGCAGCGGATGGGCTCGGAGGCGGCACGGGCCGACTGGGTCGGCTCCTTCCGTGAGGGCTATGCATGGGCGCTCGGCCTGAAGGTCTCGGCGGTCATCGACCCGGTCGTGCTCACCGAGGGCGTGACCAAGGCGCTCACCGCCGAGAGCGTGAAGGCGCTCTTCGCGCCCATCGCCCGCGACATCCACCGTCGCTCGCTCGCCGCGATGAAGGCCGACACGTCGCGCCTCGGCGATTACGTGCCGGCGGTGGCGCGGCTCGCCATCGACGACCTCCTCGAGCGCAACGACCTGATGCCCGAGCGCCTCGTGCGCAACGTCTTCGATCAGGAGGCCATCGAGGAGGCGATCCGCGACATCCTCCATGACGGGCTCACCGAGTTCAACCAGACGGTCAATCCGTTCTTCGCCGACTGGGGCCTGCCGGCGCTGCTGAAGCGCATGCCGATCGGCGGCGGCGCCATCCTGAAGTCGATGGGCGCGATGAAGGGCGAGTTCGACAAGCGCCTCGACCCGGAGATCCGGAAGTTCCTGCTCGCCTTCTCGCGCAAGGCGAAGGTCAAGCTCGCCGACCTCTTCGTGAAGAAGGGTGACGACCCCAAGTTCATCGAGCTGCGCAAGAACATCGTTTCGTTCCTCTATTCGCAGTCGATGTCGGAGCTGCTGGCGGGCGTCGACGACAAGGCCTCGCGCAAGGGCGAGATCGCCGCCGAGCACATCACCCTCGAGACCCTGCGCCGCGATCACCCGCGCCGCCAGCTGAAGGTCGCGCTCGAGGCGTTCCTGGAGGAGCACGGCGAGCTAACGATCGGCGAGTGGCTCAAGACGGTAGGCGCCTCGGGCGAGCCCGACCTCGACGCCTGGGCCGAGCTGCTCTGGCCGCAGGTGCAGCGCACGCTCCAGAGCCCGGTGGCGCGCGCGTTCTTCGACAAGCTCACGAACGAGTTCTACGACGGGCTCGCGGGCGGCACCTGATGGCCGCCGGCTCGACGATGCACCACGTGGAGGTCGCGCTGTCCGACGTGGACCGCGGGGTCTACGAGGCCCTCGATCTGCGCGTGGCGCAGCACCCTTCGGAGTCGATGCGCTACCTGCTCACGCGCACGCTCGCGTACTGCCTCTCGTACGAGGAGGGCATCGCGTTCAGCAAGGCCGGGCTCTCCTCCACCGACGAGGCGCCGATCACCATCAAGGATCCCACGGGCGTGCTGCTCGCGTGGATCGACATCGGCTTCCCCTCGGCGGAGCGGCTGCACAAGGCCTCGAAGGCGGCGCGCCGCGTCTCCGTCTTCACCTCGACCGACCTGAGCCAGCTCCGCAAGGAGGCCACCACGAAAGCCATCCACAAGGTGGAGGCCATCGAGGTCTGGTACTTCGCGCCCAAGCTCCTCGACGCGCTCGAGGCGAAGATGCAGCGCAACACCAAGCTCGAGCTCACCCGCAACGACGGCCAGCTCTACATCGCCGTGGGCGGCGAGACCCTCGAGGCGGCGCTCGCGCCGGCCTCCCTCGCGGCGCAGGCATGATCGCCGTCAACGAGCTCGGCAAGTCGTACGGGGCGCGCACGCTCTTCGAGGGCGTCACGCTGAAGCTGGTGCGCGGCTCGCGCTACGGGCTCGTGGGCGCGAACGGCTCGGGCAAGACCACGTTTCTCGAGATCGTCTCGGGGGACGAGCAGGCGTCCGAGGGCAACGTCGTCATCGACAAGGGCGCGCGCGTCGGCGTGCTGCGCCAGGACCGCTTCATGCGCGACGAGGATCTGATCCTCGAGGTCGCGATGGCCGGCGACGAGCTGGTGATGGGCGCGCAGGCCGAGCAGCGCGCGCTCGAGGAGAAGGGCTCGAGCGACCCCGCGGACGCGGCGCGCATCGTCGAGCTCGAGGACCGCATCGCGACGCACGACGGCTACACGCTCGAGGCTCGCGCCAGCAACATCCTCGAGGGCCTCGGCATCCCCGTGCCGCAGCACCGCATGCCGCTCGCCACGCTGTCGGGCGGCTTCAAGCTGCGCGTGCTGCTCGCGCAGGTGCTGCTGGGCGGCCCCGACGTCCTCCTGCTCGACGAGCCGACGAACCACCTCGACATCCTCTCCATCCGCTGGCTCGAGAAGTTCCTGGCGATGTACCAGGGCTGCGCGATCGTCATCTCCCACGACCAGCGCTTCCTCGACAACGTGGCGACGCACGTGCTCGACGTCGACTACGGCACCATCACCGTCTACACCGGCAACTACACGACGTTCGCCCGAGAAAAAGGCGCGATTCGCGATCGCAAGGAAGCGGAGATCGCGCGCGCCGAGGCCATCATCGCCGAGAAGAAGGCCTGGGTGGAGCGCTTCGGCGCGAAGGCCACCAAGGCGCGGCAGGCGCAGAGCCGCCTCAAGCAGATCGAGAAGATCGAGGTCGAGGAGCTGGAGTCGAGCTCGCGCCGCGCGCCGCAGTTCGTGTTCACGCCGGAGCGGAAGAGCGGGCGCGACGTGCTCGAGATCACGAGCGTGTCGAAGGCGTACGGCGACAAGCAGGTGCTGGTCGACGTCTCGCTCATGGTCCGGCGCGGCGAGCGCGTGGCGATCATCGGCCCCAACGGCCTCGGCAAGTCGACGCTCCTGAAGATCGCGACCGACAACCTGGAGGCCGACAACGGCAGCGTGAAGTGGGGCCACGAGACGCGCGTCGGCTACTTCGCGCAGGATCACCACGAGGCGCTCGTCGACCCCGAGGCCACGCCCATCGACGTCATCTGGAACGCGGTGCCCAAGGCGGAGACGAGCTTCGTGCGCGGCGCCCTCGGTCGCGTGCTGTTCTCCGGCGACGACGTGCAGAAGAAGGTCGGCGCGCTCTCCGGCGGCGAGGCGGCGCGCCTCGTGTTCTGCCGCATCATGGTGGAGAAGCCCAACGTGCTCGTGCTCGACGAGCCGACGAACCACCTCGACCTCGAGTCGATCGACGCGCTGGTCGAGGCGCTGAAGCGCTACGAGGAGGGCACGCTCGTGTTCGTCTCGCACGATCGCGCGTTCGTCTCGGCGCTGGCGACGCGCATCCTCGAGGTCACGCCGAAGGGCTTCCGCGACTTCCCGGGTACGTATGACGAGTACCTCGAGCGCTGCGGCGACGACCACCTCGACGCCGACACCGTGGTGCTGAAGGCGAAGAAGGAGAAGGTCGCGATCGATCCCGCCGCGCCGGCGGCGAAGACCGAGACCGCCGTATCGTGGGAGGAGCAGAAGAAGCGTGCCAACCGCCTGAAGCAGCTCCCGGCGCGGCGCGACGAGGTGGTGGCGGCGATCGAGGTGGCGGAGGCGCGCAAGGCGGTCATCCAGGCGAAGTGGTGCGAGACCGACTTCTACGAGAAGACGCCGAAGGCCGAGATCGCGAAGCTGGAGGAAGAAGAGAAGGCGCTCGGCCCGAAGATCGACGCGCTGCTGGCCGAGTGGGAGTCGCTCGAGAGCGAGCTCGCCACGCTCACCGGCAAGTAGCGACGTAGACGACGTGCTTCAGGCCGCCCGTACCCGGGCGGTGGCGCGAGACCTCGAAGCCGCCGCGCTTCAGGCGGTCCTCGTACGCCGCGTTCGCCGCCTCGCCCCACACCGCGAGGCGGCCTCCGGGCCTGAGGGCGCGCTTCATCTCCGCGATCGCGGTGGTGCCGTACGCCGGGTCGGTCACGGGGTGCGAGCGCGCATGCGGGCCCGTGTAGAGATCGAGCACGATGGCGTCGAGGCGCTGCTTCGGGTCGTTCGCCGCGCGGCGGATCACGTGGACGACGTCGGCGATCTCCACCGTCACGCGCGGATCCTTCACGGCCGACGCCGTCAGCTCGGCGAGCGGACCCTCGCACCACGCCGCGACCACCGGGTTGAGCTCCGCGGCGATCACGTGCGCGCCGGCCGGCAACGCGTCCAGCATGGACCGCAGCGTGAAGCCGAGGCCGAGGCCCGCCACCAGCGTGCGGGGCGCGGGCGCCTGCAGGCCCGTGCAGGCGAGCTTGCCCAGCGCCTCCTCGGAGCGGTTCGCGGCGCTGTTCATGAGCACCATGCCGCCGAGCGTGATCTGGAAGTCCTTCGGTCCGCGCTGGCGCAGCTCGAGCAGCCCATCGGGGGTGGGGGCGCGCTCCAAGATCTTCCAGGGGATCGCCATCAGTCCTCGAGTGCTCGCAGGAAGCCTTCACCGTATTGCTCGGCGCGCGCCGGGCCCATGCCGTGCAGCATGAGCAGCTGATCGGTGGTGCGCGGGCGGACCTGCGCCATCTCCACGAGCGTGCGGTCGAGCGCGACGACGTACGCCGGCACGCCGCGCTGCTTTGCCACCTCGGCGCGATGGGCCCGGAGCTTGTCGAAGATCGGCTGGATGCTGGGGTCGAGCACCGGCGCCTCGCGCGCGCCGCTCGAGGAGCGCGCGCGCGTGCGAACGGCCCGCGGCTCTGCAGGCAGCATGATACGCGCGGGCACCGCCTCCTTCATGACCTCGGCGCCGCTGCGGGTGAGGTAGGGCACGGGGTGCTCGTTCGTCGTGAGGTCGATCCAGCCGGCGGCGAGCAGCGCGCGGAGGAGCGCGACGATCCACTCGGGCGAGCGATCCTTGAGCAACCCGAACGTCGATAGCCCGGTGAAGCCGAACTTACGGGTCTTCTCCGAGTCGACGCCCTTGAGCATGTCGCCGATGGCGATGAGCCCGGCGCGCTTCTGCGCGCGCGCCACTGCAGCGAGCGCCTTGCGCACGACGAGCGTGGTCTCCGCGGAGACCTCCTCGGAGGCCTCGGCCGCGCCGCTGTCGAGCGCGACGCACACATCGCAGTGTCCGCAGCCGCCGAGCGTCTCCTGCTCGTCACCGAAGTAGCGGAGCACGAAGTCGTGGCGGCACGTGCGCGCGTCGAGGTAGCGGAGGAGCTCGCGGAAGAGGCCCCAGGCGCGCGCCGCGAGGACGGGATCGACGGGCGAGCCTTCGGTACCGCTCTGCACGAGCCGGCGCCGTAGCGAGATGTCAGCGCCGGAGCACAGGAGCAGGCCGTACGCCTGATCACCGTCGCGACCGGCGCGGCCCACCTCCTGGTAGTACGCCTCGATCGAGGAGGGCGGCTGCACGTGCACGACGGTGCGGATGTCGGAGCGATCGATGCCCATCCCGAACGCGTTCGTCGCCACCACCACCGCGAGCTTCCGCGAGGCGAAGCGATCGGCGACCTTGGAGCGCGCGTCTCCGCTCATGCCGGCGTGGTACGCCGCGGCGCTCCAGCCTTGCTTGAAGAGCATGTCCGCGTACTGCTCGGTGGTCTTGCGCGTGGCTGCGTACACGATCGCGCCGCCCGTGGGCATGCGCGCGTTGCCGAGCGCGGTGGTCAGGCTCTCGAGGAGCGCGGCGCGCGCCTGCTTCGGGCCGTCGACGTTCTGCGCCGCGAGATGCAGGTTCGGGCGCGCGAAGCCGCGCAGGACCTCCTTGCACGGTGTCTCGGGGCGGTCGAACCCAAGGCGCTCCTTGATCTCGCGGCGCACCTCGGGGGTGGCGGTGGCGGTGCACGCGAGGATGCGCGGCGGGTTCAGGCGCTCGAGCAGCGCGCCGATGCGCAGGTAATCGGGACGGAAGTCGTGGCCCCACTGCGCGATGCAGTGCGCCTCGTCGATGGCGACGAGATCGATGCGGCAGCGCCCGAGGATGCGCACGAAGACGTCCGAGGCGAGCCGCTCCGGCGCGACATAGACGAGCTTGTAGTCGCCGCGCAGCATCCCTTGCTCGCGTGCGTCGCGCTCCTGGCGGTCGAGCGTCGAGGCGAGGTAGGTCGCGGCGATCCCTCGCTGCACCAGGGAGCGGACCTGGTCCTCCATGAGCGCGACGAGCGGCGAGATCACGAGCGTGGTCCCCTCGAGCACCGCCGCTGGCAGCTGGTAGGTGAGCGACTTGCCGCCGCCGGTCGGCGCCACCACGAGCACGCGGCCCGGCTCGCCGAGCAGCGCGTCGATGGCCTCGCGCTGCCAGGGGCGGAAGGCCTCGAGGCCGAAGCGGGAGCGGAGCGTGTGCTCGATCGACGTCGTCTCGTGCGCGGGAGAACCGAGGGCGGCGGTCATCGTGCTGCGGGCGGGGTCATACCATAGGAGCGCCATTGCCTCCGGTCGTTCGGCCGCCCCGCGCTCGCGGTTGCGGACAAAGCGCGAGCGCGAGCGCGAGCGCGGGCGCGGGCGCGAGCTCCCTTCGCGGAAACAGTGAAGATCCTTCATCGTCGCCGTGGCGGCCGAGGACCCTTCGCAGAAATGGTGAAGAGATCCTTGTTCATCGCCGTGGCGGGCGTGGACCTTCCGGGGAAATGGAGAAGATCCTCGTTCATCGCCGCGGGCGCGCCGCAGAAGAGGAAGCGGTCTTCACCGTGCGGGCGGAGGGGGTGGTGGGTGGGGTCCGGTCACGCGAGCGGAGCACCCCGCCTTCCGGACTCCGGTGGCCCGGCGTTGCACTGCCGACAGCGGCAGTGACCGTCCCCGTGCTGCGAGCCACGTGCGGCGCTGACCTGCGCCCCGCCGATCGTTAACGATCTTCACCGTTCCGAGGAGGGGCCCCGCACGCAACGCGCAGGGGCGACGCGGAACGCGGGGCGCGGGGCGGACCTCGCGGGGCGCGACGCGCGTGTGGTCAGGCGCTGGCGGGGGACTCGAAGAGGGCGGTCGTGTACGCGACACGGAAGCCGTGGTGGGTCTCCAGGTTGCGCTGCGAGTCGCTGCCGGGGTCGGTGATCACCACCGCGAGGTCCGCGCCCTGCGCTCGCCCGTGCGCGACGCGCGCGGCGATGAGCGCGCCTTGCACCCCCCGCCGCCGCAGGGCGGCGACGGTGGAGGTCGCGAAGAGCGTCGCCATCCCGTCACGCAGCTCGAGGGCACTGCCGCCCGCAGGCTCGCCGTCGACCGATGCGAGGTAGAGCGTGCCCGTCTTCGAGACCTCGAACACGCGGTCGGCGCTCGCGAAGCGCTCGTCCTCGAGGTCCATGCCGAAACCGAGACGCACGATGCGCCCCCACGCGCAGATCGCAGCCTTGTCCTGCGCGACGCGCGCCACCGTCACGCCCGCGGCGCTCGCCGCCGACGCAGCCGCGGGCGCGGCGTCGATGAGGCGGGTCAGGATGTTGTCGTGACCGATCACCCGGTAGCCGCGCTGCGCGAGGAGATCGAAGAGCGACGGGTGTGCCCACGGAGACGTGACGACGCGCGTGCGGTCCCCGTGCGCGGCGTAGAGCTCTTCCGCGCGCGTCAGATCGTCGGGGTTCACCGCGCCCTCGAGGCCGAGCGCGAAGACGCGCGAGACGTTCGGCGCGCCCCGCTCCGAGCCCCAGATCGCGTGGCCGCTGCCCACGGCAAGCACCTCGGCACCCCATTCCGGCAGCACCACGCGATGATCCTTCGCGTAGTCGCGCGCCTGACGGGCGAGGTTCATCTCGATGCGCAGCCCCGTCGCCGGATCCACCATCGCCCGTACGCTAGCCCGGCACGCGGGCGCCGTGCTACCGAAGGAGCATGGGGCTGCGCGCAAGGGGACGCTTCGTGGTCATCGTCGCGCTCGCGACCACCGCGACGATCGTTCATGCGGCGCCGCCCGAGAGCGTGCCGCCCGCGTGCCGCGCCCAGGTGACGAACGCACTGCACTGCCTCGAGCCGATGTTCGCCGGCAAGGCGCGACGCGTACAGGCCTCGAACCCGGGGTCCATCGAGCTCGCCATCGCCAGCTACGCGCCGCCGCGCCTCCACGCCGTCGACGAGGGGACGATCCCCCCCCTGCACCCCGGCGCGCGCTGCCCCGCGGAGATGGCAAACGTGGGCACGCGCTTCTGCGTCGACAAGTGGGAGGGGACCCTCGTCGCACGCCTCGCCGACGGCACGACCAAGCCGCACTCGCCGTTCCTCACGCCCGCGCCCGAGGAGGGAACCGTGTACCTTGCACGGAGCGTCCCGAGCGTCGTTCCGCAGGGCTACATCAGCGCTCAGCAGGCGCAGAGCGCGTGCAAGGCGTCAGGCAAGCGCCTCTGCCAGGCGGTGGAGTGGCGCGCGGCGTGCGGTGGCAGCGAGGGCCTCGCCTACCCGTACGGGACGACGCGCGTGCCGGCAAAGTGCCACGACAGCGGCGCCACGCCGATGCTCACGTTCCACGCCGATTCGATGAAGCGCGGCTGGGGCGCGCCCGAGCTGAACGACACGCGCAACAACCAGCTCGAGGGTGGCCTCGCGAAGACCGGCGCGTTCCCCGATTGCGTCACCGATCAGGGAGCCTTCGACATGGTCGGCAACCTCCACGAGTGGACCGCCGATCCAAACGGCACGTTCCAGGGCGGCTACTGGCTCGACACGGCGCAACACGGCGACGGCTGCGCGTATCGAACCATCGCGCACGCGTTCGATTACCACGACTATTCCACGGGATTTCGCTGCTGCGCGGACGTGGCCACCGCGCCCTAGAGTGCTTGTCGGGGGCCGCCGGTCGAGGTACGACGCCGCCATGAAGAAGGCCTTCCTCGGTCCCGTTCTCCTCGCTTGTCTCACCGCGTTCGCGTGCGCGACCACCGCCTGCGGTGATTCGCCGGAAGCGAAGGCCCCCGCGCCGCCCGCACCGGTCGAGCCGCCGCCCGCCGTGACGCCGCCGCCCGCGCCCGCGCCGCCGCCGGAGCCCACCGCGGAGGAGAAGAAGAAGGCAGAGCAGCAGAAGCAGCTCGCGAAGGATCGCGCCGAGTCGGAGGCCGAGAACAAGAAGGAGGTCGCGCGCTGGAGCCCCGAGCTGAAGAAGGAAGCGACCGCGCTCGTCGACAAGCAGTTCCCGAACGGCAAGGCCGCGATCCAGGGCGCGATGGCGAGCAAGGCCCGCAAGCCGGGTCATGCCGATCGCGACAAGTTCCGTCACCCCGCCGAGACGCTCGACTTCTGGGGCTACAAGCCCACCCTCACCGTCCTCGAGTTCGGTCCCGGCGAGGGCTGGTACACCGAGCTCCTCGCGCCGACGCTCGCGAAGAAGGGCAAGCTGCTCGCGACGAACACCGACCCGAACGGCCCCGCCGACGATCGCAGCTCGTACTACGGCCAGGTGTTCAAGATGTTCCTCGACACGTCGCCCGAGCTGTACGGCAAGGTCGAGACCGTCAACATCGACAACAAGGCGCCGAAGCTGCCGCAAGAAGGCACCGTCGACCTCGTGATCCTCGCGCGCGAGCTCCACGGCATGGTCAACCAGGGCAAGATGGACGTCTGGGTCGCCGAGATCCAGAAGGCGCTCAAGCCGAACGGCGTGCTCGGTGTCGAGCAGCACCGCGCGAAGCCGGACGCGAAGCCCGAGGAGAGCGCGAAGAACGGCTACCTCCCCGAGAAGTGGGTCATCGAGAAGATCGAGGCGCAGGGCTTCAAGCTCGCCGGCAAGTCCGAGGCCAACGCCAACGCCAAGGACACGAAGGACTACGCGGGCGGCGTGTGGACGCTCCCGCCGTCGTTCCGCGAGGGCGACAAGGACCGCGAGAAGTACGCGGCGATCGGCGAGAGCGATCGCATGACGCTCAAGTTCACGAAGGTGGCGAAGGCCGCGCCCAAGGCCGACGCGAAGCCGGCAGCGCCCGCGACGCCCGCAGCGCCGAAGAAGCCCTGAGCGATCGCTGAACGGGCTGGCTGCTCACGCACGACCGTCGCGATACGGCGTCGTGCGTGAGACCGCCATCGCGACGAGGTGCGCGAGCAGGTCGACGCCGTCCGAGGTCGACGAGCTGACGGCGCCGTTCGGTCCCGCGCGCACGCGGTCGTTCTGGGGACGCGCCGCGAGCAGCCGTTCGTCGTACGCGGCGCGGGGCGCGCGCTCGCGGAGCACGCGAACCAGCACGCCGAAGTTCTCGAGCTGCGAGGGCCGCAGCGCCCCCGCGAGCGCCTCGTAGCGGACGCGCGACTGCACGAAGAGCAGCGGCGCGCCCTCGTGGCGGAACGCGTAGAGCACCGGCTCGCGCTCCTCGTTCGCGTGCTTGGTGACCGTGGTGACCTTCTTCGTGACCATGAGCCCGCCCGACAGCGCGGCGCGTCCGAGGTCGAACTTCTGCGCCGTGTTCTTCTCGACCGACTCGCTGCGCGTGCGATGGATGGCGCGCACGAGCGCGACGACGTCGCCCCACGCGATGCGGTCGGAAGTACCGGCCTCGGAGCGAACCACGAGCGCGTCGGGCTCGAGCGCGAACGAGCGCACCTGGACCATCGACGACGCGTAGACGACGGCGTTCGCGTCGCACGCGACGGCATCGTGACCGCGCGCACGGAGACGACCGAGCAGCGTGAGCGCGCGCGCCCGGTCCTCGGTGCGAAGGATCGGGATGGGGCTCGGCGCGCGGAGGAGCAGCGCGGTCTCGTAGGTGGTGGAGGCGAGATCCACCGCGAGGAGAGGTGCCTCGACCTCCACGGGGGTACCCAGCGAGAGCAACGCGACGATGTCCACGTTCGAAGGGTAGCTCAAGAAATCGACACGCGTCGGTGACCCCTTCAGGTGACTCGATGCGACGAACGGCTCGAGCTCGGGATGTTTCCTGGGCCGAAACCTTCGAAACCAGGAGTCGTCACCATGTCGCGAATTCTCCCCGGCGCGCAGTCGTCCTCGCATCGCCCGCTCGTATCGGTCCTCGCAGGCCTCGCGGCCGCCGCAGCCGTTGCTGCATGCGGGGGTACGACCGGCACGACCACCGCCAGCACCTCGTCGCAGGAGCAGGCGCTCACCGAGGCGCGGAGCAGCTACGCCGATGCGAGGCTTGCGGCCGACGCGTGCTTCGCCACCTTCGAGGCATGCAAGAGCGCGGCGGACGCCGATTGGAAGTCTTGCCGGGACGCGCTGCACGCGTGCCTCCCCGAGGCGGCCGGGCCGGGCCCACACTGCGGCGGCGACGGAGGCGGAGGCAGAAGCAGAGGCGGCCGACGTGGCGACGAAGGAGAAGGCGGCGAGCGGCCCAGCGACGGGCCGGCCAGGGACTGCGACGGCGGCGGACCTGCGCCTCCTCCAGGCGGAGGGCCGCGCGGCGGCGACCATCCCGACTTCTGCAATCACGTCCCGCTGCCGCCGTCAGCCGAGCTCCAGGCGTGCCACGGCGCGAACGACGCCTGCATCGCGGGCGGCTCCGACCGCAAGACGTGCTTCGATGAGGATCGCGCGTGCGTGAAGGCGGCGTTCGACGCCGCGTTCGCGACGCTCTGCGCCGCCACCGACAAGGACGAGCGCCTCACGAAGCTCTGCGCCGGCGGAGTCGCGCCCGGCGGCTGAACGCGAACGCGGCCGGTTCACGAGGCGGCGGCGCGCGAGGCGCCGCCGCCTCTTCTCGTCTCACTGGCAGCTGCTGGCGCGGCGGTGCGGGAGGCCGCTGCGGATGGCTTCGTAGCCGTCCTTGCAGGTCCTCTCCTCGCCGACGCACCCCACGAAGCGATCCAAGCCCGGGTGATCGGGGTGCTCGGCGGGCAAGAACCAGCAGATGCCCGGGACATACGGCGGGCACGCGAGCGGCTCTCCCGGCCGCGCAGGGGGAAGGATGCGCGCGCAGCTCGTCCCGTCGGGACAGTGCTCGTTCGCCGGCCCAGGGCCACGGCCACGGTCGCCATGACCGCCGCAGGTCTGCGCGAAGTCGGGCGTGCAGTCGCCGGGGCTCATCGAGGTGACGCCAATCGTGCGGCGCAGGCAGTCGTTCCAGTACGTGATGCCGTCGCAGCCGCAGACCGGGCTCGGCTCCTGCTCGCAGACCGTGGGGCGCTCCGCGCACGCCCCCACCTCGTCGCCGCACGCCGTGCGGGCGCAGAACCCGCTCGTCCTGCAATCGGCATCGTCGACGCAGCGCCTCGGATCGAGCGCCACGCCGGCGTCGTCTCTGTGATGCAGCTTCGCGAGGACGATCTCCTCGTCACTGCACGCGACGAGGAGCGCCGTGAGGCCGCCGGCCACGATCACGACGCACGCGAACGACCTCATCGCGCACCTCCGCGCGCCGCGAAGCGTGAGTCGCCGAACGCGGTCAGCGTGAAGCCGAGCATCGCGAGCGGGCGCACGCGGCTGGGCGAGAAGGTGGAGGTCCGCTCGCCGTCGCTCTCCACCACCCACTTGCGCGACGTCGTGTCGATGTCGGCTCCGAGCATGAGCGAGAGCGCGGTGCCGCTGCCGATGGCGATGTGACCGGTGATGCCCGCGCTGACCAGCGGATCGACGCGCGTGACGGCGGCGCCGAGACGGCTCGACGGCAGCGCGCTCGAGCGCGGCACGACCCGCAGGACATCGAGGCCGCCGCCCACCGCGAGATCGATCGCCACCGCGGAGGTGGTGAAGACCTCGATCGCCGGCTGGAGGCGCACCGACACCACGCTCACGTGCGCGGAGGCGATCTCGGCGCCGGTCTCGAACGGAAAGACGTACTGCGCGGTGATCCCGATCGCCGGCCGGAACCCGCGGCGCCACGCGAGCGTCGCGCCGCCGCCCGCGCGCGCGATGACCCCTGCCCCCGACGCATACGCGCCGCCGCCCGCATGCGTGACGAGATCCATGGCGAGTGGCGAGGACGAGGTGGGGGCGGGCTTCACCGGGACGTCGCGATCGATGGGCTCGCCCGGGGGATCGGGCAGCGCCGCCACGGGCGGGGCCGGGGCTGGCGCAGGGGGCGGCGGCGGCGCTGCGACGCGATCACGCTCGCTCACGATCATCGGCTCGACCGCGGACTGCACGACGTGCGCGACCTCCTCCCGCACCACCGCGGGCGGGCCGTCGCGCCGCACCGTGCGTCGCACAGTCACGTCGCCGGTGCGCCCGTCGACGATGGTGATCTCGGCGACGTCATCGTTGCGGAGATCGATGCCCACGCGCGCGAGGAGCGACGGGCGTGCCGTGGAGCGGAACGCGGGGTCATCGGGATCGATGCGGCCGACGACCTGGCTCTCGGTGACGAGGGTGAGCCGGCCGAGCAGCTCGCGCAGCGTGTCGTCGAGGCCGGCGCCGTCCGCCTTGCCGCCCGCGACCTGCACCTCGACGACGCGCCGCGCGGTCGCTGTCCCGGCCTGCGGGGCGGCCGGCTGCGCATGCGCGGGGCGCGCGGCGAGACCGGTGCCGAGCGCGCAGATCAGGGCCAGCACGCTCGCGAGTGTTCGCGAGCCGACTTGCGAACGCACGCCGGTCACTGCGGCAAGGACCTCCCGACACGCGCCCGAGCATGGGCGGCGTAGGGCGTGCGCGGGTAGGTCGCGAGGAGGAGGGCCCAGGCGCGCGCTTCTTCCTCGTCGCGGCCGAGACGTTCGAGCGCGGTGGCGCGGCCTGCCATCGCTTCTTCGCGGAGCTCGCTGGCGCCGCTCGCGAGGTAGGCGTCGAAGCGGTTCACCGCGCCCGCGGCGTTGCCCTGATCCAGCAGCAGCCGCGCGGTGGTGGCGTTCGCCAGGCGCGCCTCGCGGCTCGCCGGGTACTGGCGCTCGAGGCCGTCGTAGAGGGCGAGCGCGCCTGCGGTGTCGCCGCTGCGGCGCGCGGCGTTGGCCGCGTCGAACATCGCCGACGCGCTCGACGGCGAAGGCGACGGCGACGGCGCGGCGCCCGCCGGGAGCGACGCGGACGGCGGCGGCGTGAACACGATCGCGTGGATCGGAGCGCGCGGCGCGGGCGCGACCTCGGCGAGCACCGGCTCGGTCGTGGGCAACGCAGCGGCCGAAGCCAGCGCGGACGGGACGGCGTGCGGGGCGGTGGCGAGCGTGGTCGGCGACGGCAGCACCGCATTCGGCTCGACGTGCGTGGCCTCCTGCGGTGTGCCGCGGAGGCGCAGCCACACGGTGCTGGAGAGGCTCGCCGCGCCTGCCGCGCCTGCCGCGAGGATCGCGGCGGCAACGAACAGCACCACGGTGGCGCGCCGCGTACGACGACGCAGACCCGGGATCGTCGCGACCTTCGCGTCGTCCTCTACGGCGGGCTCCGCGCCGGTCCGCGCAGCGCTGGCTGCGAGGTCGGACTTCGCCCGCGCATCCGCACCGGCGCCTTTCAGCGCGCCGTGCACGAGATCGAGGATGGCCGACGGACGATCATCGCCGTCGAGCTCGGCGGCGAAGTCGAGGCGGAGAACGCGCTCGGCACGGCACGCCGCGCAGCGCCCGACATGGGCCTCCAGCCGGACGAGCTCGTCGTCGGTCAGCTCGTCGCGCGAGTCCTTGTCGAGGAGGTCCTCGGGATGGAGGTCGACGACCGTCACGGGTCCACCTCGAGCGCTTCGCAGAGGCCGGGTTGCGACTCGATGGTCTTGCGGAGCGACTCCTTCGCGAGGCGGAGACGGCTGCGCACGGTGTTGAGCGGCGCGCTGCTCTGGAGCGCGATCTCCTCGAGCGACCAGCCGAGCACCACGCGCATGGCGAGCGCCTCGGCTTGTTCGGTCGGCAGGTCGGCGAGCAGGTCGCGGAGTATCTCCTTGCGGCGCTGCGCGGCCATCTCCTCGCCCGGACCGGGCTGGCTGGTGGCGACGGTGTCGGCGTCGGCCTGGTCGTCGCGGCGCGAGCGATCGACCTTCGTGCGACGCCGCGCGCCGATGGCGGTGCGCACCGCGATGGTGGTGGCGTAGCGCGCGGGATCGCTGTCGCCGCGAAACGCGGGCAGCGCCTGGATGAACCCGATGAGCGCCTGCTGCGCGACGTCGTCGACGTCGGGATGCGACGCTCCGAGGACCGCCCGCACGACGCGCACCACGCGCGACGCGAGGCTCCGGAGGAGACGGCTCGTCGCGGCGGCGTCGCCGGTGGCCGCGAGGCGCGCGAGCGCAATGGCATCGAGGGTCGCGGGGTCCGCGATCCTCGGCGCCTGCGTGTCGCTGTCCTGGGCCAAGCCGGTTTCCGCCATGCCTCCGTTCCAGAGTGCCTCGCCTGGCGAAAGGAGATCACGAAGGGCCTTCGTTTGGTACGAGAGTGTGGGACAGCTCGCGATCTTTCACAGCGTTTTGCGGGCGAAAGCGCGTAGCTGGTGCGGCTGGGTGAGCGCCTCCTTCGCCGCCCGTGGCAGCGCCTTCACCGCCAGCTCCAGCCGCAGCGCGGTCCCCTTCGACATGCATCGCCGGATCGCGCACACCGCGAGCGGGCCGCGACCACGCGTGTACTTCGCGCCCTTGCCGGCGTCGTGCGCAGCGATCCGCGCCGCGACGTCGCGCGCGATGCCGGTGTAGAGCGAGCCGTCCGCGCAGCGCGCCAGGTAGACGAACCAGACCTCGCTCACCGGATCGAGCGCTGACGACGCCGCGCCAGGAGGGATACTGGACGGTCCCGAATGCCTTCGGGACCCGAGCGCGCCCACGGGACCGGCTCGGTGCCGCCGTCGTCGGCGGTGACGGTCCACGACGTCGCCTTGGTGTCGACGTGATCGATCGCCGAGCGCTGGGCCGCCTCGTCGGCCTGGGCGCGCGCCGACGTCTCGATGCTGGCCACGTGACCGGCCGCGAAGCTCGGATCGGTCACGCTCACCACGAGCGGCAACGCGATCGCCGCGGCCGCGCGGTCGGCGAGCGCCAGCGAGAGCGACGGGATGGTCACCGCCGCGGTGGTCCCGCCCATGAACGGCGGCGTGTTCGGGTCGGCCGAGCTCGCGACGTTCGCCATGATCACGCCGGCGGCGCCCGCGGCCTGTGCATTCTGCACCTTCTGGATGAACGAGCAGAGGCCGCGGTGGACGAGCGCGATCTTGCCGGTGAGGTTCGTGGTGATCGTCTCGCAGCCGTGGTCGGGGTCGACGCCCTGGTCGTCACTCCCGAGCACGACGCTGCCGGCCACGTCGAACGCGTTCGCCGCCGGGCTGTCCACGGTGATGCTCGAGACGCTCGCGCTCGAGAACACGTGCATCTGGAGGCGGGGCGCCGAGCCGTTGGCGGGAACGGTGGCGTTCGCGTTGGTGAGGCCGTCGTGGTCCTGCGTCTCGGCCTTCAGCGCGTCGTGATCGAGCCCTCCGCGGCCGAAGCTCTCGTTCTGGTGGTTGCCCGACGCCTCGTCGTAACCGAGGTCGTAGTACCAGTCGTGGAGGAAGTTCGTGACGTAGAAGAGGTGCGCGACCGAGCCGCCGATGTTGTTCGCCGTCGCGCCGGGCGAGAGCCTGGGATCGTAGGGATGGTCGAAGAGCTTCGGCCCGCTCACGTTCAGGTAGTCGTCACCGAGGATGCCGTCGGCGGCGGGCAGGTCGGCGTACGCGCGGACGTTTCTGCCGAGCGTGTTCGTGGCGTCGGCGGGCAGCCACGGGTCGTTCCTGGAGAGTGGGTAGTTCTGGAGCATGACGGGATCCATCGAGCCGAAGGTCGGCGTGGCCAGCCACACGAAGCTCGGCGGGCGCGCGCCGGCGCGCGTGTCGCGGCGATCGGAAGTGCAGGAGGCGACGAGGAGGAGGACGCTCCCGATGGCGGCGCGACAGGAGCGAGCGATCATGGCGTTCGCTCGCTCGTTTCCCACTCCTGAGGCGCAGCGTCCAGCGCAGCGATGACTGCTCGAGAGCAACGAGATCGATGCGGTTCTTTGCTACGGTTCGCCGCGCCATGCCCGATGCTCCCTCCGACCTCGCCTCCGCGCTGAAAAAGAGCGAGGAGCGCTATCGCTTCCTCGCCGAGAACATCCCCGTCCAGGTCTGGACCTCGCGGCCCGACGGGATGCTCGACTACGTGAGCTCACGCGCCTTGCTGGAGCTCGCGATCTCGATGACGCGGCTGCTCTCCGAGGGCTGGAAGAACGTCGTCCACCCCGAGGATCTCGAGCGCGCCGTGGAGCGGTGGGTGAAGTGCCTCGGCACCGGTGAGGTCTACGAGGTGGAGTTCCGCCTCCGGATGGCCGACGGCTCGTACGCCTGGTACCTCGCGCGCGCGGTCGCGCAGCGTGATGCGAGCGGAGGCATCGTCGAGTGGATCGGCACGAACACGAACATCGCCGAGCAGCGCGAGACGCAGCGACGGACCGAGGCGCTCCTCGTCGAGGTGGGCGAGCAGGCGCGCGAGACCGAGGCCGCCCTCACGCGCCTGCGGGCCGAGAAGGCCGCCGCCGACGCGACGATCAAGGCGCTCGAGGCGAAGCTCGCCGCGCGATGAAGCCCGGCCCGACGGAATGGCATGCGATCGCCGAGTCGCGCCTCACCTCGGTGCTCGGTCCCACCAAGGGCGCCGCCGCGTTCGGAGAAGCTCTGCGCGCGGTCGGCCTCGTCCGCGTGGCGACGGCGGGGGACCTCCATCGCCTCGCGCAACACCTCAGCGCGAGCGGCGGCTTCGCGAGCGCGGTCGGCGGGCTGCTCAGCGTGCACGCCGTGATGTACGGCGGCGACCTCGGCATCACCTCGGCGCGCGCTGACGGATCAGACCCTCCTGCATGACGGACGCGACGAGGCGGCCGTCGCGCGTGAAGATGCGGCCCCGCGCGAGGCCGCGAGCGCCGTGGGCGGCGGGGCTGTCGAGCACGTAGAGCAGCCACTCGTCGACGCGGAACCGCTGGTGGAACCACATCACGTGATCGAGGCTGGCGATCTGTAGCCCCGACGATAGCCACGTGAGCCCGTGGGGCAGGAGCGCCGTCGTGATCAGCGAGTGGTCGGACGCATACGCAAGTAGATAGCGATGCAGCGCGGGGTCGTCGGGCAGGCGGCCGACAGTCTTGAACCAGACCATCCGCGAGGGCGGCCTCGGCGCGGGGTGAAACGCGTCGTTCTCGGGGCCGACGGGGCGCAGCTCGAACGGCCGCTCCGCGGTGGCGCGCTCGCGGATCCCCTTCGGCAGCTTGTGAGCGTAGGGCGCGGCGCGCTCCTGCTCCGTGGCGCACGACTCGGGACCGGGCGCGGCGGGCATCGCGTCCTGGTGCTCGAGCCCCGCCTCCTCCACCTGGAAGGAGGCCGCGAGGTTGAAGATCGGATGACCGTTCTGGATCGCGACCACCCGGCGCGTGGTGAACGAGCCGCCATCCCGGATGCGGTCGACGTCGTAGACGATCGGCTTCTTCACGTCCCCCGAGCGCAGGAAGTACGCATGAAGGGAGTGCGCGTGGCGCTCGGGCGGAACGGTCTGCACCGCGGCGGAGAGCGCCTGCCCCAGGACCTGCCCGCCGAACACCGCGCCCCACCCGAGATCCTGGCTCTGGCCGCGGAACAGGTTCTCTTCGATGCGCTCGAGGGCGAGCAGCTCGACGAGCTCGTCGAGGACGTTCTTGGTCATAAGGGCGGCCGATTCTACCCTTTTTGATCGCGGGTCTCGTACTCTGGCGCGTGCGATGACGAACTTTCAGATCTTCATGATCGCGGCGACACTCGTGCTGGGCGCGCTGTACTTCTGGAGGTCGCGCAGCGCCGACGAGCAGCCCGCCGCCAAGCCTTTGGGGGACCTCGAGCCGAAAGCCAAGCCCAAGGCAGTCGAGACGAAGAAGGCCGAGGACGACGAGGACGACGCCGAGCAGGCGAAGGCCGCCGACACGGCGAAGGCCGATGCCGACGCGGAGGCCGAGGCCGATGCCGACGCCGAGGCCGAGGCCGAGGCCGAGGCGGCCAAGGCCGAGGCGGCCAAGGCCAAGGCCAAGGCCGAGGCCGAGTCCATCAAGACGCCGGTCGCCGAGAGCTTCTCGATGCCGGCCGCGATCAAGGCCACGCCCGTCACGCGCCCTTCGACGCCCGCAGCCAAGGCGGCCGAGCCGGCGAAGGCGAGCGTCCCGAGCGTCAAGGCGCCCGCCGCGGCGCCGGTCGCGGTCCGACCGCCGCCGCCCAAGGCGCCCGAGGACTCGAAGGCCACCTCGCCGTACTCGCGCGTGCCGGAGCCGAAGCCGCTCGCGGTCACGCAGCCGCCGCCGCCCGACGTCGCGAAGGCCGAGCCGAAGTCGGAGCCGAGGCCCGCGCCCGCGCTCCTGCCCGCGCTCGCGATGGCGCCCGAGCCTGCCGCGCCCGCACCCGCTGCGAAGAAGGACGAGTTCGATCTCCGCCTCGAGGAGCTCGACGGCAAGCCCAAGGCTGCTGCCCCTGCGCCGGCGCCTGTCGCGAAGCCCGCGTCGGTCCCCGAGCCGAAGCCCGCGTCGGTCCCCGAGCCGAAGCCCGCGTCGGTCCCCGAGCCGAAGCCCGCGCCCGCGCCCGCACCGGTCGCTGTGGCGCCGGCCGCAGCGGCCATCACGGCCACGTTTCCGGGTCGTCCCGCGCCGTCGCCCGAGACCGCGGAGCTCGAGAAGACCGAGCCAGAGCACGCGAAGGCGCGTCGCTTCGCGCGCGTCGCCGTCAGCGAGATCAAGCTCTATCACGAGGAAGAAGTGAAGGCGGGCCGCGCCGCGAAGGACCTCTGGAAGCGCCTGAATCAAGACATCATGATGTCGATCCAGACCTACGAGAAGCGCGTCCCGCAGGAGGTCCGCGATCGCTTCGACTACCTCTACGACGAGCTGGTGCGCCAGCTCGCCGAGGGCAAGGCCGAGGTCCTCGGCCCGGACGCGCCGACCTCGACGGCCAAGGCCGCGCCGCTCAAGAAGAAGTAGCGCTCGCTACTGCGGGAGCGCTCCGCGGAGGAGCGCGACCTCCAGCGACGACGTCCGGTAGACCCGGTGCGTCGCCGCGCGGAAGTCCGCCTCCGACGCCTTCGCGATGTCCGGAAGGAACGTCTGCGGGTTGCGGTCCACGAGCGGGAACCACGAGCTCTGGACCTGCACCAGGATGCGGTGCCCCGCGCGGAACGTGTGCGCGACGTCCGGCAGCGTGAAGCGCACCAGCGCCGGCTTGCCGGGCTCGAACGGGACCGGCTTCTCGAAGCTCTCGCGGAACTTCCCGCGCATCACCTCGCCGCGCACGAGCTGCTGGTAGCCCCCCAGGTGCACGCCGGTGGGGTTCGGCTCGGGATCGGCGACGTCCTGCGGGTAGGCATCGACGAGCTTCACCACGAAGTCGGCATCGGTGCCGGTGGTCGAGACCCAGAGCTTCGCCTCGAGCGGCCCCGCGAGCGCGACGTCCGCGGTGAGCTCGCTGCTCGTGAACGTGAGCACGTCGGGCCGCCGCGTCGCGAAGCGCTGATCGTCGGTCATGTAGTCGGCGTCGATCGCGGGCCCCGTCCGCGCACGGTAGGGCACGGGCCGCGCGGGATCGCTCACGTACGCATCGAACCCGTCCGGCGTCGCGGGCGCGGACGCTGGCGGCGCCGCCGCGCCGAGCTTGCCGCCGGCCTGGAAGTGCAGAACCGCCGTCCTCGCCTCCCGCGGCGGCCACGCGCTGAAGCGCTGCCACACGTTCGTCCCGGTCTCGAAGATGAACGCCTCGACGCCGCCGAGCCCCCTGCCCTTCCCCTTAAGGTGCTGCTGGAAGAACGGCAGCTCGATCTCGTCGCGATAGAACTGCGACGTCTTCTGCCCGAACGTCACGTCACCGACGCGATCGCCGTCGGCGCGGTTCCAGCCGCCGTGCCGCCACGGCCCCATGACCAGCGCGTTCTCCGCGCCCGGGCTCTGCTTCTCGAACGCGCGGTACGTCTCGAGCGCACCGAAGCAATCCTCGGCGTCGTAGAAGCCGCCCACCGTGAGCACCGCAGGCTTGACGTTCCGGTAGAGCGGGCGCGGGTCGCGGGCCTTCCACCACGCGTCGCGGTTGGGATGCGCGAGGATCTCGTTCCAGAACGGGATGCCGTTCTCCAGGTACTTCTTGTTCGCGTTCTCGAGCGGCCCCATCGCGAGGAAGTAGTCGTAGACGTCGGCCACGTCGTGCTCGAAGCCCCACGCCTTCTTGGTGGTCGGCTTCGGCCGCGGCTTGCCGAAGGTCGCGTAGAAGTCGAACGCGTCGGCGAGGAACAGCGCACCGTTGTGGTGGAAGTCGTCCCCCATGAACCAGTCGGTCACCGGCGCCTGCGGGGAAACGGCCTTGAGCGCGGGATGCGCGTCGACCGCGGTCTGCGCCGCGTAGAAGCCGGGGTACGAGATCCCCCAGCTGCCGACCCTTCCGTTGTTCGAGGGGACGTTCTTCACGAGCCAGTCGATCGTGTCGTAGGCGTCGGTGCTCTCGTCGATTTCGCCCTTCCTCGTCGCGTGCGGCCGGACGTCGACGAACGTGCCCTCCGACAGCAGCGCCCCGCGCACGTCCTGGTGCACGAAGATGAAGCCGTCGCGCACGAACGCGGGCGACGGCGCGAACGTCCTCAGGCCTCGCCCGGTCCTCTCGCTCGGGTAGTTGTCGCTGCCATAGGGGGCGACGCCGTAGGGCGTGCGCATGAGCATGATGGGATACGTGCGGGTCACGTCCTTCGGCACGAACGCCCGGGTGAACAGCTTCGTCCCGTCGCGCATCGGGATGCGGTATTCGAACTTCGTGTAGTGCTCACGGATCGCGCGGGCCTCCGCGGCGTCGTCGTTCAGCGGCTCGCGGATCAACGGCGCGCCGTCGTCCGCCTTGCGCGGCTCGGCGACGGCGAGGGGCGAGCGGAATCCGCACGCGATGCTGGCGAGGCAGAGCGAGAGCAGGAACGGAGAGCGGGCGCGCATGCGTGCTGGCATAGGCCGCGCTCCTTGCCGAAACAAGGCAGCGCGCTAGTCACCGCGGCTTCGCGCTGGCGGAATTCTTCGCGCGGCCCTTGCCGAAGAGCTCGAGCGCCGCAGAGGTCTCGTCCTTCATCCACGCGTCGAGACGGAACAGGCGCAGCGAGGTGGCGCCGTTGTCGAACTTCACGCCCAAGGAGAGCGGCCCCTTCGCGACCGTCACCGCGCCGCGCATCCGCTCGCCCGCGACCACGTAGTTGCCGGCGAGCTGAACGTCGTCACCGCGCAAGCGAGCCCCGAGGATGGCGGTGCGTCCCGCCTCCACCGCGATCCGCGCCTGGCCGTCGAGATGCGGGGCCTCGAGGAGCCCCACCACGAACCCGGGCAGGCTGTTCTGCAGCGTCAGCGCGAGGATGGGCTGCGCGTCGTCGAAGTGCAACTGCACCAGTCCGTCGAAGGCGGGCGCCTCGGTCACGCGCAGGGCGCCGCCGAGCAGCGTGATCTCTCCGCCCCAGCCGTTGACCTGCGCCTTCGTGCCTGCGGTCCGCACGTTCTTCATCGTCACCGTCGCGCCCGAGACGTCGAGCCCGGTCTCGCCAGCGGCGTAGCCGTGGACCGGCACCACGACCAGGAAATCCCCCACGAGATGCGTGCTGCGCATCCGAACCCCGGCCCGCTCGAGATCGACGACCGTGCTGCCCGAGGCGGTGTGGTCCGACGCCTTCACCACGACGTCCATCGCCACGCGCGCCTTGCCTGACTCGATCGCGAACGCGAACGGATCACCGGGGACCAGCATGCCCAGCGGGCGCAGGTCGTCCATGTGCGCCTCCTCGAGCACGAGGTGGTAGTCTACGCCGCGCAGCGAGGGATGCTTCGGGTCGAGCTCCTTGACCGCCGCGCTGAACGCCACGCGCTTCGCCACGAGGTCCGGCGCCGTCGAGACCGCGCCGGGCCGCGCCTCGCCGATCCACATCGCCACGTCGCCGAACACGATGTCGGAGCGCTTGACGCGCAGCGTGCTCGCTTCGGTGCGCCAGTCGACGATCTCGACGATCGCCGCGAGGTCGCCGCGGATCGCCACCTTCTTGCCGCGCGCGCCGAGGCCGTGGCCGCCCAGCGTCACCGTGGCGCGGCCCACGTGGTCGACCATCGTGGCGTCGAGCTGCGCGGCGAGGCGCGCGTCACCGGGCGCGGTGTCGAAGGCGAGGTCGCTGTATCCCGGCAAGAACGCGTTCAGCGCGAGGGGATCGTTCACGCGCGCACCCTCGATCGCCGCCTCGACGTGCAGCCTTGCGAAAGGGTCGGCGACCGTGAGCCGCGAGCTCGTCGCCGACGCGAACGCGCGCGGTATGGCGAGCAGCGTCTGGTCGCCTCGGGTCATCGCGGCGTTCGCGACCACCACGCGCGCTTCGTCGACCACGAGCTCGCCGCGATCGAACGACCAGTCGTGGACGCGCGCCACGGCGTGCAGGTCGGTGAGCGCAACCAGGTCCTTCTTCGTGATGCCCAGGCGGGCGGCGTTCAGCTGCGCGCTGCCGCGGGCGACCGCGCGCACCATCACCAGCTCGGCGCGCGCATCGAAGCTCGCTCGCCCGCGGGCGAGCCGCACGTCGCTCTCACGCGGCAGGTAGTGGCCGACCAGCGCTTCGTCGAGGACGTCGAGCCGCGGCGCCTCGAGCTGCGCCGTGAAGGAGCGCAGCGGATCAGCGACGTCGAGGCTGTCGGACGACGCCGAGGCCGAGAGCCCGGTCGCCTCGACCGCCGGACGGTCCTTAGCGGCGACGCGGGCGACGGAGCCGGAGGCGATCGCGAGCTTCGCGGAGGCGCCATCGAGGTAGCCGAGCTCCCAGTGCCACGACGCCACCGCGGCCTCCGCCGTCGCCTCGGCGCGCAAGCGCACCGGGCCGACACGCAGGTCGAGGTCACCGGCATCGAGCCGCGCCTGCGCGCTGGCGCGACGGTCCGCGTACCAGAGCTCGCCCTTCGCGCGCACCTGCAGGTGGCCGCCAGAGGCGGACAACGTGCTGCGCATCTCCCGGGGCACGTAGTGCTCGAGCCGCCGGAGATCGGCGACCGCCGCGTCGGGCAGGCTCGCGGCGGCGTGGAGGTCGCCGAAGGGATCGGCGAGGTCGAGCGCCCGCGCGTCGCCCGAGATCTCGAGCAGCGGGACGCTCGCGAGCTCGCCGGCCTCGCCGACGCGTGCCAGGGCGAGGGCGCGAGCGCGGAAGAGGAACGTGAGCTGCGGGCCGGCATCGTCGACGGTGTCGGCCACGAACGAGAGCGCGCCGGTCGCGCGATGCCCGGCCGTCTCCGCCGACGCTCCAGAGACGGCGACGGCGACGTGCGAGCCGCGCACGAGCTTGCCGTCGACCACGCGCAGCACGACCCGATGCAGGTCCACGGCGCCCGCGAGCGCCAGCGGCTCCACGAAGGAGGGCGGCCAGCTCGCGAGATCGGGCACGCGGCCGTGCACGTCGGTCCGGAGCGAGATGCGGTGCACGAGCTCGCCGAGCGGGATGGTGCGCGGGTCGAACGCGGCGATGCCGAGGTCGATTGTTCCCGCGATCGGCTCGACCACCACGTACTGGAGAACGGTGACCTTGCCGGGCACGCCTTCGCGCAGCGTCAGGTGGATGTCGTCGACGTGCACCTCGCGGATCGCCTTCAGGTAGAAGCCGCCCGTGATGTGGGCAAGGCCGGTCCAGCGCATGGTGTCGAACGCGACCTCGCGCACGTCGTCGGCGACGACGTTCTCGAGCCGCACCGAGAAGAGGTGCCAGTAGCGGTCGTCCCAGCGCTCCAGGAGGTTCGGCAGCGTCTGCACGGGGAGCGGCAGGCGCTCCAAGCCCGCGATCACCGGGAGCGACTCGACCACCTCCGGCGTGAGGCTCGGCGACGGCGCGCGCTGACGCGCGTGGAAGGTGATGCCCGACCCGTTCACGCGCGTGACGTGGAACGTCTTCTGGAGCGCGAGGTCGAGCGGCGAGAACGTGAAGTCGCAGCTGTCGATCCGGAGGATGAACTGCACGCAGCTGTCGCTGCTGCGGATCACGAGCTTCCGCGCGTGAACGCGCCCGGGCCAGAGCGACCAGCCGCGCTCGAACGAGATGAAGATCGTGCCCGGGTCCGCGTTCAGCGCCTTGCCGAAGAGCGAGGTCGACAGGAACACGTTCATGGCGACGAGGAACACGAGGTACGACGACAAAATCGCCACAGCCAGCCAGGTGGCGAGGCGCCGCACGCCAGGTTTCCCGTGCGGTGCTGCGCTCTTGTCCGTCACGGAGGGCGCTGTTGCACGCTCCGGGCCCGCGTGGCTGGGCTCAGCCCGCGACGGCGCGGACCACGAGAGCGACGTGCGTGAAGAGGAAGCCGCTCGCCAGCACGACGAGGAGATGGAAGATCTCGTGGTAGCCGAAGACGCGTGGCCAGGGGTTCGGCCGCTTCAGCGCGTACACGACGGCGCCGACGGTGTACGTGATGCCGGCGGCGGTGAGCAGCCCGACGCACGTGCTGCCGACCACCGGCGTGCGGCCCATCACCTGCCCGATGACCATCCAGCCGATCACGACGCACACCAGCGCGGTGAGCCACTTCGGCGCCTTGGGCCACGCGAGCGATTTGACGACGCCGACCGCGGCGCCGATCCAGATCGCCACGAGCGCGCCGTGGCCGCCGTTGGGGTTCGCGACGAGCGCGAAGAGCGGCGTGTAGCCTCCGCCGATCAGCAGGAAGATCGCGGCGTGGTCCATGCGGCGCATGCGCGCGCGCGCGATCGGCGACCAGTCGACGCGGTGGTACATCGCGCTCGTCCCGAAGAGCAGGATGAGCGACGCGCCGAAGACCGCCGAGGCGACCGCTCCCTCGCGGGTCGCGCATGCGCGCACGAGCAGCGCGGTGGCCACGAGCGCCACGAAGAAGAAGACCTGATGCGAGACGCCGCGCAGCAGCGGCTTCACGGCGCCCGGCGGAAGGCTCGCGCGGGCGAGCTCGGTCTCCTGCGCAGCGGGCTGTTCGGCCAGAGCATGCGTGTTCATCGGGCGGGCGGTCTACCCCGGCTTCGACTCGCGCGCGACCGGATCCGACGTCCCCTGGAGGCGGTGACAGGACCGTGACACGTCCCTCACGAATCTCGCGGATTTTCCTGCTCCTGGCGGGCCTCGGGCTCGTCGCCGCCGCGGCCTGCGGGAGCAGCAGCGACACCGGAGGGCCGGCCGACGGAGGCGCTGCGGACGGCAGCACGCTCCCCGGCGACGACGCCGCGACCGACGACCCGCACGATCCGATCGCGTGGGCGAGCCCCGAGAGCGCGCGCGATCTCGACGGGCAGCTCGCGCGCGTCACGCTCGATCTCGGGCAGTCGAGCGAGCACCTGCGCATCACGGACTTCGGGTTCGCCATCCCGGCCTCGGCCACCATCAAGGGCGTGGAGGTCGAATTCAAGCGGCAGGCTGGAGACACGGGCATCGGCGACGGCAAGGGGGACGCCGGCGGCGCGGCGATCGAGGCGCGCGTCGAGTCGATGCGCATGACCATCTGCTACTGCGAGTAGCTCGGGCTCCTCTCGATCCCGTCAGCGCGAGCGGCGTTGGTAGGGCGCGTAGCTCGGCTGCCACATCTTCGCGGCGATGCGCGCGTCGATCTGCGGGTCGCTGAGCGCGTCGCAGAGGCCCTCCTCGCGGGCCGTCCGCGCGACGGCCCGCGCCACCACCACGGCCACCTCGCGCAGCTCGGTGACCGGCGCGAGCAGGTGCAGCGGCGGCGGCTCGTACGGCTCGTACGAGGCGTGCGGGCGCGCCGGTGAGCACTCGGCGAGCGTCCGCGCCGCCACCTCGAACATGCGATCGGTGACGCGCCGCGCGCCCACGGCGAGCACGCCGAGCCCCACGCCAGGGAAGATGTACGTGTTGTTCGTCTGGTCGACCTTCCAGCGATTGCCGTTGCGCATCACCGGCGGGAACGGGCTGCCGGTGCCGACGATGGCGCGGCCCTCGGTCCAGTCGAGGAGGTCCTGCGGTGATGCCTCGGCGCGCGCCGTGGGGTTCGAGAGCGGGAAGATCACCGGCCGCGCGGTGTGGCGCGCCATCGCGCGCACGATCGACTCGCTGAACGCGCCGGGTTGGCCCGTGACCCCGATGAGCGTGGTAGCCCGGGCGTTGTTCATCACGTCGAGCAGGCTGATGATGCCCGGCTGCTGGAGCGTCCAGCCGCCGACCCGCGCGCGCGACTGCGCAAACGGCCGCTGGAAAGGCTGGAGATCCGGCATGTCGTCGACGAGGAGGCCCTGCTGATCGACGGCGTAGAAGTGCATGCGCGCCTCGGGCTCGCTCATGCCGCTCGCCACCATGATCTGGAGGAGGAGCTTCGCGATCCCCGAGCCCGCGGTGCCGGCGCCGAACACCACGATGCGCTGGTCGGCCACCGAGCCGCCGGTCGCGGCGATGGCGGCGAGGAGCGTCCCGGCCGCCACGGCGGCGGTGCCCTGGACGTCGTCGTTGAACGTGCACAGGCGATCGCGGTAGCGCTCGAGCAGCCGGCTCGCGTTCTGCCGCGCGAAGTCCTCCCACTGGAGGAGCACCTTCGGCCACCGCTTCGTGACCGCGCGCACGAAGAGCTCGATGAAGTCGTCGTACTCCTGGCCGCGGATCCGCGCGTGTCGCCAGCCGACGTAGAGCGGGTCGGCGAGCCGCGCCTCGTTGTCGGTGCCGACGTCGAGCAAGATGGGCAGCGTGGTCCGCGGATGGAGGCCGGCGCACGCGGTGTAGAGCGAGAGCTTGCCGATGGGGATGCCCATGCCCCCGGCGCCCTGGTCGCCGAGGCCGAGGATGCGCTCGCCGTCACTCACGACGATCACCTCGGTCGGATCGAGCCGCGGATCCTCGAAGATCTGCTCGATCCGCGCGCGGTGCGGCCAGCTGAGGAAGAGGCCGCGCGGCTTCGTGAAGACATCGCTGAAGCGCTCGCACCCCTCCCCCACCGTCGGCGTGTAGACGACGGGCAGGAGCTCCTCGAGGTTCGCTCCGAGCAGCGCGTAGAAGAGCGTCTCGTTGAGATCCTGGAGACCGCGGAGGAAGAGATACTTCTCGAGCGCGGTGGGCATGGCCCGCAGCGCCTTGAGGCGGCGAGCGATCTGCCCTTCGAGCGACCCGACGTGCGGCGGCAAGAGACCGTGGAGGCCGAGCTCGTCGCGCTCGGCGTCGGTGAACGCCGTGCCCTTGTTGAGCAGCGGATCACGCAGCAGATCGGGCCCGGACGCATCGACCTCGACGGGCGCGAGGCGCGCAGGCATGTCCATGGTCGGCTTCATCGGGCGTGATCCTTGGAGGGCGCCCAGCCGAAGCGGGCGCGGACGTCGTGCATGGCCTGCGTGTGCGTACCGTCGGCGTTGCGTACCACGAACGGTTCGTCCTGCGCTTCCTCGGGCGCGCCCACGACGGCGCGGCACGAGAACACCGAGAAGAGCGCGGGCAGGCCCTCCCGCGGGACGACGTCACGGTGCGCGATGCGCGTGAACCCCTCGGCGCGCAGCGCGGCGAGGGCGCGCTCCTTCTGCGCGAACGGGAAGCAGAGGACGAAGAGACCCTGCTCCTCGAGGTGCAGCCGCGCCGCGCGCGCGTAGTCACGAACGTCCCCCCGGAGCTCGAAGCGCGCGTGCGCCTTCTGCGAGTCGGCGGGGACGATGCCGGCGCTCACGTCGAAGTAAGGAGGGCTGCCGGTGACGAGCGGAAAGCGCTCCTCCAGCGCGAGCTCGCGGAGATCGCCGTGGCGCGCATCGACGCGCGCCTCGAGGCCATTGCCGCGGATGTTCTCGCCGAGGAAGCGGAAGCTCACGTCCTGCGCCTCGACGCACGTGAGGCGGCACTGCGGCGGCATCCCGGCGAGCACGAGCAAGCCCACGGTACCGATGCCGGTGCCGAGATCGAGGCAGCGCGCGACGGGCGGGCTGTTCGCGAGCGCATACCACGCGGTCAGCAAATCGTCGGTGGAGTGGCGATGGCCCTTCTTGCGCTGGAAGATGCGGTAGTCCGCGCTCAGGCCATCGAGGGTGATGGGCTCGCCGAGCTCGGCCTCGAGCTCCTGGCGGCGCGCATCGAATTGCTCGGGGGTCAGCATCGGTCCGCACCCACGAGGAGCGGACCGGCAGGATACTCCTTCAGGGCTTCGGGATGCGGAACGTGCTGACCATGAGCGCCCCGCTGACGACGTACATCAGGGAGAGCGGGTGCAGGTTCCACGGCCCGAGCGCCAGGGTCCCGCCCCAGATCGCGTCGCCCACGGAGTACTTGCCGAACGCGATGCCGAGCACCAGCACCAGCGCGAGGCTCGTGGGGATGGGCGTGCCCTCGTAGTACTTCACCTTGCCGCTCTCGTCGGAGAGCGCCGCGGCGGTCACGTTGTAGCGCGCCAGCCGGCTGATGCCGCACGCAACGAAGAAACACAGGCCAATCGCGTCCCAGCCGCCACGCAAGCCAAGCGCGAACCCCAGCGCGGCCGGGGCCACACCGAACGAGACGATGTCGGCGAGCGAGTCGAGATCCGCCCCCAGCGGCGAGGACTTGCGACGCCAGCGTGCGACGGCGCCGTCCAGGGCGTCACACACGAGCGCGAGCGGCAGCAGCACGAGGGCCGCCCAGATGGCCGTTCGATCGTTCGTGGCCACGTAGCTCATGCTCGCGAGCACGGCCCCGGTTCCGCAGAACGCGTTGCCCAGCGTGATGAGATCCGCGAGCACGAAGGTGCGGACCATCGAGAAGGGCACCTTCTTGACGACCGGCAGCTTGGGCGTGCTCGCCTTCTCGGGGGTCTCGGATTCGGCGGGGAACGTCATCTCGTGGTCGGACCGGGTGATCACGAGCCTATCCCGCTGCACATCCGGGACCAACCCTTCATCATCCGCGCGCGAGGATGATGGCGCCGAGCGGCGGCAACGTGACCATCACCGAGGAGGGCCGCCCGTTCCAGGGGTAGGGCACCGCCTCGACGCCCCCCAGGTTGCCGTGCCCGCTGCCCCCGTAGATGGTGGCGTCGCTGCTGAGGACCTCGCGCCACGCGCCGCCGCGCGGGACCCCGATGCGGTACTGGAGCCGGGGCACCGGCGTGAAGTTGCAGGCCACGAGGACGACGTCCTCGTCGCCGCGCCCGCGCCGGAGGAACGTCATCACGCTCATCGCCGCGTTCGAGCCGTCGATCCATTCGAAGCCGCCTTCGCTCGCATCGCCGGCGTGAAGCGCGGGCAGCTCGCGGTAGAGGCGGTTCAGGTCGCCGACGAGCCGCGCGATCCCGGCATGAGCCGGCTCGTGCGCGAGATGCCAGTCGAGGCTCCGATCATGGTGCCACGGCTGCTCCTGACCGAACTCGTTGCCCATGAACAAGAGCTTCTTGCCGGGCTCGGCCCAGGCCGTCGTGTAGAGGAGGCGGAGGTTCGCGAAGCGCTGCCAGGCATCGCCGTGCATCTGGCCGACGAGCGAGCCGCCGCGCTCGGCGCTGACGTCGTCGTGGGAGAGCGGGATCACGTAGCTCTCCTTCGCCTGGTAGACGGAGCGGAACGTGAGCACGTCCTGGTGGTGCGAGCGCTCGATGGGATCGCGCGCGAGGTAGCGACGGAGATCGTGGGCGAGGCCCATGTCCCACTTCAGATCGAAGCCGAGGCCGCCCTCGCTCACCGGCCGCGTGACGCCGGGAAAGCTCGACGAGTCCTCGGCGGCGAGCACCGCCGCGGGTTGATCCGTCTTCAGCGCGCTCGTGAGCTGCCGGAGGAACGCGACGCCGGCCTCGTTTAGCGGGCCGCTCGCGTGGTTCGCGTAGAGGATGCTCTCGACGCCGTCCACGCGCAGGCCATCGGCGTGGAACGTCTCGATCCAGAAGGTGGCGCTCGAGAGGAGGAAGCTCCGGACCTCGGGCCTCGCGAAGTCGAAGAGGCCGGTCTCCCAGGTGGGATGAACGGCCTGCGCGGGGTCGTCGGGCTCGAAGGTCGGCGCGCCGTCGAAGCGCGCGAGGCCGTGCAGATCGCGCGCGAAGTGCGCCGGCACCCAGTCGAAGATGACGCCGAGCCCGGCCTGGTGGAGCGTGTCGACGAGGAACATGAGGTCGCAGGGCGAGCCGTACCGGCTGGTCGCGGCGAAGAAGCCGGTCACGCCGTAGCCCCAGGAACCATAGAAAGGGTGCTCGAGCACCGGCATGAGCTCGACGTGCGTGAAGCCCAGCTCCTTGGCATGCTGCGCGAGCGGCGCGGCGATCTCGCGGTAGGAGAGCGGGCGGCTCCCCTCCTCCCCCTGGCGTCGCCACGAACCGAGGTGCACCTCGTAGATGCTCATCGGGCGATCGAGGCGAGCCCCCTGGAAGCGATCTTCCATCCAGCGGCTGTCCCCCCACGCGTACGCGAGCACGGTGATCACCGATGCCGTGCCGGGTGACGGCTCGCCGGCGACGGCGAATGGATCGGCCTTGTCGAAGGGCTCACCGCCACCCGCCGGCGCGATTCGGTACGTGTAGCGCTGGCCGGCCCGCGCGCCCGGGACGCGGCCGGCGAAGAGCCCCGGCCGGACCTCCTCCAGAACCGCTCCTTCGTTCCACGCGTCGAAGTCGCCGACCACCGAGACCTCGGCCGCGTGCGGCGCCCACACCGCGAAATCAGTCGCGCCGTCCTGGTTGGGATGGGCCCCGAACAGCGTGTGTGCGTGGGTCGCCGTGCCCGCGAAGAACGCGGTTACCGCGGGCGAGCTCGCGTCGGTCGGGCTCGCCGCCACCGGGATGCGCGAGTTCCGCACGTCACCGTCGTGGCTGACGATCTCGCGCAGGCCCTCGAGCGGGATGTCGACCCAGTCGGGTCGGTTGTTCAGCTCGTAGTGCACCTCGTAGATTCCCTTCTCGAGCAAGAAGAGACCGAGCAGCGCGCGGGTGACGTCGAGCTCCGCGGGCAGCACCACTGACCCTCGCACGCTCGCGAGCCAGCCGCGCACGAACGAGGCGGCGACCACGCGGTGCCAGAGCGCAGCCCACGGCGCGAGCGCCGCGCGCGAGCCCTCGGGACGTGCGCGGAGCGCAGCCACCGAGGCGTAGTGGAACGAGCGGAGCATGCCGGCGACGTCGACGAGCGGCGAGCGCTTGGCGCGGCGCTCCTCGAGCGAGCGCGCGGGCTCGCCCTCGAAGTCGATGATGACGAAGTCGTCGCCGGTGAAGAGCACCTGACCGAGATGGAGGTCGCCGTGGACGCGCATCCGCACGCCGGCGTCGGGCTGCGTCTCGAGGCCTCCGAGGCGCGCGGCGAAGCTCTTCACGCGCCTCCGCACCGCGGCGAGCGAGGTGCGTGCGGCATCGGGCAAGGCGCCGCCGTGCGCACCGACGGCGTCGAGGACGCGCGCGAGATCGCGGCGCACCGCCTCCACGATGCCGGCGCGCGTCTCCGCGTCGAGCGGCTCGGGGGCGAACACGGGATCCGCGGGCCGCGAGGCCAGCGCGACGTGCATCGCGCCCACGCGCTGGCCGAGCTTCTCGGCGAGGCCCGCGTAGGGGCCGACCGCGCTGAGGGCCTCGGCCTCGATGGGCTGCGAGGCGCGCGTGACCACGTCGACGTGCGCGATCTCCGGCGCCGCGCCGCGCGACGTCGCCGCCGCCAGCCACGGGTCGAGCACGCGGAGGACATGCGTCCACGAATCGCCATGGTTCGCGACGAAGCCATGCAGGAGCCCGAGCGTCCCCGCGGGCCCTTTGCCGGCGCGCACGTCGACGAAGCCGGCGAGCGGCGGCGTGTGCCGATAGCCGACCGCGGTGAGGAAGCGGCCGAGCTCGAGGTCCGGGCTCTCGCCGGCCTCGAGCTTGCGCACCACCTTTCCCACGAAGCGCTCGCCGTAGAGGATGCTCGAGTTCGTCTGCTCACCGGTGGCGAGCCGGGCCGGCAGCGCGGCCGCGCCTTCGACGCCGGGCAGCGGATGGAACGCGAGGACGTGCTGGCCGTCGGTGACCGTCTCACCCGTCACGATCGCGCGCAGGAATCCCTGGAGCACGGCCTCGACGGCGAGCCCGTCGACCAGCAGCCCCTCGGGCGTGGGCATGATCACCGCCTGCGGCCGCTCCTCGCGGAAGCGCGCCGCCGCGGCGCCGTGCAGCAAGGCGAGTGGCAGGACGTACGTCGCGACCTCGCCGTCGGCCAGCGCGAGCTCCACCAGCGCGATGCGCGCCGAGGCCTCCTTCAGGACGAAGCTCGCCACGATGCGTGCGCTCTGCACGTGCTTCGTCTTCGTGCGGTACCAGCGCCGCGCGGCGATCCATCGCGGGAGGATGCGCTCGAGATCGTCGTTCATAGGAAGTACTCGAAGTCGTGCTCGGAGCGCACCTTGCGCCGCACGACGAAAAGGCTGACGGGAAAGACCTTGGGGTCGAGCGAGACGTAGTTGCGCGCGCCGCTCCACAGGAGGCGCGCATCGGCGAAGAGATCGTGGACCTGGAAGCTCTCGCCCGGGCGGATGCCGAGCTCCGCGAGATCGAGGTCGATCCAGCCTCCGTGCGCGTGCGCGGGATCGAGGTTCGCGACCACGAGCACGACGTTCCCGTGGTCGTCGGTGGCCTTGCTGTAGGCGAGCAACGCGTCGTTGTCGGTGGCGTGGAACGTGATGCGCTCCGTCTGCTGGAGCGCGGGGTTCGCGCGGCGAGCGCGGTTGACGAGCGTGATGACGTCCCGCAGGGAGCGCGGGTCGTCGAGGTTCCAGGTGCGGAGCTGGAACTTCTCGTTGT
>JAYTHX010000208.1:0-15045 GCA_043732195.1 Polyangiaceae bacterium
GCTCGGGGTGCGGCGGGCACAGACCGGCCGTCCGCTGGTGGTGATGGGCGACATGAACACGGGCTACGGCGACGCGAGGAAGGGCGTCGGCCTGCTCGCCGCGGAGCTCGGGCTGCGTGCGTGGCGGCCCGAGGAGAAGCTGCCGACCTACTCGACGACGCTGCCGCTGGTGCGCTTCGACTGGGTGCTCGCCTCGCCCGAGCTCGCGATCGTGGCGTGCTCGACGCTCGCCGACAAGGTCTCGGATCACGCGGCGGTGGTGGCGGACATCGTGTGGCACTGATCCCGATCCGGTCGCTGCTTCGCGAGCGCTCACTTCGCGAAGGTGGCCTCGGAGCCGTCGCCCATGAGGGTCGCGTAGCGCTCGATCTGTCGCAGCGCCTCCGCGGAGATGCTCGTGAACTCGACGCCGATGGCGCTGAGGCCCTTGCCCTCCTCGGAGCGCGTGGCGCGTAGCCACTTGATGATCGCGAACTCCGCGACCACGCGTCCGTCGAGCGGGAGCGCGAAGCGGACGGTGACCTCGGTCCCCGCCTTCAGACCGGCGCGCGAGACGACGAGCAGGCCGCCGCCCGACACGTCCTCGCTGCGCCCGTCGACGGCGCCGATGCCCGGCACCTCGATGCGCACCGGCGTGCGGTACGGAGCGCGCGCCCAGCGCCGCTGATCGCCGCTCGCGGCCGGCGCGGGACGACCTTCGGGGGTGGCGCGGAGCTCGGGAGAGGCCTCGAGGAGCTGCGTTCGCTCGCGCGCGCGCGGCGAGGCGGCCTGGAACGCGGCGCCGAGCGCCTTCGCCGAGCTGAAGCCCGTGTCGTCGGCCGCGAGCGCGCGCGCGACCAAGGGGCGCAGCACCTCGGGCACGTCGTCGCCGGGCGCCTCGCCCTCGTGCGGCGCGCGCCCCGTGAGCGCCTCGATGGCGCAGCGCGCGAGCCCGCCGAGGTCGCCGTGCGGCGCGACGACGGACTTGTCGCCCGCCCAGGCTCGCCCCCAGCCCACGAGCTTCACCTGCTCGAGGCCGTAGCCATCGCGCGCGATCACGATGTTCTCGAGGACGACGTGACGGTGCTCGACGCCCGCGGCATGCGCGGCTGCGAGCAGGTCGGCCACCTGCACCACCACCGCGCAGACGGAATCGACGTTCAGCTTCGCCTTCGCTGCGACGAGCCCGTCGAGGCTGCGTCCCTCCAGCTGCTCGAGGACCACGTAGGGGTCGCCGAGCTCGGTCGTGCCCGCGTCGCGCAGCTCCAGCGCGCCGGGGTGCGTGATGCGCGCCAGCGCCTTCTGCTCGTTGCGGATGGCGTCGACGTTCTCCTCGCCCTCCGAGCGGACGGCGAGCACGAGGCGCGACCGCCGCGCGGTCCGGACGTTGCGGACCTCCCAGTGCGAGGCGCCCGAGGTGCTGGTCTCGCCGCCGAGGTCGCGCAAGAGCTCGTAGCGACCGTCGACGATGGCCCCCTTCTCGTACGACGAGCGGCCCCAGCGATCGATGGCGCCGGCGAGCAGCGGCTCGAGCTGGTGACCGTCGACCTCTTCGCTCCACACGACGAGGTGCGCATCGTTGTCGAGCGCGAGGCGGTTGAGGCCCGAGCGATCGAACGCGTAGACGTCGTCGGTGACGACGATCGCGCACGGGCGGTGCTCGGCGACCAGCTCGCCGGCGCGGACGATGCCGCCGTCGACGATCGACGCGCCGAGCGAGGCCACCGCCGCGCGGCACTGCGCCAAGAAGCTGTCGGGCGCGTTCAGCACGAGCACCGTGGGCGCGCGCTTCGGCGCGATGTCGGCGGCGAGCTCGACGACGTCGTCGGGAGAGATCGAGATCGGTAGCTCCACGGTCTTCCGTGACTCGGGCAGCGGCGGCGGCTTCGGTCGCTCGCCCGGCGGCGCGGGCGGCGGCCTGCGCGGCGGGACCGGCGCAGCGTCGACCGGTCCGTAGAGGCGCGTGAGCGCGGCCCGCACCTCCCCCGCGATCGCCACCATCGGCCGCACCGGGATGCCGGCGACGGCGGCGCATTCGGCGAGCGCGACGTCGTCCGTGGGGTCGTCGGTCGCGACGTAGAGGAACTTCTGGCCCTTTGCGAGACGCAGGTGGACCGGCACCAGGCCGTGATCGATCGCGAGCTCCTCGGGTACGAGCGCCAGCACTGCGGGATCGATCGCGAGCTGGGCGAGCGAGATCCACGGGCAAGAGAGCTGGTGGGAGAGCAGCTGCGCCAGCTCGAGGGGATTGACCATCCCGCGCTCGACGAGCAGCTCGCCGAGTCGTCGGCGGTCGGTGCGCTGCAGGACGAGCACCTCGTCGAGCTGCACCTGGGTGATGACGCCCGTGTCGAGCAGGAGGCGGCCGAGCGGGTGGAGAGTGCGCCTCATCGAACGGATCATCATCGCCCGCCCCGGCGCCCTTGGGTAGCCGGTTAGCGCGACCGGCGCGGCAAGCTCACTTGCTCACCTGCATGTGCCGGCGTCGCCGTTCACCGTGCACGAGGTGGCGGCGCAGCACTTCACCTCCTGCGCTTTGCAGGCGTCGCCGTCGCATTGCACAGTGCACGTATCGCCGTTGCAGCCCACGTCCTTGCACGCCAGCTTCCCGGTGCACACGATCTCGGTGGACGCGGCGGCGCTCGTGACGCGGCCGCACGCCAGGTCGCCGTTGCAGTCGACACGGCACGTCGAGGCGGTCCCGCAGTCGACGGGGCCGCAGCTGCGCGCCTCCAGGCACGAGACGCGGCACGGGATGCCCGCCGGGCACTTCACGCCGAGCTTGCAGGTGAGGATGCCCGGGCACGAGAGCACGCAGGTGCCTCCTTCGCAGGTGCCGCCCGCGGGGCATGCCGCGACGCACGCCGCATGCGCGGGATCGTCGGGTGCGCCGTCCTTGAGCGGCGCCGTCTCGTCGCCCGTACCGCCGCCGTCGGTCAGGGCGGTGAGATCGTCTCCGCCGTCGGCGGCGCCTTCGCTCGCGGTGGTGAGGTTCGGCGACGAGATACAACCGGCCCACGCGAAACAGGCAGCGAGGGCGAGGGCGCTGACGATCGACCTCGAGATCATCTCTTCATTGTCTCACGCGGCCGTCGATGCGCCCTGCGTCGGTTTGCCGCGTCGTAGCGAGCGCCCATGGTGGGCGATGGCTGGTAGAATGAGTCCATGAAGGCAACGGAGTTTCTCGAGTCGCAGCACCGCCAGCTGAGCAAGCTCTTCGGCCAGCTCGAGAAGGCTAAGGACGGCAACCGCAAGAAGATCTTCGACGAGCTTGCCGGCTTGCTCGTGGGTCACGACGCCGTCGAGCGCGAGATCCTCTATCCCGCCTTCGAGAAGAAGAAGGGCATGACCAAGAGCCTGGGCGAGGCGCTCGCCGAGCATGGCGTCGTCGAGTTCTCGCTGTTCCGCGCCGACACCGCGCGCACCGGCAAGGACTTCAAGGCGTGCTGCACCGTCCTCCGCGAGGTGCTCGAGCATCACGTGAAGGAGGAGGAGAAAGAGTTTCTCCCCAAGGTCGAGCGCGCGCTCGGTCGCGAGCTGAGCGAGACGGTCGCGGCGCAGATGGAGGAGCGCTTCGCGCGCGCCCAGGAAGCGGACTTCCGCATCGGCCTCGAGAAGAACCTCCGGCAGGTGATCGACGGCGCCGTGAAGACGACCAAGCGTGACGGCAAGAAGAAGCCGAAGAAGAAGTCGGCTGCCAAGAAGAAGTGATCAGCGGCGGTAGTCGCGCAGGGCCTCGAGGGGGTCGACGCGCCTGCCGTACTTCGTCCGCGCCACGCGCTGCGCGACGTAGATGCCGCGGTGTCCGGCGAGCAGGAAGGCCACCACGGTCACCACCAGGACGTGCGGCAGGACGCGGAGCCCCATCAGCTCCGCGGCCATGATCGAGAGCGCCAGCGGCGCGTTGGCGGCGGCTCCGAACACGGCCGCGAGGCCCACGCCCGCGCCGAGCTCGATCGGCAGGCCGGTGAGCCGCGCCATCACCGCGCCGAGCGTCGCGCCCACGAAGAACAGCGGCGTGACCTCGCCGCCGAGGAAGCCCGCGGCGAGCGTCACGGCGGTGAACGCCATCTTCGCGGCGAAGGCCCAGCTCGGGAGGCTCGGGTCGTGGAACGCGCGGAGGATCGTGGGCACGCCGAGCCCGAGGTAGTCGCTGTCGCCGACGAGCTGCCACATCATGACGACGATCACGCCGCCCACGAACATCCGGACCGGCAGGCGCGGGAGCCACGTCTGGAGCAGCGCCTTCAGGCGATGCGTGAGCTCGATGAAGGCGATGGCCGCCAGCGCCATCGTGATGCCGATCAGCACCAGCTTCGCCAGCAGGAGCAGCGTGACGGGCACGTGCGCGAGCTGCGGATACGGCGTGTGCACGATCCCGAGGTGGCGCGACGTGAAGTCCCCAGCGACCGCAGCCACGAACGCCGGCATCAGCGCGCGCAGCTCGAGGCGCCCGATGGCGAGGACCTCCACGCCGAAGACCGCGCCGGCAAACGGCGTCCCGAAGACCGATCCGAAGCCTCCGGCCATGCCGGCGACGAGCAGGAGGCGGCGCAACTCGGGCGTGAGCCGCAGGCGGTGGCTGATCGCGTCGGCGAGGCTCGCGCCCATCTGCACCGCCGTGCCCTCGCGTCCGGCGCTGCCGCCGAAGAGGTGGGTGAGCACCGTGCCGGCGAGCACCATCGGCGCGAGACGTAGCGGGATCTGCGCGCGCGCCTCGTGGACGGTGTCGAGCACGAGATCGCTACCGCCCTTGATGGAGACGCCCCAGCGCTCGTACGCGAAGCCGAGCGCGATCCCCGCGAGCGGCAGCGCATAGACGATCTCGAGATGCGCGTCGCGGGCGTGGGTCGCGGCGTCGAGCAGGAGGAGCAACACCGTCGACGCGACGCCGGCGACGACGCCCACCAGTGCGCCGAGGACCATCACCTTCGGCAGATGAGATAGCCTCACTCGGCAACCAACGTAGCGCAGCGGAGGACGGACATGGCGATGGGCTGGCTCAAGGGTCTCGTGGCACCGGCAGCATTCCCGGACGGCGCGCAGCAGGGCGGGCCGCCGCTCGGTGGCGCGCCTCACGACACCTCGGGGCTCAACAGCCCGATGCAGTGGTCGACCGGCACGAAGACGCAGGGCGGCCCGGCGGCGGCGACGGCGGCGGGCGGCTCCCTCGAGGCGCGCTGCGTGCAACTCCAGCACGACGTCGACTCGCTGGCGCTCTTCGCGCGCACCCTCCTCACGCTGCTCGAGGAGAGCAAGGTCGTGACGCGCGAGCAGTTCGACGCCACGAAGCAGCGCCTCGACCTGCTCGACGGCAAGCTCGACGATCGCTGAGCCACCCGGCCCCGACGGACCGAGCGCTCAGCCGTCGCCGACGATCGGCTGCGCGGTCGCGTCCGCCTTCGTGGGCCGGGCGTTCGCGCGCAGCCAATCGAACGCCGCGTCGAATGTCGCCTCGGCTTCGGTCATGCCGCCGTGCGTGCAGCCCGGCATCTCGAGGTACGTGCTCGGGATGCCGGCCTTCACGAAGCGGCTCGTCGCCTCCTTCATCTTCCACGGGACGTCGCGCGAGCACGACATCGTGACCACGGCGCGCGCGTCGACGAAGCGCGCAGCGGCAGGGGCGGTGGGGGGCGCGATGAGCACGACGCGCGCGTAGCGATCCGGAAAGCGCTGCACGAGCTGCTCGGCCAGCGCCGCGCCCTGCGAATACCCGACCAGCGTGAGGCCTTCGCGAGGCACCGTCGTGAGACCGGCGGCCGCCGCCGCCGCCTCGATGCGCGCGTGGAGCTTCGCGGCGTCCCACGAGAACGAGCGATAGCCCTCGAGGTTACCGCACGGCTGATCGCCGTCGATCGCGACCACGCCGCCCTGCCGGCGCGCGGCCTCGGGGAACGCCGTGAGGTAGCCGAGCGAGCTGGAGCAGATGCCCGGCAGGAAGACCGTGGTGGGCGCGGCGCCGCTGCTCGCTCGCACGAGCGAGGCCACGAGATCGCCGGGCACGCGGATGCGCTCGACGCGCGGAGGGGGAGGGGGAGGCGGAGGCGCGGGCGAGGACGCGTCGCCGGCAGGGAGCTCAGCGTGCGCGGGGCCGGCGTCGGCGCGCTCCGCGACCGCCTGGCCGCTCGGCGCGGGGCGCCGGCACGCGGCGAGGCACAGGAGGGTGAAGAGGAGCGCGGCGCGAGCGCTGGACCCGAGGCGGCCCAGTCGTGGGGTGCGAGCACCGCCCACACAGGCGCCAGAAACGAGATTCATGAAGGATTTCGTAGGTCGCGCCGAGGGCAAGGGGCCTGCGCCAGGTCCGGCATGCTCCTGCGCCGCTCTCGCCGTCTCCACCGCGCTCGCCCTCGGCGCCTGCGCCGCGCCCGCCGACGACGCCGCGAGCGACAGGCAGAGCGACGACGCGCTGAGCTCACGCATGCGCTCCGCAACTTCGACGTCGCGTACCTCGTGCTCGAGCGCGCGGTGCCCGTGGGCTGCACCGTCGACGCCACCGGCTTCCACGCGGACGCCGCGGGAGGCGTCAGTGACGGCGACGAGGGCAGCACGGTCGTCCTCCGCGACGGCGACTTCCTGCCTGACGGCGTGGCGCGGGTGGCTGCGGCGCGCTGACGGAGACTGCATTCCTCCCTCGTCGCGCCAACGGCGTCGAATGTGACGCGACTCGCGCAACTCCTTGCGCACGACGCGCGTCGTGCGTGGATCCGGACCCGCAGAAATAGGCAGATCAATGCGCAGCAGGTGGTTGCGGGTCGGCAGGCGGATGCTAGACCGCTCGCCTCTCTCACGAATCGTGAGAACGGAAGGAGTGCCCCGGATGGTGGCGAATCGATCGAGGCTCGTGGCCCTGATGGCCGCGGGATTGTGCGGACTTGCGGCCGCCGTGGGATGCAGCGCGAACGGTGACTCCGACGTCGGCGGCACCACGGACGACACCACGCCCGTGCCCACTTCGACCGCGCAGCTGCCGGAGACCAGCGAGGCCGGCCCGCGCGACCTCGACGCGAGCAAGCCCAAGCCGAAGGACGGCGGCGGCAAGGACAGCGCGGTCGATGCCGGCCCGCCTCCGCCCGTTCCCGGGACGACGTGCTCGACCATCGACGAGGTGAAGAAGAAGAGCTGTGGCGCGTGCGGTGAGCAGGAGACGATCTGTCTCGGCGCCGCGGGCGGCGGGACGTGGTCGGAGTACGGCACGTGCGCGAAGGAGCTCGCGGGCGGCTGCATCCCGGGCACCACCAGCACCGAGTCGTGCGGCAACTGCGGTACGCGCCAGAAGAGCTGCTCGCAGTACTGCGCGTTCACCACGACGGCCTGCGCCGGCGAGCCCGCGAATTCGTGCGTCCCCACCAGCATCGGCCTCACCAGCGCCGGCTGCGCAGACCCCAACACGTATCACCAGCGCACCTGCTCGGCGATCTGCGTGCCCAGCAGCTTCAGCCTCACGTGCGACGCCGCGCCGACCACCATCGAGGTCCCGCCGACGATCGGCAGCGTCAGCTCCACGATCACCTACCTCTCCGAGACGCAGGTGGCGCCGCGCATGCTCGGCACCTGCCCCGCGGGCGCGCTCAGCACCACCTCGACGCCGTACGTCTACCTGAGTGTCCACAACCCGACCGCCAAGACCGCCGTCGTCTCCGTCTACAACTCGATGGCCCCCGGCGGCGCGGTCGTGAAGACCGTGCTGGCCTCGTACGGCGCGACCGTCCCCGCCGACGACACCGCCCGCAAGGCGTGCGTGAAGGGCACGAGCTCCTTCGGGACCGCCGCGCTCACCGGCAACAGCAGCTTTGCCTCGCTCGATCTGACGCGCGCCGTGACGCTCGCGCCGAACGAGACCGCGGTCGTCTACGTCGCGGCGTACAACGCGTTCGTCGCTGCCACGCCGGCGCTCTCCACCGGCAAGGTCATGCTCAACGTGCGAACCGAGCAGCTGAACTGACCGTTTGCAGGCGTGATTCGGCAAGGATCCCGCGCCGTCGCATTAATTCAGGGGTCCCGCGCCCCGGCCCGCGCTACTGTCACGACTCCGAGGCGCTCCGGCGTCCCTCAAGCATGTGATTTGCCCGGAGCTGTTCCTGGCTGACGCTTGCTTCTCCAAGGTGAATCGAATGGCTGAAGGCACTATCAAGCGGTTGACGGACAAGGGTTTCGGATTCATCGAGACCGGTACCGGCAAGGATCTCTTCTTCCACATGTCGGCCTGCGAGGGCGTCCGCTTCGAGGACCTCCAGCAGGGACAGAAGGTCTCGTTCACCGAAGGTCAGGGTCCCAAGGGTCCCCGCGCCGAGAACGTCAAGCCGGCCTGAAGGCAGGTTTCGGTCGGCTCCGCGCAGGTCGTGCCTTCATCGGCGTGACCTGCGCGGTGTCGTTTTGTGAGGATGGAAACCCAGGAAAAGGCCAGTGAACGAGCCCGCGCGATCGCGCGCGAGGTGCTCGTGGAAGCTTTCGGAGCGAGCGCCACGCCCTTCGTACCCGTGCCCTTCATCGATGACTGGATGCTCGCGCGGCTCCTGCGGCGCATCGCCGGGAAGGTGCTCGCGCGCCACGCGCTCACCTCACCACCGGAGCTGCCGAAGGTGATCGTCGATGCGTACGTCGACGAGGGTTCGTCGTCGCTCGCGCGCTCGGTAGTGGTGGGCGCGGCGCGCTTCGTCGTGCGCAAGCTCGCGGTCGTGCTCGACGTGAAGAAGAGCTACGACGTCTTCGGGCAGTCGATCGTGTTCGCGCTCGCGGTCGACCTCGCGGCGGCGCAGGGCTGGCTGCACGAGGCGAGCGCGGAGCGGGTGGGCGCGGCGGTGTACCGGACGATGCAGATCGTGGGATCGGGCGCCATCGGGTCGCTCGGCCGCGCCGGTCGCGCAGCCTATGCGAAGGGAGGCCCGAGCCAGCTGTCCGACGCCATCGCCGCCGAGGTCGATCGGACGCGCGGCCTGCTCGAGCCGGTCCTGCGGCGAGAGCTGCGGGTGCCCGCCAACTACCCATGATCGCGTAGCTTTTCGAAGGCGACCGCGACGCTTGCCGCCCGCTCGTGGCTCTGCGAAGACCCGCCCGCCTTGCGTCGCTGGACCCTCGTCATCGCTGTGGCTGCCGGGATGGCCGCGTGCGCGCGCGCGCATCGCGAGCCGGCGGTGCCCGCCGACGGGAGCGTCGCGAGCGCCGATGGCGACGGCGGCGCCGCAGGCAGCGGTGACGACGAGGCGACGCCCGCACCGGTGAACGCGCCCGCGGCGCCCGAGAATCGCGTGGCTGGTCCCGACGAGGTCGAGGTGATCGCGTTCGCGGTGCAGGCGCCGATCTTCAGCGCTGCCGAGTGGCCCGCGAAGGATCCGGCGAAGACCGCGGACGAGCGGCACGGCGTGGTGCGCCTCGGCTATCTCCGCAAGGGCGAGCGCGCGATCGCGAAGAAGGCGCTCTGGCCGCGCGCGAACTGCACCGACGGCGGCGGCTGGTACGAGCTCGTCGCGCCGCGCGGGTTCATCTGCGGGAAGTTCGTCACCAGTGATCCCAAGCACAAGGAGCTCCGCTGGGCGCCCCATGCGCCTTACATGGATCGCAATCTCCCCTACGAGTACGGCCTGAACCTCACCCCCGGTACGCCGCTCTATCGCCGCATCCCGCTGAAGAGCGAGCGCCGCGACAACGAGAAGACCCTCGCGCTCGGCAAGCACAAGAAGTCGAGCGACATCGTCAAGCAGCTCCAGGACAACGGCGAGGCGGTCCCCGCGTACCTGAAGGACACGAACAACCCGAAGCCCACGGTGAGCTTCAACGACCTCAAGGGCGACTCCGACCTCGTCGCGCAGCGAATGCTCAAGGGCTTCTACCTGTCGCTCGATCGCAAGGTGGACGCGCGCTCGGGGCTCTTCTGGCACACCACCTCGGGCTACCTCGCGCCCAAGGACCACCTGATCGTCCACGACCCGAAGACCGAGTTCGACGGCATCGATCTCTCGTCGCCCGACGAGAAGCGCAAGCTGCCGGTCGCGTTCGTGGTCGGCACGCGCGCGAACCAGACCCAGCTCGACCCGAGCGACAAGGCCGACGGCGTGAAGCGCGGCGACCACATCGATCGCTTCACGATCGTGAGCCTCACCGGCACGCACGAGGCGCTGCACGATCGCGTCTACCACGAGACCGACAAGGGCTTCTGGGTGCGCGACATGGACATCGCCGTCGTGCGGCTGCCGAAGGTCCCCGCCGACATCGGGCCGAACGAGCGCTGGATCGACGTCGACCTCAGCTCGCAGGCGCTCGTGGCGTTCGAGGGTCAGAAGCCGGTCTACGCCACCGTGGTGTCGACGGGGCGTCGCAACGCGGATCCCGAGAAGGACCACCGCACCGTCGAGGGCACGTTCCGCATCCGCGAGAAGCACATCTCCACGACGATGGATGACGACGGCGCGTCCGACGGCACGTACCGCATCGAGGACGTGCCGTGGGTGATGTACTTCGAGAAGAGCTTCGCGCTGCACGGCGCGTTCTGGCACTCGAGCTTCGGCCGCGAGCGCAGCCACGGCTGCGTGAACCTCACCCCGCACGACGCGCGGCACATCTTCGGCTGGGCCGGCCCCACGCTGCCCGAGGGCTGGCACGGCGTGCGCGCGACGAAAGAGAACCCGGGCACGCGCGTGATCGTGCACAAGTGAGCATGCGCTTCTCCTCGCTCGTGCTCGCGGCGGCCTTCACGACGACGCTGCTCGCATGCCCGCCCGACGACAAGAAGGCGCCCGCGCCCGCGCCCGCGGCGCCGAAGGCGTGCGAGAAGGTCGGTCAGACCTGCGAGCTGTCGCCCGGCAAGCTCGGCACGTGCGTCCAGAAGGACGACTGCAAGACCGGCAGCTGCTTCGACTGCCAGTCGCAGCACTGATCCGGCGTCGCTGGAAGCGGTACGGGAATCGTCGGTCACGGAGATCGCGCTCTCGGATCCCGTTGGGCGCGCGGTCTCGGTGCTCACCGTCAGGTAGCCGACAAAGACCCCCGGCTGGAAGACCCACCGGCTACAGGGCTTGGCGGCCTTCGTCGTGGGGCCTCGTGCGCCGACGGGTCGACGACCACGGTGGGCGCGGGCCCCTCTTCCCGCGACCGCCTCGCCGCGCCCGGCAGATCGCGCTCCGCGGAGTGACGGAGGAGTGGCTGCGTCCGCGCTACTCCGGTCGGGACTTTCCCGACTACCAAGCGGAGAAGATTGGAAGAGGACCTCGCGTACACATGCAAGGCCTCCCCGAGCTGTTCGCGGTGGCGTCCGATGGCGGACGGTATGCCGCGAAGGCGTAGCCTCACATCTGCGCGAGCTTGCGGAACTTCATCCGGTGGGGCTGCGCGGCGCCCTCACCGAGGCGCTTCTTGCGGTCCTCCTCGTACGCCTGGTAGTTGCCGGCGAACCACATCACCTGGCTGTCGCCCTCGAAGGCCAGGATGTGCGTGGCGATGCGGTCGAGGAACCAGCGATCGTGGCTGATGACCACGACGCAACCCGGGAAGCCGAGCAGCGCGTTCTCCAGCGCTTGGAGGGTCTCGACGTCGAGATCGTTCGTCGGCTCGTCGAGGAGGAGGAGGTTTCCCCCGTCCTTGAGCAAACGTGCAAGATGCACGCGATTGCGCTCCCCGCCGGAGAGGTCCTTCACGCGCTTCTGCTGGTCGCTGCCGCGGAAGTTGAACCACCCGCAGTACGCGCGGCTGTTGACCTCACGCTTGCCCAGCACGAGCGTGGGCTCGCCGCCGCTGATCACGTCGAACACGCTCTTGTCGCCCGCGAGCGCGTCGCGTGATTGATCGACGTACGAGATCTTCACGGTCTCGCCGATCTTGAGCTCGCCCTTGTCCGGCTTCTCCTGGCCGACCAGCATCTTGAAGAGCGTGGTCTTGCCGGCGCCGTTCGGGCCGATCACGCCGACGATGCCGGCGCGCGGGAGGAGCAACGAGAGGTCGTCGAACAGCAGCTTGTCGCCGAACGCCTTGCCGAGGCTGTGCGCCTCGACCACCTGATCGCCGAGGCGCGGTCCGGGCGGGATCGAGATCTCCGTGGGATCCGACGGGCCCTTCTGCGCGGCGTCGACCAGCGCGTCGTACGCGGCGAGGCGCGCCTTGCTCTTCGCCTGGCGGGCGCGCGGCGAGGCCTGCACCCACTCGAGCTCCTGCTTCAGTTTGCGCTGGCGCGCGGACTCGGACTTCTCCTCGATGGCGAGGCGCGCCGACTTCTGCTCGAGCCAACCCGTGTAGTTTCCCTTGAACGGGAGACCGCGCCCGCGATCGAGCTCGAGGATCCAGCCAGCGACGTTGTCGAGGAAGTAGCGGTCGTGTGTGACCGCGACGACCGTACCCGTGTAGTCGTGCAGGAAGTGCTCGAGCCAGGCCACCGACTCCGCGTCGAGGTGGTTCGTGGGCTCGTCGAGGATGAGCATGTCGGGGCGCGACAAGAGGAGGCGACACAGCGCGACGCGCCGCTTCTCGCCGCCGGACAGGTGCGCGATCTCGGCCTCGGCCGGCGGGACGCGCAGCGCGTCCATCGCGAGCTCGACGTGGCGATCGAGGTTCCACGCGTCGGCCACGTCGATCTTGTCCTGGAGCGACGCCTGCTCGTCGAGGAGCTTCGTCATGGCGTCGTCGTCCATGGGCTCGCCGAGCTTGTTGCTGATCTCCTCGAAGCGCGTGAGGATCGCGCGGGTCTCGGCGACGCCCTCGGCGACCGCCTCGCCCACGGTCTTCGCGGTGCCGAGGTCCGGCTCCTGCGCGAAGTAACCGATGCGCGTGCCGGGATGCGGCTTCGCCTCGCCGCCGAACGTCTTGTCGACGCCGGCCATGATCTTCATGAGGGAGCTCTTGCCCGAGCCGTTCCCGCCGATCACCCCGATCTTCGCCCCCGGGTAGAAGCTCAGATGGATGTTGTCGAGGACCTTCTTGTCCGGGGGATGGACCTTCGTGACCCCCTGCATCGTGAAGATGAACTCGGGCATGGCGGGCGCAGGGTAGCATGTGGGTAGCATGTAGTCCGTTTGGATCCTCCGAAAGCCGTTGCGGGGAGGGGGTTGGTCTCGTACGACCATTGCGGGGCGTCGTGTCTCCGCGGCATGGTTTCGAGGGCCTTGCGCATGAACCGTCATCGTCACTTGGTCGGACTGGCACTGGTCCTGGCGGGCTCCGCCACGCACGCGGGCTGCGGCCTGGGCGATGTCGGCCAGCCATCGCTGCCCGAGGCCACGGCGCCCGGACCCGTCGGCAAGCCCGTGCAGGGGGCGCCGATCGACTGCGTCCAGCCCGCCTGTCAGGCGTTCCCGCTGCCGGTCTCCGCGCACGCCGTTCGCCTCACGAGCATCCAGTGGGAGCGCACCGTTCGCGACCTCCTCAAGCTGCCCATGCTCCCTGGCAACTCCATCGAGTTCCCGCCCGACGCCGTGGCGTCCGCCGATCGCTTCGGGTCCGAGGCCGGTGATCTCATCGTCACCACGCAGCACTGGGCGGCGTACCAGAAGGCCGCCGAGCAGCTCTCCTCGCTCATCGTCGACGACGAGAACGCGCTGAGCGCGCTCCTGCCCGACGCCTCGAAGGACGTCTCGGCCGCCACCGACGTGCGCGTGAAGGCGTTCGTCACGGACTTCCTGCCTCGCGCGTATCGCCGCGCGGTGACCCCCGCCGAGCTCGCCTCCGTCATCGCCGCCGCCGAGACCGCCGGGGCCGCCGCCGCGGGCGACCCCTTCAACGTCCGGGTCAAGTGGGTCCTCACGTCGGTCCTCCAGTCGCCGAAGTTCGTCTACCGGATCACGTTCGGCAGCGATGCCGTGAAGGAGACGACGTACGGAACGGGCTCCTCGGCCGTCGTCGACAAGCGCTCCGATCTCACTGGCTACGAGATCGCGTCGAAGCTGGCGTACGGCCTGTGGGGCACGATGCCCGACGACGGGCTCCTCGCGCTGGCGCGCGACGGCAAGCTCACGCGCGCCGGCATCGCCGACATCGCGCGCCGCATGCTGAAGGACCCGCGCGCGGCGACCTCGCTCGCGGAGTTCCACGACGAGCTCTACCTCGTCGAGCACTTTGCCGAGGTGAAGAGCCGCCCCCTCGACCTCTTCCCGAACTTCTACGACGGCTTCGACTTCGACACCGCCGAGGACATCCGCCGCACCGTCAAGGATCTCATCATCGACGGCGACGGCACGTTGAAGGACCTCGACACGTCGACGGTCGCCTACGTCAACAACCGCCTCGCGCCCATCTACGGCATCGACCCCTCGACCATTCCCGATATCGCGGTCGCCGGCCCCGACCTGTTCGTGAAGATCAAGATGGACGGCACGAAGCGCACGGGCATCCTCATGCACCCGGGCTGGCTCACCTACGAGGCCTCGCCGAAGGATCCCTCGCCGATCCGGCGCGGCGCGTACATCGCGCGCCACGTGCTGTGCACGCCGCTCGGGAGCCCGCCGCCCGGCGCGGCCGGTGCGGATCCCAACAAGGCGCCCGGCGCCACGAACCGCGAGCGCGTCGAGGCCACCACGAAGGGCTGCGGCGACGGCTGCCACGGCGGCGCGGCCGGCGTCATCAACCCGCTCGGCTTCAGCTTCGAGGACTTCGACTCGATCGGGAAGCTGCGCGCCACCGACAACAACGTGCCCGTCAACACGAAGGGGCAGGCGGAGGTCATCGGCGCGTTCGACGGCTCCGTCCCGCTCTTCGATCTCGTCAGCAAGAGCGCCCGCGCGCACGCTTGCTATGCCGCGCACTGGTCGGCGTACCTCAACGGCACGTCCCTGGTCGACGTCACGCCGCGCTACCTCGCGCCGGCGGTCTCCCGGTCACTCAAGAACGCCTCGGTGCGCGAAATCATCGTCGAGCTCGTGCAGACCGACGCCTTCCTCACGGTCTCCCGGTAACGGGGCTTCGGAGACACCATGGCCTTCAGTCGTCGCAAGTTCCTTCTCGGTCTCGGTGGTGCAGCGGTCGGTTTGCCCTTCCTCGAAGGGCTCACCGCGAGGACCGCGCGCGCCGACAACACGCCGAAGCCCTACGCGCTCTTCTACCGCCGAGGCAACGGCGTGCAGCAGGCGATCTTCGACCGCAACAGCTATC
>JAYTHX010000209.1:0-4947 GCA_043732195.1 Polyangiaceae bacterium
AGAAGCTGGTGCCGGCTGGGCCCATCGTGCCGCCCACGCCGGCGTGGCCATTCGTGGGATCGACCGGGAGGATGCCGCCGGTGCCGGCCGCGTCGTAGCCGTTCAGCTTGTTGAGGCGCGCCGAGACCGGCGTGGCGCTGGTGGTGACCCACCAGAGCTCGCCCGTCGCGCCGGAGTACGTCGAGCACTCGCAGTCGTGGCGCGTGTAGCCGTAGCCGCCGTCGGGGCTGGTGCGCGTCTCGACCTGGAAGACGAGGCCGTTCTCCGAGGTGGGCAGGAACGCGGGGTAGACCGAGGGGCCGGTGGTCGGCGTGACGAGGTTACGGAACCCCGAGAATGTCTTGTTGCCGTCGAACGACATCATGGAGAGCGTCTTGCCGTCGCCGGTAGCGGCAGAGAGCGGGCTCGCGTCGCCGCCGCGGAACGTGAACGCCACCTTCGAGCCGTCCGGCGACCACGCGGGGAACGCGCCCATGAGGTTCGCGGGGGCGTTGTTGCCGGCGACCAGGTTTCCCGCGATGTCGAAGAGATGGCTCGTGCTGTCGCCCTGGTCGGCGCCGGCGCTCGAGAAGATGCGCGTCGACGTGGGGTTGATGCCGCTCCAGATGAGCTTGCTGCCGCTGCTGTAGCCGATGCCGCCGTTCGGCGCGGTGCCCGGGAACGTGTACCGGCTCGCGGTGAAGCTGCTGCTCGACGTGATGAGCGTCGCGCCGTCGGCCGAGGCCGTGTGGCAGACGTAGCAGCCGCTGCCGCCGTTGAAGCCAGCGGCGACGGTGGGCGCGGTGCCGCCCGGCGGGATGACCAGCGTGGCTGCGCCGAACGCGCCGCCCGGAAAGGCGCCGCCGGTCGTCTGCTGCGCGCCAGCGTAGTTGTTGACGAGCGCCGTGCCGTACGAGTTGTAATAAACCTTGCCCTTGAGCTGGCCGGGCGCGATGTGGATGTCGACCGACTTCGCCTTGTAGGTCGTGGAGCCGACGCGGCGACGCACGAGGATGCGGCCCGTGTCGCCGAGCGCTGCGCGGTTGCGGTGCACGGTCTGCTCGAACGCGAGCCACTGCGCCTGCGGGAACGGATAGCGCGGCTGCGCCGTCCGCAGCGGAACAGGCGCGAGCATGCTCTCCGAGACGAGCTGCGAGACGGAGAAGATCGGCGTGCCGGTCGCGGGGTACTGGAGCGTGACGACGACGCCGCCGGTGGCCGGCTGGCTCGTGTTGCGCCACTGGAGGAGCGGCGCCGCGAGACCGAGCGGCAGCACGGTGTCGTTGTACGGGTAGACGATCTCGAGCTTCGTATCGTTGGCGTCGGCCGGGAGCTCGGTGGGGAACTGCGTGAAGAGCGCTCCGGCGGGCGGCGGGTTCACGGTCCCGTTCTCCTGGACCGCGACGGTGATCTTTGCCGGGACCGTCGCGCTGTAGCTGCCGAGGGAGGCGCCGACGTTGACGGGGCCGGCGATGGGAACGACCACCGTGAGCTTGCCCGGGACGTTCGGGTCCATCTGCGCGACGTCGAACTTGTCGGTGTACCAGAGCGCGGCCGGAGCGGACGGGTTGCAGCCCGCGGGGACAAGCGCGCTCGTGAAGGTCTTGGTGGTGAACGTCGACGTCGAGGTCACCACGATGTCGGTGGCCGGCGACGACGACGGCGAGATGGTCAGGCCGGTGCACGTGTTCGGCGGCGGCGGCGTGGGCTCGATGGTGATGCCCGTGCCGCCGTCGCTCGTGAGCCCCGAAGGCAGCGCGACGCCGGGGGGCGTATCGGTGGTCGTGGTGCAGCCGGGGGTGCAGGGGTCGGCGCACGCGCCGGCATCGCCGTAACCCGTGAAGTGGATGTTCGACATCGACTTCGTGATGACCCGCTCGCCCTTGCACGCGGCCCACTTGCCCGACACGCACGAGGTGTGTCCGATGGAGCAGACGACGTTCTTGTCGACGACCTGTTCGACGGCGCCGCATTCGGCGGTCGCGCCCTCGGTTTGACAGGAGCACCCCTGCTCGGGGTTAGCCGGGTTGCAGCCCTGCGCGGGGGGCTGCGTGACGGCGGCGGCGCCGCCTCCAGGAGCGGGTTTGTCGTCGCCCGAGCACGCGACGATCCCACCGACAGCGATCAACGTGGTCAGCCAGAAAATGCGTTTTGAACGAAGAGATCCCACAGTACCGACCTTACGGGACTTCACCGGTTTGCCTAAGGGAAAGCGCGCTAACCCCCCGAGATTCCGGAGATATCAGCGCTGTTACACCACCTCTGCCGAGAGCCACGGCAGGTCGATGCTCGGCGCTTACATGCGCCTGCTATGGTACCCGGCCCAACGTGCTCGGGCTCTTCTTCGCTGCCGTCTTCATCCTCTTGAACGGCTTCTTCGTGGCAGCGGAGTTCGCGCTCGTGAAGGTCAGCACGACCCTCGCGCATTCGCAGAAGGCGCCGCGCGAAGATCCGCGCATCGAGCGCACGCGGCAGGTGGTGGGTCGTCTCGACCGTTACCTCTCCGTGACCCAGTTCGGGATCACGCTGGCGAGCCTCGGCCTCGGCTGGATTGGCGAGCCGGCCGTGGAGCTCCAGGTCGACCGCCTGGCGCGGTTCATCCTCGGCCACGAGCCCGGCAACATCCTCCACTACGTGGTGGTCGTCATCGCGTTCGCGCTGCTGACGTTCGGTCACGTGCTCTTCGGCGAGCTGGTGCCGAAGCTCATCGCGATCCAGCGCTCCGAGGAGCTGGCCCTCGGCTCCGCGCGCTTCCTCCACATCATCTATCTCGCGTTCAAGCCGCTCCTCTGGGTCCTCGAGGTGGCGACGAAGCTGATCCTGCGCAGCATGGGAATGAGCAGCGACACCGCGAGCGAGGGCTCGCTCAGCGAGGACGAGCTGATAGGCATCCTCGCGGCTGGCGCGTCGCGCAGCCCGGGCGGCAAGAGCCGCGCGGATCTCTTCGAGCGCGTCGCCCGGTTCGCGAACCGCACCGCGCGCCATGCGATGGTCCCGCGCGTCGACATCTTCACGCTGCCGGTGGGCACCTCGGGCGAAGAGGCGGCCAATCAGCTGCGGACGCACCAGTACTCGCGCGTCGTCCTCACCAAGGAGCGCAGCGTCGACGAGGTGGCCGGCTATCTCTACGCGAAGGACTTCCTCCTCGATCCCGCGAACGTCGCATTGCCGAACCTCGAGGCGGTGCGTCGCGAGCTCCTTTTCGTTCCCGAGACGCAGAGCCTGCTCGACGTCCTGCGCGACATGCAGAAGTCGCAGATCCCGATCGCCGTCGTCGTCGACGAGTACGGCGGAACGAGCGGTCTCGTGACGATGGAAGATCTGCTCGAGGAGATCGTCGGCGAGATCAAGGACGAGCTCGACGTCGAGGCGGCGCGCGTGCTCAAGGTCGCGAACGTCGAGAACGCGTGGGACGTCGACGCGCGCGCCACGATGGAGGAGCTCCGGCACCTCGGCATCCACATCGAAGACGACACCTCCGCCGAGACCGTCGGCGTCGTGGTCCTGAACCACCTCGGGCGCATCCCGCGCATCGGCGACAAGGTGCAGATCGGCTCCGACGGGACCGCCGAGATCATCAGCGTCAGCCGCCGGCGGATCATCCGCGTGCGCATCCTTCTGCACGCACCGCCTGCCTCGGAGCCCTGAGGCGGCAGGTCGCGCGCGTGAGGCTCCTCCGGATCGTCGCGGTGCTCGTCACGGTGCTGTCGGTGGTGCTCGTCACCCAACTGCAGCTCTCGACCGACCTCACCGAGCTCTTTCCGCGCACCGCCGAGGCATCGATGCTCGCGCGGGTCACGCGCGTCTTCGGCGGTGGCGACGTCGCGCCCGTGCTCCTCAAGGGGGACGACCCGGTGGCGGTCGAAGCCGCCGCTGCGCAGGCAGCCCAGGCGCTGCGCGCGTGCGGGACCATCGCCCAGGTCATCGAGCAGGTGCCGGCGCCCACGCCGCGACCGGGCGACGCGCCCGACCCCACGGCCGCGTGGCGCTTCGCAGGGCCGATGGCACGCGCCGAGCTCGAGAGCGCTCTCACCGAGGAGGGCATGCGAAGGCGCCTGCGGGACACGCGCAAGCTCCTCCTCGCGCCGGGCGCGGGCGAGGCGGCCGAGACGCTCGCGCGCGATCCCTTGCGCCTCCTGATGATCCCGTTCGAGCGACGCATGGAGGTCGCCGCCGGCGCGCGCGCCAACGCGGCCAGCGGCGCGTTCGTCGCGGAAGACGGCCGCGCGCGCCTGCTGATCATCGAGCCGCGAGGGCGCGCGTTCGACTCGAAGGCCGCGGCGCGCTTCACGCGCGAGGCCGAGGCCGCGCTCGACGTCGTTCGCCGCGCGCACCCGGGCGTCCGCATCGCGCTGACCGGCGGACACGTCATCGCGAAGCAGACCGAGGCGATGATGAAGGGCGACCTCCAGAAGAGCGGTGTGCTCTCGGCGGTGCTGGCGTCGGTCATCTTCGTGGCGCTGTTCCGGCGGCCGCGCGCGCTCCTCGCCGTGCTGCCCCCGCTCGCGGTCGGCACTCTGTGGACCACCGCGCTTGCCGCGATCGTCTATCCGCGCCTCTCCGCCATCGCCACCGCGTTCGCGGCGGTCGTGATCGGCGTGGGCGTCGACACGGGCGTGCACGTGTACGGGCGCCTGCTCGAGGCGCGGCGCGCGGGGAGCTCACCCGCCGAGGCCGCCGCCATCGCGCGCCGCGAGACGTGGAAGCCCACGCTCGGCGCAGCGGTCGCCGCGGGGGCCGCGTTCGGCTGCCTCGCGCTCAGCGAGATCACCGGCATGCGGCAGCTCGGCGTGCTCTGCGCGGCCGGCGAGGTGCTGACCGCCGTGGCGATCCTGATCGTGGTGCCCGAGGTCGGCGCATGGCTCGAGCGCGGGCCGCCCCCCGCCTCGCTCGGTCTGCCGGGGATCGCGGCGCTCACGAGGACGCGGCCTCGCGCGCTCCTCGCGCTCGCGCTCGCGCTCGGGGCCG
>JAYTHX010000210.1:0-4944 GCA_043732195.1 Polyangiaceae bacterium
GAAGGAAGTCGTAGCCGGGTTGGCTGTGCAAACGACCGACCCTGCGAGTCGACGAGGTACCTCTTATACGAAATTGCGCTCGCACTGGAACCGCCGACCGTGGTGGCATGCTTCGGGTCTTTCTCCGGCGTCACCACGCGCCCGCCCTCCGGACGCGCGCGCGCCATCCTGATCGTGCTGTAGCCGCCGAGCGTACCGATCTCGAGGATGTGCTTCGCCCGCTGCATCAGCGCGATGAGCATGAGCAGCTTGCCCTCCGGCGCCGACACGTTGTGCGGCGGCAGACCGCCGACGGCGCTCGCTTCTAGATTAGCACCTCGTCGAGCTCGGGTTCCGCAGGATGAAGCGCGCGTGTGAAGTAATCGTCGACGGCGGCGAACCGATCGTCGGTCACCGCGCGCGGCTCACGCGACGACCTGCACGCCCTTCCAGAACGCGACGCGGTCCTTGATCGACGCCGCCTTCTCGCTGGGCGTCGGGTAAAACCAGACCGCGTCCTTGTTGACCTCGCCGTTCACGACGACGTCGTAGTAGCTGGCGATGCCCTTCCACGGGCAATTCGAGTGCGTGTCGCTGGGCTTGATGTGCTCGCGCGCCAGCGCGCTCGCCGGGAAGTAATGGTTGCCTTCGACGACGACGGTGTCGTCGCTCTCCGCGAGTACTGCGTCCTTCCAGATCGCCTTCATGGGCGACAGGGTAGCGCACAAGTCGGAGGCCGACGTTGCACGATGTCTCGGCTGGGTCTCCCGCGGGCCTACGCGCAACGGCCGCGTTCTGGCCGTGGCACGGAGGAACTCGTGCGGACCGTGATTTCCCTCGTGCTGATGCTGGGGTTCGGCGCGACCTCGTCGTGCTCGAGGAGCCCGGCTCCCGTCGACCTGCCGCCGCCGGTCGACGTCCGCGCCGATTGCGATCCCATCGTGCCCTCGCACTGCGGGCTTCCGCTGCCGTCGAGCCACTGGCTTGCCGACGACCCTGCCACGCCGACCGGCAAACGCGTCGCCTTCGGACCGTCGACGCTGCCGGAGTGGTCGGCGGGCCACCCGATCGATCCGGCCGCGTTCACCGATCTGGACGGCTTCTCGCCTGGCATGCCGATCATCACGCACCTGCCGGGTGCGACGACACTCGGGCTCGTCGGCCAGGAGGACATCGAGCGTTCACTCACCGACGGCTCGCCCACCGTGGTCCTCGATGCCGACAGCGGCGCGCGCATCCCGCACTGGGCAGAGCTCGACGAGAGCATGCCGCAGGATGACGACCACCGCGTCCTCGTCATCCACACGGCGGTGCGGCTCGACGCCGGCAAGCGTTACATCGCGGCCATCCGACGGGTGGTGGGCGCAGACGGCGCTCCGATCGCGCCGAGCCCGGCTTTCCAGGCACTTCGTGACCATCGCCCCGAGCGGTCGATCGAGGATCGACGGGCCGGCTACGACGACGTCTTCGCGCGCCTGCAGCGCGCGGGCGTCGTCATCGCGGAGCTCCAGCTCGCGTGGGACTGGGTCACCGCGAGCCGCGAACGGACGACGCGGCGACTGCTCTCGATGCGCGACGCCGCGCTCGCGGAGGTCGGCGACCTCGGCCCGGAATACGTCGTCACGAAGGTGGAGGAGAATCCGAACCCGCGCATCCGCCGCCGCATCAACGGCACGATGACCGTGCCGCTCTACCTCGACAAGCCCGGCCCGGGCGGGCGGCTGGTGCTCGGCGCGAACGGCTTGCCCGTGAGGAACGGGACGTACGAGGCGCCCTTCGTGGTCCACGTCCCGAACAGCCTCGCGAGCGCGAAGCACGCGGGTCCGATCGTGATGAACGGCCACGGTCTGCTCGGCTCCATGCACGAGGGCGAGGACGGCTATCTCGCGCTCATCGCGGACACGATGGGCTACGTCGCGTTCTCCACCGACCTCCTCGGCATGGCACGGCCCGCCGACAGCGGCTTCCTCCAGCAGACGTTGAGCGGCGACCCGATTGGGTTTCGCTCGAGCGTCGATCGCCAGCATCAGGGCCTCATCGACGAGCTGCTGCTGATGCGCCTCATGCGCGGTCGCTTCGTGAGGGATCAGAACGTCGTGTTCGAGGGCACGAGCGTCATCGACCCCACGCAGCGCTTCTATCGCGGCGATAGCCAAGGCGGGATCTTCGGCGCGACGTACATGGCGATCACCACCGACGTGACGCGTGGCTTGCTCGGGGAGCCAGGCATGCCTTACTCGCTGCTCTTCAACCGCAGTGTCGATTTCGAGGGCTTCTCGTTCCTGCTCCACCTCGTCTACCAGAACCCGATCGACGTGCAGATCGTCTTCGGGCTCATGCAAATGTGGTGGGACGCGACCGAGCCCGACGGCTACGCGCCGTACATCGCGAAGGACCTGCTGCCCGGCACGCCGGCGCACGACGTCCTCATCCACGTCGCGCTCGGCGACCATCAGGTCTCGCCCCTCGGCGCGCATCTCATCGCGAGAGCGGTCGGTGCGCGGAACATCATGCCGGTGAATCGTCACGTGTTCGGGATCGACGACGTCGCGGCGCCGCTCACCGGCGGCTCGGCGATGGTGGAGTTCGACTTCGGCCTTCCCGCGGCACCTCTCGTCAACCAACCGGACCGCGACGGCGAGGATCCGCACGGGAAGCTGCGGAGCCTCGGCGCGGCGATGCGACACGCGGATCAGTTCTTCCGCACGGGCGTCTTCGGACAGCCATGCGCGGGTCCGTGTCGGCCGGAATGATCCAGGGCGACGGCGCGAGACCCTCCGTGCTCGGTGTCCCGCCAGCGAAATGATTCGGATTTCTGGCGGTCAGGGGAATCTAAAGCGTGGCATGGGGTGTGCTGAATTCCCACCTCATGCGTCTACCCACCGCGCCGCTCGCCGCGGCCGTCCTCTCCTCTCTCATGGCCATCGCGTGCGCGGCCCCGTCGGACGGCACCGCGAACGGCGAGGCCGACGTGCCGGCCTCGAGCGAGGACGCGCTCGTCGAGGTGACCCCCGGCTGCGCGGCGTCGGCCAACGCGTCGAATTCGAACTTCGAGTACCAGGACGACACCTGCCATCGCAAGGCGTGGCCGACGAACACCGCTCGTGATCTCGTCTGCCCGATCGTGCCAGTCGCGATGACGGCTTTGCGCCCGCGGGTCCGCTCGGCGACGTCCACGTCGACACGCAGACGTTCGCGGGCTTCGCTCCCGATCTCGACTTCACGGTCATCGCGATCCGCCGTGATGCCGAGGGGCACCCTCGCTATCGCTATTTCTCGAACGGCACGCACGCGAAGCCGGTGCAGCCGCTCAGCTCCACGAAGTTCATGGCGGTCGCGGCCGCCGCCGCCAAGATGCGCACGGCATCGGGCTACGAGGTCGGCTTGCCGGCCACCACCGCCGGCATCCCGCTCGGCGATCTCACGATCGTCATCCACGACTACAACGAGCAGCACTACGAATCGAACGCGCTCGCGCGCTACTTCCTGAACATCGCCGGCCGCAGCAACGTGAACGCCCTCATCCACGGCGCCACCACGGTCGGCGGCGAAGATGTGCTCCGTGGCGCCGTGAGTGTCCGTGTGGTGCTCGCGGATTTCGAGGATCATGTCGTTCTCGAGGAGCCCGTCGAGCACGAACGACGCCTCGCGCTCGATGCACGAGATCGCGCGTGCACCGAAGAAGGACCATTGGTCGGCCTGGTGCATGTACAGGGTGATCGCGCGATCGTAGTACCCGAAGTCCCGTCCTTGGCTTCTGTCTCGACGTAGACGCCATCGAGGCAGAGGACGTGGAAGTGGACATGCACGTCGAGGCTCGCGCCGGCACGGTGCACGCCCGTCACCGCGCCCGTCTCCACGCGCGTCGTCGCGTGCGCCGCTCGCTTGGCCCAGCGCTGGTAGCGCCGGCGCAGCGGCGCAGGCGCCTCCCGGAAAATGCGCGACAGCGCGCGCAGCACCTCGGGTCGCGTGGCCGCCAGGCCCGACAGCTCGTACGGAAATGCCAGCACGTACTGTCGCACCCGCACTGCGCGCAGCACGCAGTCCACCAGGTGCGCCGCCGTGCCCGCCATGCGGCGCCCCGCGCAGCTCGGGCACAGGCCGCGCAACTTGCAAGAAAAGGCGACCGCCTTGTCTTCGTGGCACGCCGGGCACTGGACGTGGACGACGCCGCGCGAGAAGTCCCCGCACTCAAGGTACTTCCGAAACTCCTCCTTCAGGTACTTCGGGCGATCCGAACGCTTGCGCGCTCAGGGCCACTCGCAGGCAGGGATCGCGGTGTCCACGGCGGGGGGCGTCTGCTTGCTGCAGGTGCCGATGGCCGTGATCCCCGCGGGCAACGAGGTCCCGCAGGCGTTCGCGCACGCGTCCTTCCGCGGGATCGGGCAGGCATTGACGCAATTCAGGAACGCTGCACACCCCGTGTCTGCGGCGCATGCCTGCTCCTGACTGCAGCAGTGCTGAGCCATCCACGCGTCGCACACGGGACCGTTGGCCTTCCAGCTGGGGGTGAGCCCACAGCCGGACGAGCCCGAGCTGCCCGACGTGCCCGACGTGCCCGACGTGCCCGACGTGCCCGAGCTGCCCGAGCTGCCCGACGTGCCCGAGCTGCCCGAGCTGCCCGAGCTGCCCGAGCTGCCCGAGCTGCCGGAAGACGCTCCGCCGTCCTGAATGCCCCCGCTCGTGGAGCCGCTGCACGCGGCCGCGGCGGCGCTGACGATGACAAGCGTGGACGGAAAGAGGAAGAAGGTGCGCATGGTTAGGTTTCCCGACGTCGAATTGACGCCTGGCGAGGTAGCAGCTTAACGTTGCAGAGAGTAGCCCAAGGCTCTACCAGCTGAGCTGAACCAAAAAGGTCGGCTTTTCCCGTGGGGCTGTAGTTCGTCCCCTATGGCCCGCGCCTGCCTTTCGGCGATCTTCCGCGGTCCCCGGCTTGGCCCCGCGGATCGGGGTTGGGCTTCCTAT
>JAYTHX010000211.1:0-36454 GCA_043732195.1 Polyangiaceae bacterium
GCGTTGCGGGCCATCGCGCTCGACAGCTTCGGCGAGTACGCGCTGGCGGTGGGCGACGGCGGGCTCGTGATGGAACGCAACGCAGGCGAGTGGACGCTCGCGCACGCCGCGACCACCGCGAACCTGCGCGCTGCGCTCGTCCCCGGCGCCGCGTACGGGGGCTCGCTCGACTACGTCGCAGGCGAGCACGGCACGCTCCTCGGCCGCCGTCGCGGCGGCACGAAGTGGAACGTCGTCCCCACGAACACGGACGCGACGCTGTTCGGTCTCGAGGAACTCTAGGCTCTTTGAAGCACGCCCGCGCCGCGCGTGCGGCCTGGAGCCGCGCTCGAAGTGCCCGTGATGGATGGCCGGGAAGCCACGAAGCGCATCCGTGCACCGAACGCAGCTCGGCATCAGCTCGCGAGAGAGGCGGGCGCATCAGAAGAGGTGCTCATGAAGCCGTGCGTCCCCTCGGACCTGCTGGCGCGCGCGACGGATCTGCTCGCCGGGGCGTAGGTTACCGGCGGGCCTTCGCGGGCGCGATGGTCAGCGCGTCGGGCGCATCTTCGTGGCCCGGGACCGCGACGCGCACGCGCTCGTCGCACTCGTCGATCAGCTCGGCGGCGGCAGTCTCGTCGACCCAGTCGAGATGCGCGTGCAGGCGGCCGCCCAGCTCGGAGACCTCCTGGTGCAGCCAGTAGCGTCCGTTCGCGCGCGCCTCGAGCCAGGTCGGCCCGGTGTCGTCGTCGTTCGACGTGAGCTGGTGCTCGCCCGTCGCCGCCAGCCAGCACAGGTACGTGCCGCCGCGGGTCGCACCGACGAGTCGTCCGTTGTCGCGCACCTCCATCGAGACGTCCCGCGCGAGCGTCTCCGGGCGCATCACGCAGACCCGCGCCGACCCGAGCGCGAGAGGGTTCGCGACCGCCCGCACGCGCGCGACGTTCGGCTCGCGCGCCGGACCACAGGCGGGCGCCCCGACCACGAGCAGCGCGAGCAACGCGAGCATCCGCATAGGGATTTCTTAGCGGCGCCCCCGCTGCGGGTCCAGGGGCAAGCCCGATCTTTCGCTCGCAGCGTGCGGTCGTGCTCCGCGGTGTGCGACTACTGCAACGAATCCGCCGTCACCCCGAGATCCGCCAGCCACCCCTCGCACGTCGCCCCCGGGAACGCGGCGGCGAGCTTCTCCGTGAACAGCTTGAACGCCTCGGCCTCGCTCGCGCCCTTGTACGTCATCTGCACCATCGCCACCGACTCACGCAGCTTCTTCGAGTACAGCGACGCCGATAGCTCGAGGAAGTTGCGATCGACATGCGCCTGCGGGCCCAGCTTGCCGGGGGACCGCGGGCGCCCGCCGCCGCTCCCGCGCATCGGCCGCATCGGCGCGGCCGTCGTCGCCGTCGTGCCGACCGCGCCGTCCGCGGCCTTTTTCGGGAGACGCCCCGCCATCACGATCACCAGGATCGCGTCGCCCTGCGCGGCGGGCGCGAATTTCTCGAGGAGATCGTCGGTGATGCCGTCTGCGCGGGCCACGCCGTCGATGGCGCCGAAGAGCTGCGCGTTCGACACGCGCATCGCGCCGCCCACCGCGATCCCGCACGCCTCGCGGTGAAGGGCGGTCGCGAACGAAGGGCCGAGGTTCTCCCAGATCTCCGGGTCCATCCGGCCGTCGCGGAAGACGCCGAAGATCGAGATCTTCGGGTTCTCCTTCACGAACCCCGGCGCGTAGCTGACCGTGGGCTTGTCCGCCCTGCACCCGGCGGAGAGCATGACCGCGGCGGACGCGGCGCAGAAAAAGACTCGACCGAACACCGACACCCCCTCGCCTCTACCACTTCGCGGGTGAGCCCACCTCGCAAAACGTGGGCTGCCGCCTCGCAAACGCGTGTTGCGGCGCTCCGGACGGTCATTCAGGACCTTGTCGGTCCTCTGCGTGAAATCCGGAGTCCATGTCGAGGCTTGCTAGACTCATCCGCAATGGGCGAGATGGCGAATCTGCTCGGGCGCGTCGTCGCTGGCAAATTCAAGATCGAAGGGCCCATCGGCGCGGGCGCGATGGGCGAGGTCTATCGCGCGCGTCACACCGTGCTCGACACGGTCATCGCGCTCAAGATCATGCGGCCCGACATCGCGAAGGACGCGATGTTCAAGGAGCGCTTCTACCGCGAGGCAAGGACCGCGAGCCGGCTCGACCACGCCAACTCGGTACGCATCTACGACTACGGCGTCGAGCCAGACGGCCTCGTCTACATCGCGATGGAGTTCCTCCACGGCCGCGATCTGCTGTCCGTGCTGCGTGACGAGTGGCCCCTGCCCGACACGCGCATCGTCGACATCCTCGCGCAGACTCTCGCCGCCGTCTCGGTGGCGCACGAGCTCGGGATCATCCATCGCGATCTCAAGCCCGAGAACATCATGGTGAGCGTCGGCGCCGACGACGACGACCAGCGCCCCTACCAGGTGAAGGTCTGCGACTTCGGCATCGCGAAGCTCAGCGATCCGCGCGCCTTCCCGACCGAGAACAACGGCTCGGCGCTCACGTCCAGCGGCACGCTGATCGGCACGCCCGAGTACATGTCGCCCGAGCAGGCGCGCGGTGACGCGCTCGACCCGCGCTCCGACCTCTACTCGGTCGGCATCATCCTCTATCAATTGCTCGTGGGGCGCGTGCCGTTCTTCGCCGAGAACGCGCTGGGCGTGGTGCTCAAGCAGGTGACCGACGAGCCGGTGCCTCCCTCCAGGTTGCGCCCGGGCGTGAACGCGCGCCTCGAGGCGATCTGCCTCCGCGCGCTCGAGAAGTCACGCGACGATCGCTACCAGACGGCGCGCGACATGCGACGCGACCTCCGCGGCGTGTTCGGCGAACGGCAGAAGAGCCTGACCGACGAGAGCGGCGCGCACCTCCTCGCTGCGCCGCCCGGGCTCGACGGGCTAGACGTGTCGAGCGCGCGGACGCTCGTGCAGGGCGAGACGTCGACGCTGCGACTCAACGCGGACGGCACGCCGGCCTCGCTCCCGCCGCCGCCGCCGCCGCGTGCCGACGTCGACTTCACGTCGAAGCACACGTCGGACGGCACCGAGGTCACCGTACCGATGAGCGCTGGCTCTCGGTATCTCGGGCTGGTCGCGGCGGTCGCGGCGGTCGCGCTGCTCGTCGGCGGGCTCGGGGTCCTCGCCATCGCGCGCAGCGGCAGCGTCGACGCTGCGCACGCCGCCACGTTGCCGAGCGCGTCGCCCGAGGGCTCCGTCGTCCTGGGGAGCCTGCCGCCGGGCACCGCCGAGCCTTCGCCGCTCGTCGAGCCGCTCGCGCTCGCGATCGCGTCGGGGTCGGCGTCGGCGTCGGCGCGTCGCGGGTCGCCCGCGCCGAAGGCCGGTCCGCCGCCCGCGCCCATCGTTGCCGCGCGCGCCGCCGCGACGTCGGCCGCGGTCGCGCCCAGCGCGGTCGCCGCGGCGACGACGCCGCCGGCTCCTGCGGCCCCGCCCGACTACAACCCGGCCTCGGCGTACGTCGCGCTCGGCACGCTCAGCCCTTCCGGCGTGCGCGAGGATGCGATGAGAAGGAAGATGGGCGAGCTCCTTCCCAAGCTCAGCGGGTGCTATCGCGACGCGCTCACGATGGCAGCGTCGCCCATCGGAGGATCGGCCGAGATCCACATGTCGATCGACGACAAGGGGGTGATCATTCCGATCGTCACCGCGCCGAAACTACCGCAATTCGCCCGTTGCGCGCAGGGCGTACTGAGCGGACAGCGCATCGCCGCGAACGCGGTCGAGGGTGGATCGAGCGGAGCCACGGCCTCGCAGTGGCTGACGCTGCACCCGTAGCGTATCTTCGGGAAATGCGGTCTCGCTGTGCCTTCGTCTTGTCGTTCTGCACGCTCGCCGCTTCGTCCACCGCGCTCACCCTCGTTGCTGCAGCGTGCAGCTCGTCGAAGGACAGCCCGTCGTCTCTCCCGCTGATCGAAGGCGGCAGCGGCGGCAAGAAGGACAGCGGGGACATCCCGATCGAGGAGCAGGATGCGGAGGTCGCCGACACGTACATCCCGCCGGGCACGCCCGGGCGCGTCTACGCGCACACCGCCGACACGCTGTATCTGTTCGAACCGGTCAGCAACGACCTGAAGATGATCGGCAAGTTCTCTTGCCTGAACGGGAGCGAGCAGGTCGTCGACCTCGCCGTGGATCGCACGGGCTCCGTGTACGCGACCACGTTCGCGCGCTTCCTCAAGGTCGATCCCATCACTGCGACGTGCACCGAGGTCAAGGCGCACGGCATCGACGAGCACGACTACCCGAACGCGCTCTCGTTCGTTCCCGCGGGCACCGCCGATCCCACGAGGGAAGCGCTCGTCGGCTATGCGCCCACCGCCACGGGCGTCGAGTCGACCGACTACGTGCGAATCGACACGACCACCGGGGTGATGACGAAGATCGGCGTCCTCAACCCGACGGCGGTCGGCACGCGGTACAAGTCGTCGGGCGATCTCATCTCGCTCATCCAGAACCAGAACCGCACGTTCCTCACCGTGAAGATCTTCGGGGACGCGGGCGTCGCGCCCACCGACCTCCTCGCCGAGGTCGATCCCAGGACCGGCAACCTGAAGAAGATCATCGGCGACACGAAGCAGATCGACATCTACGGCCTCGGCTACTGGGCGGGGAAGGGGTACGGCTTCTCGGACAACGGCAAGATCTCCGAGATCGACATGAACACCGGCGCGGCGACGGTCGTGAAGACCCTCACCGGCGACGGCGGCGCGGGCATCCCGTGGTTCGGCGCGGGCGTCACGACCGAGGCCCCGATCACGCGCTGATTCGTGAGACGGAGAATCGCTGAGTCGCGGAAGCGAGCGTGAAGGAGAGCGCGAACCGCGCTTCCCCTCCCGCCCTCCCGAGGGGAGAGCCGCTTCGGCTCTCCTCCTTCCGCTTCCGCGATCCGGCGCTTGTCCCGCTCATGATCCACGGGTTTTCGGGCTATTCGCGATTGATTCAACGAACGACAAAACGAATCGCCTCCTCGTGCGTCCGAGGGGGCCATGTCGCTGACCATGTCGTCCCGCGTGAGGCGAGGAATCGCCCTCTGTGCCGTCGTCCTCGCCACCGGCGGCCTCGTCCTCTACCGGGCGCCCGCCTCCTCCGCGTTCCCGGGTGATGCTTCGTTCACGAGCAAGACGCCGGGCGTGCTCACCGCCGGCAAGAGCTCTGCGGCATTCTCGGGACCCGGCGTGCACGGCATGGTGTCGCTCAGCCACTCCCGCGTGCTCTCCGGCAGCGAGACCCCGATCTTCGCCGACATCCGCGTCGTGGCCGATGCCGATGCGCGCGCCAGCGATCACAAGCGCGCCCCCATCTCGCTCGCGGTGGTGCTCGACACCTCCGGCTCGATGAGCGGCGAGAAGATCGAGGAGGCGCGGCGCTCCGTCCTCCGCCTCCTCGCCGACATGCGCGATGACGACGAGATCGCCGTCATCCGCTATTCCGGCGACAGCGAGGTTCTCCAGCCGCTCGTCCGCGTGGGCGCGGTACGCGAGTCGTTGCCCGCCCGCATCCGTCAGCTCGAGGCGAGCGGCGGTACCAACATCCCGAGCGGCATGTCGGCCGGCCTGCACGCGCTCGACGAGTCGGCGCGCGGCCGTGTGCGCCGCATCATCCTCGTGAGCGACGGCCTCGACAGCACGCGCGCCCAGGCCGAGACCCTTGCGCGCAACAGCTTTGCCTCGGGCATCACGGTCTCCTCGCTGGGCATCGGCCTCGACTTCGACGAGAGCTACATGGGTAGCCTCGCGCAGAACGGCCACGGCAACTTCGCCTTCGTGAAGGACGGCGCCTCGCTCGCCCGGTTCCTCCATCGCGAGCTCGAGGAGACCGCAGGCACCACCGTCGAGAACGCGCGCGTGCGCCTGGAGCTCCCGGACGGCATGCGCTTCGTCAGCGCGTCCGGCGCCGACGCGGTGGTTCGCGGCAACGCCGTCGAGCTCGCCATCGGCTCCCTCTTCGGCGGTGATGAGCGCCGCGTGATCGTCGAGCTCGCCGCGGTCACGCGCGGCGCCGAAGGCATGACGGTCGACACGCAGGCCTCCTGGAACCTCGTCGGCAGCACGTCGGTGACCGCGGTGCGCGCGCCGCAGCTCACGCTCCTCGCCACGAACAGCGCGTCCGACGTCGAGAGCGGCCAGGACGGCGCGGTCCTCGCCAGCGCCACCAGCGTCATCGCGTCGCGCAAGCAGGTCGAGGCCTCGAGCGCCTATGCGCAGGGCAACGTCGCTCTCGCCGCGCAGATCACCGAGGAGAACGAGAAGAACCTGGCGCGCGCCCGCATGGCTGCGCCGCCGGCCGCGGCCCCCGCGCTCGACTCCCAGATGAAGGCGTACGGCGCGATGAAGCAGGGCTTCAAGACCGTCGCGCCCACGAGCGCTGCCGGCAAGTCGGCCGCAAAGTCGAACACCGAACGCGACATGGCGAACTCCGCGCGGAGCGTCTTCTAGTCATGAAGAAGCTCGCCTTCCTGGTCGCTGCCGCGTCTCTCTTCGCCATCGCGCCCATCGCGAACCGCTTCGGCCCGGTGGGCTCGTCGGTCGCGCTGGTGTGGCTCGGCGTGCTGGTCGCGGTCTGCGCGAGCGGCACCGTGAGCTCGCTCGCCATCGCGGGCGGCGCGCTGGGCGCGTTCGGCGCCGGCATCCTCTCGCCGGTGTCGCCGGCGGCCGCGGGCGCGGTGATCCTCGCCGCGGCCTTCGCCGAGCGGACCACCCGCATCCGCTCGCGCACCGCCCGCGCGGTGCACGTCGTCGTCGCGCTCGTCGCCGGCGCGCTCGGCGGCTCGCTCTCCACCGCCTTCAACGGCGGGTCATTGCCGGTCACGATGGTGGCGATCGTCGTCGCCGCGGTGCTCGCGGCGCTGCCGCTCCTCGTCGAGGCCGATGATCCGGTGGCGCACGCGCTCGAAGGGTCGGCCAAGGACGTCTCGGAGCCGGCGCGCAGCGCGCTCCTCGAAGGCGCAGAGCTCCGGCGCAACGCCCAGGAGGTCCCGCTCGATCGCGCGACGCAGCTCCGCGTCCGCAAGACGTGGGGCGCGCTGCTCCGCCTCGCCGAGGCGCGCGTTCGTCTCGAGCGGTCGCGCCCGAAGGTCCTCGTGCGCATCGCCGAGCTCCCGCTCGCTCAGCCCTCCGCCGCCGCTGCGGTGCTGGGTATGGTCGACCAGCGCATCCACGATCACGTCACGGTGCTCGCGAAGGCCTATACCGCGGTGGATACCGCGCGCGCCGCCGCGGTCGGCATCGACGACGCCGAGCTCCGCACCATCGACACCATGGGAGACTCCCTCGAGGACGTGAGCCGCGCGATGGTCGAAATGAAAGGCAGCGCCGCTACTTGAACTGCGTCGTGCCCGCGAGCTCCTTGCCGCCCTTGCCCCTCGCGCCCGGCATCGAGTCCTGGACGACCTGACCGTCAGCGGCGGTGAGCTCCCTACATGCACTCCAACTTGTACTTCTTGCGGCCGGTCGCGGGATCGACCGTGTAGTTCGGATTGCAGTCCTTGCGCGGCGTCGTGACGACGGGCGGTCTAACGGGCGCCACGGGGGGCGCCGGCCGGACCGAGGTGGGATGGGGGGCGGACACGGTCGTCGCGGCTTCGCTGGGCGCGGCCGCGCTGGACGCGGGCGCGCTGGGCGCGGGCGGCGCGCTCGCGACCGCCGAGGCGGCTGGCTCCGGATCGGGAATCGCTGGCATCGGCGCGGCGCTCGCGAGGGTGGCGGAGCTGCTCTCCGGCGCGCTCGACACGCTCGACACGCTCGATGCGAGCGCGGGCGTCTGCGCTGCTTCGGGACGGTGGGCCACGACCACGCCCACGATCACGAGGAGCACGAGCAGCCCGACCGCGCACGCGAGGATGGGCAGGCGCTTGTCGACCGGCAGGCTCAACGTGCCGGTGAGGAGTGAGCCCGTGATCCTCGAGCCCGTGCTCTCGTCGCTGGCCTGCGCGCGCAGCGCGTCGACGACCATGGGCGACATCGGCGCGGTGGGCGTGGGCGGCGCGCGGCGGCGCTCGCTCTCCTTGGCCTTGCTCCCGCTGCTCGGCGCGCCGATCCCGAGCAGCGTGCTGGCAAGCGCGCTCGGAACGTTCATGGCGTCGGAGTCGCTGTCGGTGTCGGGTTCGGGCCGCCCCGAGTCGGAGATGCGGAGGTTCGAGGAGTTGCTCTCGATCTCCGCGATCTGATCCTCACGGGCGCTGAGGATGCTGCCGACCATGTTCTCGACCCACTCGCCGACCTCGCTCGCGCTCGCGACGCCGACGCATTTCTCGAGCTCGAAGGCGAGCTCGCGGGCCGTGGCGTGGCGCTGCTTCGGATCGCGCGAGAGCGCGCGCAGGATCGGCGCGTCGAACACGGTACCGAGGCCGGGGACGACCTCGCTCGGCGGCAGCACGTCGTCGCGGAGGATCTTCGCGAGCGTCTCGCTCTCGGTCTCGCCCTTGAAGAGGCGCTCGCCCGTGAGCGTCTCCCAGATGACGACCGCGCCGGCATAGATGTCGACGGCGCGCGTGAGCTCGCGACCCGAGAGCTGCTCGGGCGGCATGTACGCGAGCTTGCCCTTGATCTGACCGTCGCGCGTGACCTGCACGCGGCCGGCGGCCTTCGCGATTCCGAAATCGAGCACGCGCGCGATGCCGTCCGCGCCGACGAGCACGTTCTGCGGAGAGACGTCACGATGGACGAGATCGATGCGGTCGCCGCGCTCGTTCTTCGCCTCGTGCGCGGCGTGGAGACCGTGGAGGAAGCCGCAGCAGATCGAGGCCGCGATGCGCGGCGGCATGCGCCCGCCCTGCTTCTTGACGGTGCGTACCAGCTTCGATAGCGACTCCCCGCGAACGTAGTCCATGATGAGGAACAGCTCGCCGTCGGTGGCGACGACATCGATGGTGGCGACGACGTTGGGGTGCTGCACGCGCGCCGCGAGCCGCGCCTCGTCGAGGAACATCGAGACGAACTCGGGGTCCTTCGCGAACTGCGGATGCAGACGCTTGACGGCCACGGTGCGCGCGAAGCCGACGGGCCCGAGCAGACGGCCGATGTGGACCGTCGCCATGCCTCCCGCCGCGATCTCGTTGTAGACCGCATAGCGCCCCACCACGCGCAGCGGTCCTCGCTCAGCCGCCGTCATGACCAGGGAAGCATATCAGCGCTGGTCGGGTTCGTTGGCCCAGAGCTTCATGCCGCCCAGGAGGCCCGCAACATTGTCGGTAATTCGCACGTTCGAGGGCAGATCCAGCTTGATGTGCTTCGCGTTGCCGCCGCCCAGATAGAGCCGCCGGGGGTTCCAGATGGGGTTCACCTGGGCGATCACCGCGGCCACCCGCTTGTTCCACTTCTTCTTGCCGACCTTCTCGAAGGCGCGGTTACCGACGAGCTCCTCGTAGGTGCGCTTGCCGTCGAACGGGTGGTGCGCGAGCTCGAGGTTCGGAACGTAGCGACCGTCCACGTAGAGCGCGCACCCCATCCCGGTGCCGAGCGTGATCACCATCTCGACGCCCTTGCCGTCGATGACGCCGAAGCCCTGCACGCCGGCATCGTTGAGGACGCGCGCGGGCCGCTTCAGGCGGTGCTCGAGCGACTCGCGGAGCTCGAAGTTCTTCCACGAGGGATCGAGGTTCGGCGCCGTGCGCGTGGCGCCGCCGACCACCACGCCCGGGAAGCCGACGCTGATGCGGTCGTAGGGCGGGAGCGACTGCACGAGCGCCACGAGCGCGGCCACGATGGCCTCGGGCGTCGCGGGGCGCGGCGTCTCCACGCGCACGCGCTCGGTGAGCGGCTCGCCGCGCCCGTCGAGCACGAGCGCCTTCAGACCGGTGCCGCCGATGTCGATGGCGAGTGTCCGTTTGCCGCTCGTCCCCTTCGTATCCTTGCGCGCCCCCGCCGTCCTCTTCGCCGCCATGGACGCGAGGCTAACCTACAATTTCGCTCCGTCGGCGCAATTGGCGGCGTTCACCTTGCCCGAGATCCAGGAGTAGAGGCAGTCGAAGCCGGTGTCGCCGCCGCGCAGCACCGGGCCGCCCTTGTGCCGCACTCCGCCGCCCTCGATCGACAGCGGCTTCTTCAGCAGGAGAAAATCGTTGTACGCGCCCTGACTGAGGAGCGAGTCGCTGATGTCCTCGGGCTCGATGCCGATCACGGCGAAGTAGTTCTCGGTGAGCTCGGCGTCGGTGGTGGGCGAGGTGTCGCGCGTACCGTTCGGTCCCGCCTTCATGCGCAAACCGAACTGGCTGTAGAGGCGGAGCGGGCGGCCGATCTGCCCGTGGCAATCGAGCGCGCCGCAGCGCTTCTCCATGAAGGGGCTCACGGCGGTCTTGAACTCGTCGCGGTTCGGAAACGCGATCTGCGAGACGTGGTTCGCGTCGATCGACGAGCACGCGCTGCCCACCAACAGCAGGCAGGCGAGCAACCACACCGCCAGCGCCGCGCGCATCACGTGCCGCCTCCTGGCGCGAAGATCGGGCCGATCGACTCGCGCGGATCACCGCCCGGCAGCTGGTGGCAGAAGTTGCACGAGCCCTCGCGGTTGATGGTCGACTGCATCGACACGGGCACGCCGCCCTCGCGCTTGATGGCGGTCTTGAGCGGAAACGTGAGCTCCGGCCAGTCGGACTCGGAGACGTAGAAGTTGCCGACGCCGTTCGTGAACACGATGTGGCGGTCGTCCCCCGCGCTGTCGATGAAGTACACGCCGACGTTCGCGGCGCCCTTGTCGCCCTTCGCCGTCTCGAAGATGGTCCCGGCCAGCGCGAACTTGTGGTTGGAGGCAGGGCCGCCGTCCGAGTGGCACAGCACGCAGGGCTGGCCGGGGCGATGCTCCGGGCCCTCCGCGACGCCGCCTTGCTCCGGGCCCAGGCGCTCGATGGCGCGGTCCTTCACGGGGTCGGTGCACGACGTCGCGAACGCCGCGAGCAGTCCGACGCACAGCGCGGTGACGATGCGAATGGTGCGGTGTTGCATGCCCATTCTCAGAACTCCGCCTCGAAGCCGAGCGTGCCGTAGAGGCCGGTCCGTGACTTGATGTAGAGAGAATTGAAGTATCGATTGTACATCACCTCGCCCGACACGACGATTGCATACTGCACGGGTGCCTTCTCCCCCGTGAGCGCGATGCGAGCGCCGCCGCCGGCGGTGAGCCCGAGCATGGGCGACAGCTCGCGATCGCCGGTGCGGTACGTGTAGACTTGGAGCGGGATGCCGTCGGCGTCGATGAGCGCCGGGTAGGCGAGCTTGTAGAAGCTCGCGCCGGTCTGCGCGTGGATGCGGAGGTGGGGCCACACGCGGAGGTGGTCGCCGAGGTCGTGGTAGTACTTCGCGTCGGTGGTGCTGGCCTTGATGCCCCAGTTGTCGACGTAGAACCGCTCCTCGACGCGAACGGTCCCGCTCGAGAGCCGATGGTTGATGCGCGCGCCCGCGGAGAAGCGATCGCGCGCGCGCGGCAGGAGCTCGCGGAGGCGCACCGGCGAGCGGTTGGCGTTCACGTTGTCGATGGGCTCGCCCACGCCGACGCGCGGCACGATCTCCGGCGCGAATGTGGGGATGTAGCGATAGAGCTTCGACTCCTCGCCGCGCTCGATCTGCGCGGTCAGCCCGGTGACGAGGAGCGTGGTCGGCGACATCACGAACGTGACGCCGGCCTCCATCTCGTGCGTCGTCAGGTTGCGCTCGAAGTTCTTGAACGGCGTGTTGCGGATGCCGATGCGGTCGTACGAGAAGTTGTAGCCGAGGCGCGGCGTGACCGATTTGTCGGCGAGCTCGGTGTCGATGGCGCCGCCGATGGTCTTCGACAGGTAGTCGGGCTCGCTCGAGAGATTACCGTTGAGGTGCATCCCCACCGCGCCGACCTTGTAACCGCCGCCCGCCGCGACCGCGTGGCGCTGCTCCTTGTAGCTGCGCGAGGCCGTCGACACGACGTCGGGCGAGGCCGCGGTGACGACGTCGAGCAGGTAGGAGGCGCCGATGTTCCAGCCCGCGGTGGGCGACGAGACCGCGGCGTTGATCGACGGCGAGAAGACGTGGACGTTCGTGGAGTCGGTGTAGCCCGAGGCCTCGAGGCCGACGTGCACGTTGGGCTTCGCCGACTTCTTCTCGAAGCAGGCAATGCGCTCCTCGTACGTGGTGGCCTTCTCGAAGCAGTCGAGCGTGACCTTGTCGACGTTCGGCGGCTTGAGGACGATCTCGATGGTCTTCTCCTCGCCGTTGGCGAGGGTGAACCGGTCCTTGAACTCGGTCTGCTCGCTCTTGTCGCTCCGCTGCGCCTCGACGACATGATCGCCGGGATCGATCGCGATGCGCTGGCGGAACAGCGAGGCCCGCACCGGGACGTTGTCGAACGTCACCTTCACGCCCGTCGCGTCGGCAGGGAGCAGCAGCTTCACGTGCGCGATGCGCGGCAAGAGGTCGGCCACGCGTGCCTGCGCCGATTTCTGGAGGTCCTCGTCGTTCGTGCGGAGGCTGGCGCCGAGCGCATCCTTCGCCTTGTTGAGCGCATCGACGAGCTTGCCCGCGCCCTGGAGACACGAGGCCAAGTGGAGCTTCACGTACGGGTGATCCTCGAGCGCGAGGGACGCTTGATCCTTCTCGATGCACAGCTGGATCTTGCCTTCCTTCTTCGCCTCGATCGCCTCCTTCGCGAGCTCCAGCGCGCGCGGGTTCGCCCAGCCGTGCGGCTCGCTCGCGGGCGGGCGCGCACCACGCGGCGGCGCGGCGTGCGACGTTGCCGGGGCGATCACGAGCGCGAGCGCCAGCGCAACGATCGACCTCGCCAGCGAACCCGACATCCGGAAGGGCCCGGAAGCACGTCGCGGTCCAGCGCTCTTCGTGCGCGATCCGCCGTCGTCGCTCCCGCGCGCGGGGGCGATCTCCCGCGGCTGGTGGATCGACGAGCCAGTCGCGAGATGGAGAGGCCGCAGCGTGCGGTATTTGTAGGCAGATCTGCTCATCGCGTCGGATCCGCAGCGCATCACTGATGAGTGGCCGCGGGCGCTTCGAACGGTCCACTTCGATCGAGGGCACGCCGTGTGCTCCACTACGGGCGATGGTCCTGCGTCGCGTCTCCGTGCTGCTGGTGATGCTCGCCGCCGCCGCCGGGGTCGGCAGCCTCGCAGGCGCCGCGGGCTGCGCGGATACCGATCCAAACTACGGACCGCCGCAGGCGATCAAGGGGCGCGTGATCGACTTCGGCGGCGCGAGCACGCCCGCGCCGTCGACCGACGGCGGCGCCGTCGTGCCGACGACGAAGTCGGCGCCCGATGCCTTCGCCGATCTGTTCGCCACGCTCGGCACCTGCTCGGGATGCCACGGCGCGACGCAGATGCCCGTGTTCGTGAAGGCCACCTCCGAGCAGACGCGCGCCGAGTTCCTCAAGGAGGGTTACGCCACGCTCACGAGCAGCGCGTTCTACCTCAAGAAGCAGCACTCGGGCCCCGAGCTCACGGCCGCGCAGAAGAACCTGACGCAGCTGTGGTCCGCCGCCGAGGCCAAGAGCAAGGGCGATGGCGGCTGACGTGGCGGACGACACTCCCTAACCGATCACGAGATAAGCGTGCGCGCGGCGCCCGGGGAGCGTGCCGAGCCGGATCGAGTCGAACAGCGCGAGGGACGTGTCGACCCCGTCGGCGCCGGCCACCATCAACTCCGTGACGCGGTTCAAGGGGAAGCAGGCGAACGCGCGGTCGTCGGGAACGAGCGCGTAGGAGGCGAAGCCATTCGCGTACGACAGGTGCACCCAGCGCCAGCCGACCTGCACGCGCACCTGCTCGCCCCAGAGCACGCCGAGGCCGAGGCGTACGTCCTGTCCGTTCGGTTCGGCGCGGCGGCCGCCGCGGACGTCGTCCACGAAGGCGGCGATCGCCGCGACGACGTGCCCCGGCGCGCCGTCGGTCCCGAGCGCCGCGAGCGCGGTGAGCGCGACCTTGCCCATCGCCTCGCGCTCCTCTCCGTTGAGCGCCCGCTCCTCGGGCAGCTGGGCGGCCACGGCCATCGCGCGGTCCGAAGCGCGATCGACCGGCGCATTCGTCTTCGCGACCGGCGCATTCGTCTTCGCGACGGGCGCCTTCGTCTTCGTCTTCGCGACGGGCGCCTTCGTCCTGGTCTTTGCGGTCCCCTTCTTCTTCGGCGCCGCGATGGTCGCCTTCTTCTGCTTCGCGACGACCTTCTTCGCCTTGGCCCCGGCCTTCGGCTTCCCCGCCGCGACCTTCTTCCTGGAGCTGGCCTTCTTCACGGGCTGCCAGCGTAGGCGATAGACTGGAGGACGACCATGCCGATCGCGACCTCCCGGGGGGCCCAGCTCCACTACACAGTCCACGGCACGCGCGGCGTCGGACCGGCCGTCGTACTCATCCAGGGACTCGGCCTCTCGTCGCGCTTCTGGTTCGACATCCCGGAGCTGCTCGCGAACGATCCGTCGACGCCTCGGTTCATCATCGCCGTCGACAACCGCGGGACCGGCGCCAGCGACAAGCCGCGCCGGCTCTGGACCATGGGCACCATGGCCGACGACGTGATCGCCGTGCTCGATCACGCGGGCGTCGACGAGGCGTTCGTCGTCGGCATCTCGATGGGCGGCATGATCGCCCAGCACGTCGCGCTCCGGCACCCCACGCGCGTGCGCGGGCTCGTGCTGTTCGCCACCACCTCCGGGTTCCTGATGGGCAAGCTGCCCGAGCTGACCGCGCTGCGGCGCCTGCTCACGCTCCCGCTCGGGGGACCGCGCGCCGCCACGAACCTCACGCGCCTCCTCTTGCCGGAGTCGAAGTGGACGCGCGCGAAGGAGATCTTCCGCGACTGGCCGAGCGCCATGCGCGACGACCCGACCGCGCCGCACACCTTTGCTGCGCACTTCTTCGCCGCCTCGACGCACCTCGTCACCCGCAAGCTGCGCCGCATCCGGTGCCCGGTGGTGGTCGTGGCCGGCGCGCACGACGCGCTCATCCCGCTGCGGAACGCGACCGTCCTCGCCGAGTCGATCCCGAACGCCGAGCTCGTGATCGTCCCCGACACCGCGCATGCGGTATTTGCGGATGATCGTGACCTGGTCCGGCGGATGGTGGTGCGCATCGAGGCGGCCGAGGCCGCCGCCGCCCGAGCCCGCGTCGCCGGCGCGGCGTAGGCCCGTCCTGCGCGGTTGTCCCTAGCGGGGAGGGCCACCTTCTCTCTACTCTCAGCCGGGTGCCCCTGAATCAGCTCATCGCCGACCGCTTCGAGGTGCAGGAGCTCGTCGGCTCGGGCGGCATGGGGGAGGTGTACCGCGCGCGTGACCGCCTCACCGGCGGCTTCGTCGCCGTGAAGCTGCTTCACGCCTCGTCCCGCGACACCGAGCGCTTCAAGCGCGAGGCGCAGCTCCTGGCGGAGGTCAGTCATCCGCGCATCGTGAAGTACGTGGCGCACGGCATCTCGGAGGGCAGCCGGCCCTTCATCGCGATGGAGTGGCTCGAGGGCGAGGACCTCGGAGAGCGCCTCTCGCGCTCCGGGCTCACGCTGTACGAGACGCTCATCGTGGCCCGGCGCGTCGCCGAGGGGCTCGCGGTGCTGCACGAGCGTGGCATCGTGCACCGGGACATCAAGCCTTCGAACGTCTTCCTCCCCGGCAAGAAGTTCGATCCGCTGAAGCTGCTCGACCTGGGCGTCGCCCGCCTGCTGCATGCCTCACGGCCCTCCACGCGCAGCGGCGTGATGGTGGGCACGCCCGGCTACATGGCGCCCGAGCAGGCGCGCGGCAACAAGGAGATCGACGCGCGCGCCGACGTCTTCTCGCTCGGCTGCCTCATTTACGAGTGCCTCGCGGGTCGCCCGGTGTTCGCGGGCGACAACATCGCGGCACTGCTCGCGAAGATCCTGCTCGAGACGCCGATGACCCTCCGCGACTCGGGCTTCGACATCCCGCCCGCGCTCGACGACCTCATCACGCGCATGCTCTCGAAGCACATGACGGCGCGGCCCACGAACGGCGCCGCCGTCCTGCGCGAGCTCGATCAGTTCAAGGCGGTGAAGGACAGCCCGGCGCAGCGCGCGAGCGCCCCGGCCATCCGCGCGCTCACCGGCAGCGAGCGGCGCCTGGTAAGCGTGGTGATGGCCACACTCCCGCCGAGCGAGCCGACGGACGATCTCGCCCCGCAGACCGCGGTCGAGCCGAGCACGTTCGAGACCATGGCCGCGTCGTTCGACCCGCGCTCGATCGTGGCGAGCTTCGGCGCCGAGGCCGAGATGCTCGCCGACGGATCGATCGTCGTCACGCTCTCCGGCAAGGGCGCCGCGAGCGATCAGGCGGCGCACGCCGCGCGTTGCGCGCTCTCGCTGCGCTCGCATCTCATCGGCGCGAACGTGGCGCTGGCGACCGGGCTCGCCACCGTGACCGGCCGCAGCTGCGTGGGAGACGTGATCGAGCGGGCCGCCGCGATCCTCGCGAGCGCGCGCCAGCGGCGTGCGGGTACGAGCGCCGAGACGCTCCACGGGGAGAGCCCCGTCTTCCTCGACGAGACCACCGCCGGCCTCCTCGACCTCCGCTTCGACGTCGGCGGTGACGACCGCGGCCTCTTCATCCGTGGCCTCCGCGAGCGGGACGCGAAGGCTCGCACGCTGCTCGGTCGGCCCACGCCGTTCGTGGGTCGCGAGCGCGAGCTCTCGACGCTGGTGGGGATCTTCGAGGAGTGTGTCGACGAGCCCGTGGCGCGCGCGGTGCTCGTGACCGGACAGGCGGGCAACGGCAAGTCGCGCATGGCCGGCGAGCTCCTGCGACGGATCGGCGAGCTGCCTGGCGTCGAGTCGTGGCTCGCGCGCGGCGACCCCATGAGCGAGGGCTCACCGTTCACGCTCCTCGCGCGCATGCTGCGTCGCGCCGCCGGCATCAGCGGGGCGGAGCCGCTGGTGGTGCGCCAGCAGAAGCTGCGGGCGCGCGTCGGGCGGCACGTGGCCGAGGCCGACGTCCAGCGGGTCGCCGAGTTCGTGGGCGAGATCGCGAGCGTGCACTTCGGTGACGTCACGAGCGTCCAGCTCCGCACCGCGCGGCAGGATCCGATGCTGATGGGCGATCAGATGCGTCGCGCGTTCTGCGACCTGATCCGCGCGGAGTCGACGGCGGGGCCGCTGGTGCTCGTGATCGAGGACATGCACTGGGGCGACCTCCCGAGCGTGAGCTTCCTCGATTCGGCGCTGCGCATCGCCAACGAGCGGCCGTTCATGGTGATCGCGATCGCGCGCGGCGAGATTCACGAGACCTTCCCGAACCTCTGGGAGCAGCGCAGCCTCCAGGAGATCCGCCTCGGGCCGCTGGTGCGCCGCGCTGGCGAGCGCCTGGTCCGCGAGGTCCTGGGCGACAAGGTGGATGCCGCGCAGGTGGCGCGTCTCCTCGACCGCGCGTCGGGCAACGTCTTCTATCTCGAGGAGCTGATCCGCGCCTTCGCCGAGGGCGCGGGCCTCGCCGGTTCGCGCAGCGGGCAGACGGTCCCGCCGCCGCCGATCTCCGGGACGTTGGCCGAGAGCGACCCGTGGTCTCTGCCCGGCACGGTGCTCGCCATGGTCGAGGCCCGGCTCGAGCGCCTCGATCCCATGGCGCGCCGCGTGCTGCGCGCGGCCAGCATCTTCGGCGAGGTCTTCTGGCGCGGCGGCCTGCTCGCGCTCACCGGCGGCGACTACGAGGCGAGCGAGGTCGACGACTGGCTCTCCGAGCTGTCACGTCGCGAGATCGTGCAGCGTCGGGACGTCTCGCGCTTCCCTGCCGAGCACGAGTATCAGTTCCGCCATGGGCTGGTGCGCGACGCGGCCTACCAGATGCTCACGGCCGACGACCGTACGCTCGGTCACAAGCTCGCCGGGGAATGGGTGGGTGACGCCGGCGAGCACGAGGCCATGGTCCTCGCCGAGCACTTCGAGCGCGGCGGCGCGCTCGACAAGGCCGCGACGTACTACGCGCGCGCTGCCGCGCAGGCGCTCGAGGGAAATGACTTCACCGCCGCCCGCACGCGCGCCGATCGCGCGATCCGCGCGGGCGCGCAGGGCGCGACCCTCGGGCAGCTCCAGCTCCTGCTCGCCGAGGCATCGCGCTGGTCGGGCGAGAACCAGGTCGCCGTGCAGCATGCCAGGCGCGCGATGACCGAGCTGCCGCACGGCAGCGACGACTGGTACGTCGCGGTCGCCGAGGCGGTCGACGCCGCGATGAACCTCGGCCATGTGCAGGAGGCCGAGGCCCTGGCGGGACGCGTGCGCGAGCTCGAGCCCGGGGCGGACGGCGCGCGCACGATGACCTCGTCGCGCGTCGTCGCGCTCTCGCGCATCGCGGTCCGGTTCATCACCGCGGGCGGCATCACCGTGGGCAACGTGCTGATCGGGCGCGTCGAGCGTGATGCGCAGGCGGTCGTCGATGCAGAGCCCGCGGCGCGGGCGTTCGCGCTCTCGGCGCAGGTCACGTGCGCGCTCTGGCTCGGCGACATCGAGGCGGCAGCCTCCCTCGCGAAGGAGGCGGTCGCGTGCTTCGACCTCGTGGGGGACGAGCGCAACGCCGCCCGCCAGCGCGACCACGCGGGCTTCGCGCTCCTCCAGCTCGGCGCCTTCTCGGCCTCGGAGAGGATGCTGGTCGAGGCCATCGCCGCGGCGGAGCGGCTCGGGCTCGCGACGGTGGTGAACGACGCGAAGCTGCATCTCGGGCAGTTCTACAGCCGTTCGTTCCGCACCGAGGAGTCGGTGCGCACGCTGAGCGAGGCGATGATCGGCTACGTCGCCCAGCGAGACCCGATCGGCGAGGGGCTCGCGCGGATCTACCGCGCCGGCGCGATCCACCTGAGCCGCGAGCATGCCGCGGCGGCGGAGGAGGCGAAGCTCGCGCTGCCGCTGCTCGAAGGCGCGCCGCCGTACCGCGCTGCGGCGCTCGGCCTGATCGCGCTCATGCGCATCGACGCGGGCGACGCCGAGGGCGCCTGCGCTGCGGGCGCGGAGGGCATGCAACTGCTGGAGGCGTGCGGCGGAACGATCGAGGGCGAGGCGATCGTACGCATCGGTCATGCGGAGGGCCTGCGAGCGAAGGGCGACGTCGAGGGCTCGCGCAAGGCGATCGCGCAGGCGCGTGATCTGCTGCTGGCGAGAGCCGCGAAGATCAAGAGCGTGGAGCTGCGTCGCGGGTTCATGGAGAGGCTGCAGGAGCACGGGCGGATCCTGATGCGTGCGGGGGAATGGCTCGTCTGAGGAGGCGACAAGCGGGGACCAGGCAACGGGCACCAGGCAACGGGCAGTGGAGACGCTCACTCGACTTCCCCGTCGCCTCTTGCCTGTCGCCTGTCGCCCGTTATCTCGCTGCACTCCTCCTCCTGCTGGCCGCGGCCCTCCTGGCCAGCTGCACCACCCCCCGCGCCCTCTCCACCCCCGCGGTCCTCGCCGGATCCGCCCCCACCTCCGTCACCAGCAACACCCTCCTCGCCGACTACGCCGGCACCCGCGCCTGCGAGGGTTGTCACGCGGACAAGGTCGAGAGCTGGTTGCGTTCGCCCATGCACAACATGACGCGTGAGCCCGCGCTCGCCGAGGTGCACGGACCCTTCGACGGCACCACGTTCACCTTCAAGGAAGACACCGCCCGGCTCGAGACCGTGGGCAGCGCGCGCTTCGTCACGCTCGCGTCGAGGCGCTTCGGCTCTGCCGTCTACCGGCTCACGCGCGTGATCGGCGGGCATCATCGCGAGGACTACGCGGGCGTCGCCGTGGCCGCCGCCCGGCCCGACGCGCCCGTGCTCGGCGAAGCCGAGGAGCTCGTGATGCCGATGAGCTGGGTGTTCCCCGCCACGAGCAGCCCGCCCGGCACGAAGGGCGCGCTCCGTTACAAGGGCTACTCGGTGATGGTGAAGGAGCGGCCCGGCCTCCACGCCGGGCCGGTGTGGAGCCAGACCTGCATCTTCTGCCACAACACGCCCACCTATCTCTCGACGGTGCTCGGCGCGCTTGCCGGGCCAGGAGCGAAGCCGTACCAGGGCGAGGTCGTCGACCCGCTCTTGCCGCTCGATCGGCGCGCGACGTGGACGGTCACCGATCCCGCCGGACTCTCGACCGTCCTTGAGGGCGAGCTCGCGCGGCTCGGCGCGAGGCGCGCGCATCCCACGCCCGCGCAGGCGGTCGACACCACGCGCCGCTCGTTCAAGCGCGAGCACCTCGTCGAGCTGGGGATCGGCTGCGAGGCCTGTCATCTCGGCGCCGCGGAGCACGTGCGCGATCCGCGTAGACGTCCCTCGTTCGAGCCGCGGAGCGCGGTCTTCGCAGTGACGTGGCCGAGCGCGGCCAAGGGCGCGCCGCAGCAGCGCGCGGCCGGGATCAATCGCGCCTGCGCGCGCTGTCATCAGGTGCTCTTCTCGGGCTACGAGCCGACGTGGGAGGGGGGCCAGCGGCACGGCAATGCCGGCGGGAGCCACATCAACTCGGGCGAGGCGCGCGATTTCCTGCTCGGCGCTTGCTCGTCGACGCTGTCGTGTGCCGAGTGCCACGACCCGCACGCCGCGGACGGCACCGCGAAGCTTCGCGCGTTGCCTGCCGCCGCGAAGGATGCACTCTGCACGAAATGCCACGCGTCACTCTCGAGCACGGACGCGCTCCGCGCCCATGCTCACCACGATCCGGCGGGCGAGGGAGCGCGCTGCATCGGCTGCCACATGCCGAAGAAGAACCTCGCGCTCGACGGCACCTCGACGCCGTACCATCGCATCGGTTCGCCCAACGATCCGCAGCGGGTGCTGCTCGATCGCCCGATCGAGTGCGCGCTGTGCCACGCCGACCGGACCGTGGAGTCGCTCGCCTCGACGATGGAGAGCTGGTGGAAGCGGCCCTACGACCGCGAGGTGCTGCGCAAGCTCTACGGCGCGCTCGACGCCAACGTGCTGCTCGCCACGGCAGAGCGGGGCAAGCCGCACGAGCAGGCGATCGCGTTCTACGCCCTCGGTGAGGCGAGAATGAAGCGCGCTGCGCCATTGCTCGCGGGGCAGCTCACGCATCCGTATCCGCTGGTGCGCGGCTACGCGAAGCGCGCGCTCGACCGCATCAGCGGCGCGGCGGTGCCGATCGACATCGACGGCGACGACGCGCTGATCGCCGCCGCGGCGAAGGAGTGGCTCCTCGGCCACCCGTAGCGGCGGCGGGGCAGGAGCTCGCGCAGCTCAGCGTCCGCCGTCGCGGGGTCGGCCGAGCCTGTGCAGCGACACCAACCCCGACGGCCGAGGCGTGGTGCTCGTGGTTCATACCCCGATCTGAACCGTCTGGAGGAGGGGCCGCGGCCGCGCCGAAGATTCCGGCATTCCGGCGAGCCCGCGCGGTCAGAGCTTCGCGACGACCGTCGCAACGACGTAAAGCACGAGCGCGCCCATCAGGATGAAGCAGCGGATCCTCAGCTTCTCGCGCCACGCCCAGTAGAGGCCGAGCGGCGCCACGAAGAAGCCGATCAGCGCCCGCCAGCGCGGCGCGCGGAACGCGAGGCCGTACGTGATGGCGACATGGGCGGTGAACATCGTCGCCATCGACAAGATCAACGCGACGACGACGAACGTGTCCTTCAAGGCGACCCCATCCTAGGCGTCCGGCAATCCCGCGTCGACCGATGGCCCCGACTTCGGCTCGGTGCCCGTGGGCGTCGCGCCCGAGGGAGTCTCGGGCGGTCCGCCGTCCTTCTTCTCGAGGCGGCTCTTGCGCGAGAGGCTCTCCGCCGTGTCGGGACGGACGTTCGGCGTGCGCTCCACCTCCTCGCCCTCCGAGTTCACCACCGCGCCGGCGCGCACCTTCGCGACCGAGAGCGCAGGCGGATCGGCGACCTCGAGGCCCTTGCCGTCGCGCCACTTTCCTTCCGCGATGTAGAACGTGCCCATCGAGCCACGCACCGAGGTCCACGGCGCGTACGACGCGCTCGCTGGCGGCACCACCCAGCGGCCCGTCTTCCATGCGTAGCGGCTGCCCTGCCAGACCCACTCGCCGTCGATCCAAACCGCATCGCTCCGCGGCGCTGCCGGCACGACCTCGGACCGCGCCGGCGGAGGTGGGAAGTCTGCTTGCTGGAGCGCCTCGCTCGGCTGCTGCATGTACGTCGGCTTCGGCAGCCGCGCCGACCCGCAGGCGACGAGCGCCATCACGATTCCCACGCCGAGCCGACGCATCGCACCGCGATGAGCACGACCCATACCAGCGAGCACCCGCCTGCCTCCGCACGGAATCGCGGCGGTGCTGCTTCATTCTGCCACGCGGGTCATCGGCCGTGGCGAAAGTGCCCGGCGCGCCGGCTCGGAACAGCGTTTCCCGCGCGCTTCGTGCTGGTTCCGACCTTGCTAGCGCGAGTGCCGCCCGGATGGTTCTTCGCCTCGTCTCTCTCTCCATCGTCGCTGCGGCGCTGGTGCTCGGCGGCTGCAAGTCCATCCCCGCGGGCCGATCCTCGGTGAACGAGGTCCAGGTCCGCGGCGCAGACAAGCTCGACGAGGGCGACATCAAGGACACGATCGCGACCACCGAGTCGTCGAAGCTCCTCTTCCTTTTCCGCGGGATCATCTTCGAGTACTCGCTGTTCGATCGCTTCGTCCTCCAGCGCGATCTGGCGCGGGTCGAGGCGTTCTACCGATCGAAGGGCTACTACGACATCCACGCGCGCGCCGGCCGCGTGTTCCAGCTCGATGACAAGCACGTGCGGGTCGAGATCATCGTCGAGGAAGGGGAGGCGGTGCTCGTCCGCGGGGTCCACGTCGACGGCCTCAAGGGGCTCCCGCCGGAGATCATCGCCGCCGCGAACAAGGCCGCGGCCGACGGCCTCCGCACGAACAAGCCGTTCGAGGGGGAGACGTTCACCAGGACCGAAGGCCTGGTCCGCCGCGCGCTCTCCGATCACGGCTACGCATACGCGAAGGTGAAGAGCGACGCGGCTGTCGACATCGTCGCGCACAAGACCGACATCGTGCTCACGGTCACGCCGGGCATCCCCTGCACGTTCGGTGCGGTGACCATCGAGGGGCTCGGACCGCTTCCCGACAAGCAGATCCGCAGCACCATCGACATCAAGCCCGGCACGCCGTACTCGGAGCAGGAGCTCGACGACGCCCAGCAGGCGCTCCTCGACCTCGGCATCTTCGCGTCCGTCGAGCTCGCGCCCGACGTGCCCGGAACGCCCGAGCCGAAGGACGGGGACGGCAACGAGATCAGTGCCGGTACGCAGGGCCCGCCGCAGAGCGGCCCGCCCGTGGTCCCCATCCGCGTGAAGCTCGAGCCGTCACGGCTCCGCACGCTCCGCCTCGGCGGCGGCCTCGAGTTCGACTCGCTCAAGACCGACGTGCACGGCATCATCGGCTGGGAGAACAAGAATTTCTTCGGCGGCCTGCGCACGTTCAGCGTGCAGTTTCGCCCGGGCGTCGTCCTCTATCCGACGCGCGCGAGCAACCTGGTCCCGCCCACGAACCCGCTGCCCGAGGAGCGCCTCCGCCTCGAGCTCAAGCAGCCGAGCTCGATCGAGGCCCGTACCGCGTTCTTCGAACGGCCGGAGTTCAACGTCTACCCCGTGCTCATCAATCCGAACGCGCCGAAGAACGCGCCCGTCCTCGGCTACGGCGAGCTCCGCAACGCCATCGGCCTCGAGCGATCGATCTGGAAGTTCTTCGGATCGATCTCCCACAACACGCAGGTCGCGTATCCATTCATCTACCTGCCGCCCAAGGATCCGACGCTATCGCTCGTCGTCATCTCCTACCCACAGCTCGACACCACCTTCGACTTCCGCGACGACAAGACCCACCCGCGCAAGGGCATCTACCTCTCGAACACGCTCCAGGTCGCGAGCGCGATCTTCGGCAGCGACGCCAGCGACGTGAAGGTGCAGCCCGAGGTCCGCGGCTACATCCCGCTCCACAAGAAGCTTGTCTGGGCCACGCGCGCCGCGGGAGGCTTCATCGAGGCGCCCAACTATGGCGACGTCGTGAAGAACGGCCCGAGCAACGGACTCGCCGCGGGGTCGGAGGCGCGGACCAAGGACTACCAGCTCGCGTATTTCCGCGGCTTCTTCTCCGGCGGCCCCAACTCGAACCGCGGCTACCCGCTCCGCGGGATCGGCCCGCAGGACATCGTGCCTTTCCTGACGCCGCAGAGCGAGGCCGGCAAGGTCGACACCGAGTGCACCGCGGACCCGACCACGGGAGCGCCGCCCCCGCCCCGCTGCCGGACGCCCACCGGCGGCTTCACGCTCTGGGAGCTCTCCACCGAGCTCCGCTTCAATCTCACGGGGCCGCTCTCGGTAGCGGCCTTCTGCGACGCCAGCGACGTTTCGCCACAGGTGAACTCCCTGCGCTTCGATCACCTCCACCTCTCCTGCGGAGCGGGCGGGCGCTACGACACGCCCGCAGGGCCGATCAGGCTCGATATCGGTTACCGCATCCCGGGGCTCCAGGTCATCGGTGGCCTCACGCCCGACGAGCGCGGGCCCGATCTCCTCTTTGGCACCCCAATCGCAGTGAGCATCGGCATCGGAGAAGCCTATTGAATCCCGTAGCAAGAAAGAGCCGGGCCCGCCGGGTGCTGGGCGTCATCGGCGCGGTCGTCGGGACGACCGTCACGTTCGTTGCGGCGACCGCAGCTGCGGCCGTGGTCCAGCTCGATGCTCCGGCGACGCGCCGGCTCGTCACGACGCAGGTGAACGGCATCCTCCACAAGCAGTTCGCCGGAGACGTGGCCATCGAGCACCTCGGCGGCCTGAGCCTGCGGGGGATCGAGGGCGTGCGCTTCCGCGTGAAGGACCCCACGGGGATGCAGGTCCTCTCCGTCGACGGCGCGCGCGTGCGCCTGGAGACGCTCGCCGCCGCGAAGTCCGCGCTGTTCGGCAGGGGCGACATCGTGATCCTGATCGACGTCGTGTCGATCGAGCACGTGGACGCGAACGTCGAGGGCGACGCGGCGGGCAACCTGCGCATCGCCAACGCGTTCGCGGAGCGCACGCCGACGCCCGCCAAACCCGCGGACCCCAGCGCGCGCGGCGTTCGCGTCGACGCGCCCGTGGTCGCGCTGCGCAGCGCCTGGGTGCACGGGCAGGCGCCCGGCGCGCCGCCCCTCGACGGCGAGCTCCACGGACTCGCGGCGCGCGCGCACTACGACGGCAAGTTGCTCCAGGCCGACCTCGAGAAGGTCGATCTCGTCACACGCGGGTTGCCGCGCGGCGTCGACCCTCGTGGCCGCATCGTCAGTCAGTTCCGGATGCCTTCGCTCAGCGGCAAGGACATGAGCGTCGTCGCCGGCTTGGACGGCGCGATCGCCGGCGTCCCCACGAAGGCCGCCGCGCGGATGGATGGCCAGCAGCTGGATGTCGTGGTCGACGGCCGCGACCCCTCCGGCCAGGGCGTCCGCTCGACCTTCGGCGAGGTCTCGATCCAGGACGACGTCACGCTGCACGCCGAGGCGCACGGCGAGCTGCCGCGCCTGGACGCGAAGGCGCACATCGCGCTGGGGCACGGGACGATCGACGTCGACGGCAAGGTCGACACGAGCGACGGCACGAAGGCCGACGCCACGGTCGCCGTCCGCCACGTCGACCTGCACGGCATCATCGCGACGCTCCCCGCCTCGGACGTCGGCCTCGACGCCACCGCTCACGTCGTGATCGCCAGGAGCGGCGCGATCGCCGGAACCATCGTGGTCGATACGCAGCCCGGCAGCGTGGACGGCGTCGCGCTGCCCATCGCAAAGGTGCGCGGCGCGTTCACGAAGGAGACGGCGCACGCCGAAGGCACCATCAGCGACCCCCGCGGTACCGCAAATTTCGCCGCTGATCTGCGCACCGAGCGCGGAAACCAGGTCGTCGAGGGTCGCCTCCACGGCGACGTCCCCGACCTGGGGCGCCTTCCCGATCTCGGCGCTCGCATGCGCGGGCGTGCCGTGATCGACGCGAGCAGCGCCGTCAACCTCGGCACGAAGGCGCTCGCGGGCAAGGTGCACGTCGTGGCCGGCGGCCTCGCCTACGGCGCGCAGACCATCGACAACGCGACCGTCCTCGCGACCGCGAGCGGTACCTACGACCGTCCGCTCGTCGACGTCGGCGTCCACGCGGGCGGCATCGCCTCGGGCAAGCAGAAGCTCGGCGTCGCGGACGTCCGCGGCAAGGTCGAGGTGGGCGCGGTCACCGTCGTCCGCCAAGCGCAGGTCGACGTCGTGCGCAACGGCAAGACGGTCTCGGTCTCCGCCGAGCGCGTGCAGGTCGGCGGCCCAACGATTGCGGTGGAGGGCGCCATCATCACAGGCCTCGGCGAGCCGCTCAAGGCCGACGTCTCGCGCAGCGCGAGCGAGATCCGCGTGAAGCTCGACGGCCCCTCGATCGATCTCGCGCGCGTCGCCCTGATCGCCGGCCAACCCGACGTCGTTCGCAGCGGGACGCTCGCCATCAAAGGGGACGTCTCGCTCCGCGACGACAGCGCGACCGGCGAGCTCCACGTCGCCGCCGCCGACCTGTCGACGCCGCAGATCCACGGCGCAAAGCTCGATCTCGACGCGCGCTTCAACGGTCGCAAGCTCGACGTCACGATGGCCGGCGAGCTCGCCGAGGCCGGGCGCATCGAGATTGCGGCGCACCAGGTGGTCATCGGCGGGCCGCCCTCGGACCCGCGTTCGTGGAAGCGTGCCCACGGCCGCGCGAAGTTCGACGCGAACCTCGACATCAAGAAGCTTGCGACCCTCGCGCCCAAGGACTCGCTTCCCTTCAGCGAGCTCGCCGGGCAGCTCATCGTGGCCGGCTCGCTCCGGCGCGACAGCGCGAATGTCCTGCCCGAAGCGAGCGTCCACGTGCATACGCGCGGGCTCGTCGTCGCGGGGAAGGGGACCACGGAGCCGGATCACGACACGCTGCATGGACAGCGCGTCGAGGGCATCCAGCCGTGGCGCTGCGAGGGCATCGACGTATCGTTCGATGCGCGCGTCGATGCGACCTCCGGCTTCGGCGAGGTAGCGTTCCACTCCGTCGACCGGAAGGGCACGCTGATCGGCTTCGACGCGAAGTCGGACCTGCCCTACGCGCAGCTCCTGAACGACCCGGCGAATGCGGTGGCGCTGCTCGAGAAGACGCCGTTCGTCGCCCGCCTCGTCATCCCGAAGCGCGCCCTTGCCGACTTCCCGCAGCTTGCGGAGACGCGCAACTTGCCGGGTACCGTCGAGGCGGAGATCGATTTCACGGGCACGGCGCTCGACCCGAAGGTCGCGCTCGTCGCGCATGGGCGAGACGTACGCTCGCCGTCGCTCAATGCCAAGCTGGCGGGCGATATCGACGTGAAGCTCGACTACGACGGACAGAAGGGCGACCTCCTCGCGAACGTCAAGACGGAGAAGCACGAGGCCCTCGAGATCGGCGTGCATGCCGACATCCGCGCGCGCGATCTCCTCCAGCCGAAGCCCGGCGAGCCGCTCGCGTGGGGCGGCTCTGCGCGCGTGAAGCTCGCGAAGTTTCCGCTCCAGAGCATCGCGCCGATCGCCGACCGTCGCGTGCGCGGCCACGTCAGCGGCGAGGCCGTGCTCGAAGATCTCCACAAGAACGCCAAGCTCGACGCGAAGCTCGTGTTCGACGGCCTGAAGGTGGGCCGCGCGCAGTACAAGAGCGGAAACGTCGTGCTGAAGGCCGAGGACGGCAAGCTGACGGCCGGCGTTCGCCTCGATCAGACCAACGGCTTCTTGGATCTGCAGGCTGTGACCGGCCTCAGGTGGGGTGCGGCGCTGGTGCCCGCGCCCGATCCCGCGGTCGATACGCAAGCGCATCTCGAGGCCAAGGGCTTCCGCGCCGCGGCGCTCCTTCCGTTCGTGCAGGGGCAGATCAACGAGCTCGATGGGCTCATCGACGCGAACGCGACGGTCAAGGTCGGCCCCGGCTTCAAGGACCCGACGATGGAGGGCAAGGTCGCGTACCACGACGGGAAGGTGCAGCTCGCAGCGGTCGGCGAGGAGTACAAGAACGCGAAGCTGAACGTGTCGTTCCTGCCGGGCGGCGTGATCAAGGTCACCGACGTGTTCCTCCAGGGCACCGCCGGCGAGCTCACCGCCGAGGCGGAGGTGAAGACGCGCGGATTCGGGCTCGCCTCCGCCACCGCAAGCGCGAACATCCCGAAGAAGCGTCCGCTCGACCTCGCGTTCCAGGGACAGGCGTTCGGCGCGGTCTCGGGCGTGGTGAAGGTCTCCGTGACGAACAGCGAGGACGCCAGGAACCTCAAGGTCGTCGTCGACGTGCCGACGCTCGATCTCGAGCTGCCGCAGAAGCTGAAGTCGGGCGTGCAGGCGCTCGAGGAGCCGAAGTCGAGCATCCGCGTCGGCGTCTTCCGCGACGAGAAGACGTTCGTGAAGCTGCCGCTCGACAAGCAAGACCTCGCGCCGGTGGTGGTCTCGACGGCGCCCGCCACCGAGATCGACGTGGACGTGCACCTCGGCGAGGTCACCGTCGTCCAGGGCAGCACCGTGAAGGTGGTCCTCGGCGGCGCTCCGCACATCAAGGTGGCGGGCACGACGCAGGTGACCGGCCAGATCGAGGTGAAGGAGGGGAGCAAGGTCGACGTCCAGGGCAAGACCTTCCGCATCACGCGCGGCATCATCACGTTCCAACCGCAGGACACTGCCAACCCGATCGTCGTCGCCACGGCCGAGTGGACGGCGGACAACGGCACCCAGATCTACGCCGATTTCGTGGGGCCGGTGAAGACCGGCAAGGTCACACTGCGCTCCGATCCGGGGATGCCCCGCAACGAGGTGCTCGCCATGATCCTCTTCGGCACCGCGGACGGCGCGAACCCTTCGCCCACCGGCTCCGCCGGCAACACGAACGGCACCACGAAGGCTGCGGCGAGCGTCGGCGGCGGCTTCGCGACGCAAGGCCTCACCGAGGGCCTCGACGACCTCACGGGCATCCAGGCCACGGCCAAGATCGACACCACGCGCTCGGCGAACCCCGCCCCGCAGATCGAGTTCCAGGTCGCCCGGCGCATCTCGCTCGCCTTCGAGCACGTGCTCGGAGCGCCGCCCATCTCCCAGCCGGACGTCAACCTCGCCACCGTCGACTGGCGCTTCAAGAAGAACTGGTCGCTCGAGACGACGTTCGGCGACAAGGGGCTCATCCAGACGGACGCGGTCTGGCAGAAGCGCTACTGATGGCCGCAAGTGTGGCAGGTTGGTCGCTCCTCTTTCGTGCTTGAGGCTCGAGGTCGAGCCCCGAGATGCTCCCGCGCTCCGGCCCCGGGTTTGCAGCGCAACCGCGCGTGGCGCTCCTGTCTCTCCTGATCAGCTTCCTCGGGAAGAAGATCGGCTCGTTCATTTAGGCCCTCTCCGGCTGCTGCTCCCGCTAGACGAAGAGGACGACGAGCTCGACAAGATCGCGGGGCAGGCGAACGCCTTCCCACGAAGTATTCCGCAAACCAGGAGAACGTGATGGCCATCGATCTGACCCCTTCGGTACGGAACCCCGAGCTCCTCGAGGAGACGTCCACGGCGGATCTCGTCCGCGAGGCGATGGACGAGGCAAAGGAGCTCGTTCGCCTGGAGGTGGAGCTCGCGAAGGAGGAGGTGCGCGAGGAGCTGCAGCAGGCGAAGCGCGCCGCCATCGGCTTCGGCATCGCGGCCGGCGCCAGCGTCGTCGCGCTCTGCCTGCTCGCGGTGGCCCTGGTGCTCGCGCTCGGTGGTACCGCGCTCGTCGCGCTGGCGGTCGCGGGCGGATTCATGGTGGTGGCGGCCGTCTCGGGCTACGCGAGCTACGGCATGCTCCCCAAGGCCCCGCTCGAGAAGACGGTCGGCCGCCTCAAGAACGACGTGAAGCAGTTGAAGGAGCACATCGCATGAGCACGAAGAGCATCGCCATCGAGCAACATCGCACGCGCCTGGAACGCCGCGCGAGCGTCATCCGCTCGCGGCTGCTGCGGACGCTCGATGCGCTCGACGCGCGGCGCCATCAGGTCACCGAGATCGGTCACCAGGCGAAGCGCCTCGCGGTCCCGCTGGGCGGCGCCCTGCTCGGCGCGATCGTGGTCGTGGCGGGCACCACCATGGCCATCCGCTCGATGGTCGAGAGCCGGCGCGAGCAGAGCTTCGCGTACCGAATCTCGAAGGCGCTGGCCCCGCTCCGGCGCGAGGCGCGCCCGCCGTTCTGGCAGGAGGCGGCACGCAAGATCGCGCTCACGGCGCTGACGATGGTGGCCGCACAGGCCGCCAAGCGCGGGCTCGCGTACCTCACCGAGGAGCGCCCTCTCGCCCTGCCGGCCCCGCACGAGCCGCTGGCGCTGAACGTCGCCCCCACCCCGTAGTACCGCGCGATCCTCTGCTGGCAGGTGCTGGATACGTCGCCGATCCCGACGGCTTCCTCTGGGAGATCCCCTTCAACCCCCCCACTATTGGCAACTATTCGCACACGTGAGGATCCGATGACGACGTCGACCCATGCCGTCCGCGTGCACCAGAACGGCGGACCCGAGGTGCTCCGCTGGGAGAAGGTGGAGCTCCATCGATCGCCTCGTCTATCCCACGCTCGGTAACCCCAACCTCTATGTGAAGAACGACGCGAGCGACGAGCTCACGATGGTCCTCCGCCTCGAGGCGAACGCGTTCGATCACCTCCAGCCCAAGGCCGGACCGAGCACCGAAGGCGGCCCCAGCGAGCTCACGCTCACGCAGGATGCGCAGAACGAGCTCGCGTTCTTCCTCGTCGCGCGCGGCGCGCGCGTGTCGAACGGCGAGAGCCCGAATGCGCAGAAGACCGGCTCCGGCGTCTACAAGCTCGTCCCCAGGAAGATCCAGATCAATGCCGAGCCGGACGACATGCCGGCGGTGCTGAAGCAGCGCAAGACGGTGCGCGTGGTCTTCGACCAGAAGGCGCTCGCCGCGGTGCCGGCTGGCCTCTACGACGCGCGCTTCGAGGCGAAGAAGGGCGGCGAGGTCTACGCGAACGTCTACGAGTACCAGTACAACGCGGTCCGCGTGTTCGACAGCGCGCCCGACGAGTACACCGCGCTCAACGTCACGGACACGCAGGTCTCGGTCGGCGACGAGTACAAGGGCCTCACCGCCGACAAGCTCGACGACTTCGTCGATGCCGTGAACGCGAACGTCGATCCCGTGGTGAAGAGCGCGGCGTTCGTCACGTTCAACGGCGATCTCCACAACGGCGGCTCGCCCGGCACGCTCCGTGAGCGCCAGGTCGCGAGCACGTACAACAACGAGGCGAAGCGGATCCTCGGCACGCTCAAGCGCCTGAACCTCCCCATCTTCCTCACCGCGGGCAACCACGACGGCTACGCCTCGACCGGGCAGGTCCCGAGCGGAGTCGTCACCGTCGACGCGAAGCTCGGCGACAACCTGCAGAAGGTGATCGGCGAGCAGAACAACCTCGCGTGGCCCGGCTACGACTGGGCGTCGTACAAGCAGTTCCTCACGAAGACCGACGCCGACCGGGACGGCCGGCACCTCGACCTCTATACCGGCGGCTTCAAGCGCTCCGCCGGCGACACCTTCAAGGCGGCCTTCACCGAGGTCCCGCGCGCCGACCGCAACGTCATCCTCTACGACGGCTTCCACCAGTGGCAGAAGACCTACGGCCCCCTCTATGCGTCGTGGACGTTCGGCAAGAGCCGGTACGTCTCGCTGAACACGTACGAGCTGCGCCAGCACCGCCGCACCGGCTGGGGCATGTACACCGTCAACTACGGCGGCGCGGTCGGGGGCTCGCAGATGGAGTGGCTCGATCGCGAGCTCGGGCGCTCGCTCCTCACGAAGGAAGACGTCACGCTCCTCATGCACCACGACCCGCGCGGCGGGCACACGGGCAAGGACTTCGGCTACTACTTTCCGTTGCTCCGCTACCAGAGCGTGCAGCAGTCGACCATCAACTACATCTTCAACGAGATGCTCACGCCGCTCATCTGCAAGCAGGACGACGTGACGCTCAGCGTCGACCAGCGTGACAGCTGCCTGCACGACGGCCTCCAGGAGTGGATGGGGCCGGACGAGGACTTCGATCGCCACGGCGGGGCATACACGATGTCGGGCGTCGAGCTGCTGAACCGCATCGCGAAGAACCCCCAGGTCCGCACCATGCTGGTCGGCCATGCGCACCTCAACTCGCTGGAGGTGCTCCAGCCCGGCCACGAGCTCGTGCCGAACCGCGTGAAGCTCGCCGGTGCCAGCGCCGGCGATCTCGAGCAGCTCGAGCGCGCGAACCCGGTCCGCCGCTTCGCCTGGACCTCCTCGCTGCAGGACGGCAAGCCCTCCGACGCCGCGCCGAACGCGCCGCTCGCCAGCACCGTCTTCGCGACGTACCACGCGAAGCTCAACGCGCAGCTCGCCGACGCCACGAAGGACATGCCGCGCACGCTCGAGTCCGGCGCCGGCCCGCGCGAGCTCGCCATCATCCGCCTCACCTCGGAGGCGGATCTCTCGAGCCAGAAGTACGGCGCGGAGAGCATGTTCGGCTACTCGGTGCTGCACGTGACCAAGCAGGCCGGCGGCACCCCGCGCCTCAACCGCGTCACGTACATGATCCACAAGGGGCCCGACGCCTACGCGAAGGTCATGACCGTCGACGTCGACCGCACGAAGTCCCTCGTCGCCCGCGGCGCCCAGAACCCGGTCGACCAGCTCTTCGACTGGTAGCCGAAGCAGCTGTCAGCTTCTCCCTACGGGATCGATTTGCAGCAGCGGAAGCCGAGGTGGTAGTTCACATGGAACGCGTTCTCGATCGGCTCCACGTGCCACCGCGGGTCGAAGTTGCAGTGGTCGGGGTACGCGCCTGCCTTGTTCGTCGTGGTCTCGGGGACCGGCTGGCCCGGCTCGCGCACGAGCTCGTTGTAGAACCACGCGCTGCCCTTCAGCTGCGAGACGACCTGGTCGCCCTCGCGGCGCATCATCACCTCGGCGACATTGCCATGTTGATCGAACACGCCGAAGCGTGAGCGGCACCTGGGGAACGCGCCCGCGGGCTCGGTGTCGGTGGTGCAGGTGTTGAACGCCGACTTCGCGTCGTTCGGGTTGCACGGCACGCGGTGGCGCAGGTTCGTGTGGCAGATCTCGATGTCGACCTTGTCGCCGTAGGCGTATTTCTGGTCGTCGCCGCCGTTCGGGTCACCGCGGCACGCGATGTTCCACTCCGTCTGCGCGCAGAGGCGCTTGCCCTGCAGCTCGCAGACCTTCTTGGCGAGCGTGGGGGGCGTCCACACGAACGGCAGCTCGCAGGCCTTGTTCGGGAACTCGAAGATGTCGATGCAGAACCAAGCCTCCTTCCCTTTGATCCAGATGGGCACCATGTTCTCGGCGCCGCACTGCTCGCGCTGCTCGGGCGTCTGGATGACGAGGTCCTTGAGACCCGCGAGGCACTTCGCCTTGCTGATGGTGTGCCGCGCGATCGCCTTGTTGCCCTGGTTCATGCGGCTTGGGCCGTCGGGGCCGATCGCGTTGCGCAGGAAGACGTCGGGCTGGATGCGCTTCTTCTCCTCGGGCGTGAAGTCCTTGATGGTGAAGAGCCCGAGCAGCTCCTCGCGGGTGCTGTGATGGTTCGCCATCGGGTCGTCGTCGGCGAGCGCTCCGCCCTCGGTCGAGGCGTCGAGGAGCGCCGCGGCTTGCCCATCGAGGAGCGAGCCGTCGAGCGCTTCGGCGGTGGCGCTGGCGCCGGCCGCTACCGGGCCCGGTTTGTCCGTCGCATCCTGAGGCGACGGCGCGGGGCGGCAGGCCGACGCAATTGCGCCGCCGAAGAGCATCGCGCACGCAAGGAGCCCCGCGCGTCTCACCATGCACGGATCGTAGCCTCCCGCGCGGACGATGACCGCGTTCCCTGCAAAGCCTGCGCGTACGTGCACGGGCATTGCATGCGCAGCGCTGGAGACTTAGTTTGAGCGCGACGATGGCAGAGGATTTCTATGCGGTGCTCGGTGTCCCCAAGGATGCTGACGCGGCCACCATCAAGAAGCAGTACCGAAAGCTCGCCCGCGACCTCCATCCCGACAAGAACCCGGGAGACAAGGCGAAGGAGACGAAGTTCAAGTCCGTCAACCACGCCTACGAGACGCTCCACGACGACAAGAAGCGCAAGCTCTACGATGAGTTCGGCGAGGAGGCGGTGCGCGAGGGCTTCGACGCCGAGAAGGCGCGGGCCTACAAGCAATGGCAGTCGCGCGCGGGCAACGGCGGCGGCTTCCGCGGCGGCGGCGGCGGCGGCGCGGTGAACCTCGAGGACCTCTTCAGTGGGTCGGTGCCGGGCGGCAGCGCGGGCGGCGGTGATCCGTTCGCGGATCTCTTCGGCCGGCAGCAGCGTCGCCGGGGACCGCAGAAGGGCCGCGACTTCGAGCAGGAGATCACGGTCGACTTCGTGTCCGCAGTGCGGGGCACGTCGCTCCAGCTCCGCAACCCGAGCTCGACGGAGCCGGTGACGGTGCGCATCCCGCCGGGCGCGTCCGATGGCAGCCGCGTGCGGATCGCGGGGCAGGGCGGCGAGTCGCCGAACGGCGGACCGAGCGGCGATCTCCTGCTCGTCATCCACGTCGAGCCGCATGCGCTGTTCACGCGCGACGGGGACGACCTGCAGCTCGAGGTGCCGATCTGGGTGAGCGAGGCGCTCAAGGGCTCGAAGGTGAAGGTCCCCACGTTCGACGGTGACGTGATGGTGAAGGTCCCGCCGGGCACGTCGAGCGGCACGAAGCTCCGCCTGCGGGGCAAGGGCGTCGTCCGCAAGGGCAAGGAGCCGGGCGACCTCTACGTCCGCTTCATGATCCACGTCCCGAAGGACGCCCCGGAGTCGATCGCCGACGAGCTCGCCAAGCTCGAGACCGATGAGCTCCGCAGCGCGCTGAAGATCTGATCCACCGACGCCGCGATCGTCATCGCCGGCCGCGGCGCTGCCTGCGGCGCGCGAGCGCAAAGGCGATCGCGCGGAGGCCGCCGAGCGCGGTGCTGCTCGAGAGGGAGCCCGAGGTCCGACAGCCACCTCCGTCTTCGATCGCGCCGGAGCGGCTCCCGAAAGGAGCGCACGCGGGGCGTCGATTGTTGCCCGACCGGCGGTTTTGGTGCGGGCGCAATTCCATACGAATCGCCTCGCCGGGTGCGTCAGTAGCCGAGCTCCACCGACGGCGACGGCGACGGCGAGGCCGTGGCGGCGGCCGGCGCTGCGCTAGGGATCGAGACGACCAGCCTCGTCGACGACGCGGCGCGCGGAGCCACGACGCGCGCGACCGGGGCAGGCGCTGCGGCCGCGACCGGGTGCGGTCTCTCTTCCTCCGCCGGTGGCAGCGCGTGCGTCGCGATCGGGACCGCTGCCAGCGCGGGTTCGGGCGCAGGCGGTGGAGCCGCGACGGCGGCGGTCACCACGGGCTCGCTGTGGAGGGCCTCCATCGCCATCACCTGGCGCACGCGGTACGCCGCTCCGGCCGCGACCAGCGCGAGCACGAGGCCGACGAGCACGACCCGGCCCCAGCCGCGCTTCGGCTCGCGATCACGCTGACGCTCGCGCTCGCGCTCGTGCGGGACGGAGATCTCCGTGATCGACGGCTGGATGGAACGCGCCAGGCGCGCGCCCGACGACGGGTGCTCGCGCGGGACTGCCGGCGGCGTGCGCTTCGAGGCCGGACGCACCAGGAAGATCGGATGCTCTCCGCTCTCCATGCGACGCGCCGCTTGCAAGATCGAGGACGCACGCTCCGCCGACACCAGCGCGCGCGAAGGCGCGAACGGCAGGAGCGCCGCCGCGAGCTCGCCGACGTCGCCGTAGCGATCGTCGGCGTTCTTCGCCATGCAGCGCGCGACCACATCGACGAGCGCCTGCGGCAGCTCGGGCCGCAGCTCCCCGAGCGGGCGCGGCTCCTTCTCGAGCACCGCCGCGCAGACCTCGGTGATGGTCTCGGCCTGGAACGCCTCGCTGCCCGCGAGCAGCTCGTAGAGCACCACGCCCAGCGACCACTGGTCGGAGCGTGCCACGGCCGAGGCCGTGGACCGGATCTGCTCGGGCGACATGTAGCAAGGCGTCCCGAGCGTCAGCTGGCCGGTGAGGCGCGCGCGCGGATCCGAGCCCGTGAGCGCGATCTTCGAGATCCCGAAGTCGAGCAGCTTGATGACCGCCATCCCCTCGTGCTCGACGAGGAAGAGGTTCTCGGGCTTGATGTCCCGGTGCACGATGCCGTGCGAGTGCGCGACCGCGAGCGCCACGCAGGCCTGCATCGCGTACTCCGCGGCGTCTGCGACCTCGAGGGCGCCGCCGTCGGCCATCACCGCCGCGAGATCGCGGCCGCTGAGGTGCTCCATCACGATGAACGGCGCGCCCTCGTGGAGCCCGACGTCGTACACGCGCGCCACGTGCTCGCTGCGGATCTTGCACGCCGCCTTCGCCTCGCGCGTGAAGCGCTCGACGATGGGCTTCTGCGCGAGGAGCTCGCGGTTCAGGAACTTGAGCGCGAAGTGCTCGTCGAGATGGACGTGCTTCGCCGAGAGCACGAACGCCATTCCGCCGAAGCCCAGCACGCGCTCCACGCGGTACT
>JAYTHX010000212.1:0-14997 GCA_043732195.1 Polyangiaceae bacterium
GCTGGTCGTCGTTCTGCGCGAGGCGCGACGCCGCGAGCGCCAGCACCTCGTGGAGCACCGAGTAGCCGCCGTTCGACATCTGGAGAACGCGGGGCTCTCCAGCAATCCGGCCGCTCAGGTTCGCGCTCATGCGGGCATCGTACACCCCGCGACGCCTCTGCGCGGTGGTTCAGGGAGAGACCGCGTGGCTCGCGGACCGGGGCCACGAGGACGCGACGAAGGCGATCCTGCACATCACGCGCGTCTTGCCGAAGATCGTCGTCGAGGAGCTGCGCGAGGACAAGGACCTCCAGCCCGCGGATACGGACCAGAAGGCGTGGGAGCGCGAGGGGCTCCCGCCAGCTTGTGAGCAGCGCGCCGCGCGGCGTCGTCGCGACGATCACCCGCTCGATGGATGCGCGGCGATCCACCCGGATCCGCGCAGAGCCGCGCGGTCGATCTGCCGCTGGTGCGCTCGGCTCGCACCTTGCGAAGGCTCCGGACCATGCGCCACCTCCGTTCTGCCTTCGCTCTCCTGCTCGCTCTCTCCGCGTCGTCGCTCCTCGGCTGCTCGGCCGACACCTCGTCACCCGGGACCGCGACGCCCGGCGAGGAGCAGGACGTCACGGCCGACGCCGCGACGCTCAAGCTCACGAAGGACTTCCAGACGAACGTCGTCGGCGAGCCGGTCGCGGGCAAGGGGCTCCGCGTCGAGTACGCGCTCGAGCGTCTGCCCAGCTGTCGCGGCAACGTCGGCGGCGGCGGACCGGCCTGGACCGTCACCGGCTTCTACAGCGAGAACGGCGGTGAGGCGATGATGTTCGAGGTGAGCACGCTCTCGGCGGACGGCAAGGATCGCGTCGCCAAGGCCGGACGCATCGTGCCCGCGGCGGGCGGCGATCTCGCAATCTGGTTCCAGGTCAGCAGCGGCTTCGGCTGTTCGGCTTACGACTCCTCGAGCGGCCAGAACTACCACTTCGGGGTGAAGGGCGCGGTCCCCGTGGCCGGCGCGAGCATCGCCTTCGACAAGACCGGTGACCCCAAGGTCGACGGCGAGCTGAAGGCAGGCGGCAAGGTGCGTGTAACGTACACGCAAGGCCGCCTCCTCGATTGCCGGCGCACGGAGCGCGGCAACCCGGTCTGGAACATCACGGGCTTCGCGCAGGTCGACGGCGAGAAGGTGCGCACGTTCGACACCGCGCAGGCGGTGAACGGCGACCGCCAGGAGGTCGAGGCGCTCGTCGAGCTCCCGCACGGAGGCGACCTCTCGCTCTGGTTCCAGGTTGTCAGCCTCGGTGGCTGCATGAAGTACGACTCGAAGTCCGGCGCGAACTACCACTTCAAGATCAGCGAGTGAGATCGCCTTAAGGGCCGCTCCGGGCCGCCGTTCCAACGGGGATGGCGGTGCGATCGATCCGGAAGAAGCGCGCGGTGTGGCTCGTGGTGCGTGACGACGAGCCGACCCACGGCGAGTGGTTCCTGCGCGAGCGTGACGCGTCGCTCAAGGCGACCTGGCTCCGCCAGTCGTGGAAGGCGACGGTCCGCCTCGTGAAGGCGACCATCCCCGACCCCGGCGTCGGATCGGACGACGACTAGGTCTTGAACAGCGGGGACGAGAGGTAGCGGTCGCCGCGGTCGCAGATGATGCAGACCAGCACGCCGTCGCGCTGGGTGGTCTCGAGCTCGCGCGCGATGGTCCGCGCGGCCCACACCGCGCCGCCCGAGCTCGCGCCGCAGAAGAGTCCTTCGCGCTTCGCGAGGGCGCGGGCCGTCTGCTCGGCGTCGTGCTGCGCGATGTCGATCAGCCGGTCGACCCGCGCCGCTTCGTAGATCTTCGGGAGGTACTCCGTCGGCCAGCGCCGGATGCCCGGGATGCTCGAGCCCTCGGTGGGCTGGCAGCCCACGATGGCGATGTCGCTGCGCTGCTCCTTCAGGAACCGCGAGACGCCCATGATGGTGCCCGTGGTGCCCATGGCGCAGACGAAGTGGGTGATCGCCCGCTCGCTGTCTCTCCAGATCTCGGGCGCCGTGGTCTCGTAGTGCGCCCGCCAGTTGTCGGGGTTCGCGAACTGGTTGAGCATCAGGTAGCCGCCGCGGGCGAAGCGCTCGTGGGCGACGTCGATCGCGCCCTCCATGCCCCGCGCGGCCTGGGTGAGGACGACCTCCGCGCCGAACGCGCGCATCACCTCCACCCGCTCGGCGGTGGCGTTCTCCGGCATCACCAGCTCGATCGCGTACCCACGGACCGCCGCGATCATCGCGAGCGCGATCCCGGTGTTCCCGCTCGTCGGCTCGAGGAGCCGCATGCCGGGCCTGAGCTCGCCGCGCTCCTCGGCGCGCATGATCATCGAGCGCGCCGCGCGGTCCTTCACGCTGCCGGCGGGGTTGTTTCCTTCGAGCTTGCCGAACAGGCGGATCCCGGCGCGGCTCGTGCCACTCTCGAGCTCGATCATCGGCGTGTTGCCGACCACGTCCACGAGCTTCATGCCTTCATCCTAGCCCGTGCGTTAGGATGTCCCCAATGGCGACCGAGCCGAAACGCTCCCGCGAGCTCGAAGACGCGATCGACGGCGTCTTCGCCAGCTACACCGGCACGCTCGAGATCGACAACCTCGAGAGCGCGGCGCTCCCCAACAAACGCGCGGTCGTCGACGCCTTCGAGCAGCTCAAGCACGTCCTGTTCATGGGCTTCTACAGCACGCGCGCGCTCGACAAGAGCAGCCTGCGCGAGCGGCTCGCCGAGCATCTCGACGCCGCCTACGGCTCGCTCGTCGATCAGATCGAGCGCGCGCTCACCTACGACCACTGGATGGGGCGCACCGATCAGGTGCTTCCTGCTGGCTCCGCGGAGGACGTCGTCCTCTCGCTCCTCCGCGACATCCCGGAGCTGCGCCGCCTCATCAACGCCGATGTCCGCGCGGCCTACGAGGGCGACCCCGCGGCGAAGAACGTCGAGGAGATCGTCTTCTCGTATCCCTCGCTCGAGGCGATCGTCGCCTACCGCGTCGCGCACCGCCTGGTGCTCTCGGGCGTGCCGATGATCCCGCGGATCATCGCCGAGCACGCGCACTCGCGCACCGGCGTCGACATCAACCCGGGCGCGCGCATCGGCGAGCGGTTCTTCATCGATCACGGGACCGGTGTCGTCATCGGCGAGACGAGCCTCATCGGCAACGACGTGAAGCTCTATCAGGGGGTCACGCTGGGCGCGCTCAGCGTGGCGAACCGTGGCAACCAGGGCAAGCGCCACCCCACGCTCGAGGACAACGTCACCATCTACGCTGGCGCCACGATCCTCGGCGGCGAGACGGTCATCGGCAAGGGCGCGATCATCGGCGGCAACGTGTGGCTCACGAAGTCCGTCGAGGCCGGCTCTCGCGTGTTCGGTCGCGCGCGAGAGCCCGAGGACGAGTAGTCCCCGGGCTGCGCGTCAGGGTCGGGACCGGATCAGGGCTTCGGCGCGGGGGCGTCTGCCGGCTTGGGGGCGGGCGCCGGCTTCGGCGTCTTGTCCTTCGGCGGCACGGTCACGGTTCCGGTGGTCGTCTTGACGACCTCCTTCATCTTCTGCTCCTGGTCCTCGATGTGGAACTCCACGCGCCGGTTCAGCGCGCGGTTCGCCTCGGTGTCGTTGGGAACGAGCTCGCGCTCCTTGCCCATGCCCACCGCCTTCAGCCGGTCGGCGGCGATGCCGTGGCTGCTCAGCCACTTGACGACTGCGTCGGCGCGCTGCTGCGAGAGCTTCTTGTTGTATTCGGCGCTACCGACGTTGTCGGTGTGGCCCTCGACGCGAACGAACTTGATCTCGGGGTGATCGGTCATCACCTTCGCGACCTCGCTCAGCAGCGAGTCGCTGTCCGGCTTGATGACCGCCTTGTTGAAGTCGAACTTCGGCTGCTCCAGGATCTGGATGAGGCCGGCCTTGATGAACACGCGCGGGCAGCCCGAGGTCTTGGGGTCCTCGGACTTCGGCCCCGCCTGGTCAGGGCAGGCATCGACGTCGTTGAGCACGCCGTCCTTGTCGCGATCGGTGTCGGGGCAGCCGTTCGTCTTCGGGTCGTCGGTCTTGATGCCGGCGATGTCGGGACACGCATCGTCCTTGTCGAGCACGCCGTCGCCGTCGCGATCGGGCGGGCAGCCGTTGGTCTTCGGGTCACTCGTGCGAACGCCCGGGACATCGATGCATGCGTCCTCGGCATCGGGGACGCCGTCGCCGTCGCGATCGGGCGGCGGCGGCGGGCAGCCGTTGGTCTTCGGGTCGTTCGTGCGCACGCCGGGGACGTCGGGGCACGCGTCCTGGCTGTCGATGATGCCGTCCTGGTCGCGGTCGGGCGGCGGCGGGCAGCCGTTGGTCTTCGGGTCGCTGGTGCGCGGGCCCGCGTTGTCGGGGCACGCATCCTCGTCGTCGAGCACGCCGTCCTTGTCGCGATCGCGGACCTCCTCGGGCGCCCACTCGAGGCCGAGCAGCGTGCGCGCGACGGGCGCGCCGTAGCCCTTGTCGAGGAACGTGCCGGCGCCGGCGTTCACGCGGAAGGCGTCGCCGATCTTGAAGTGCGCGCCGAGCAGGATCTCGATCGGCGTGTCGTGGGCCGCGAGGCCGTCGGCGTTGGAGACCGTCGTGCGCCCGTAGACCTCGGGCCCGACGAGGATCTTCTTGTCCGCGAAGCGCACGCCTGCGGCGCCGCCGAAGTTGATGGCGCTGCCGGTGCGCGTGTCGATGTAATCGGTGCGGAGGGGCCGCAGCTCGTACCCGCCGCGCAGCGCGTAGGCGAACATGCCGATGTCGCCGGCGATGTTGAGGTGCGGAGAGAACCGCGTGACGTCGTCGCCGTTGAAGGACTCGCGTTGCCCGAGCGGGATGAAGAGCGAGCCTCCGACCGCGACCGTGAACGCATCGCCGTATTCGCCGGCGACGCGCAGGTCGACGGACGCGCGGATGTCGCCGACGCTCTGCTCGTGGAGCGGGCCGACGTACGTGACGCCCTTGACCTGCGCGGGGTGACCGTCGGCGTAGAGCTGGAGCGGGAGGCTGAGCCCGAGGCGCAGGCGATCGGCGATGAGCAGGCTGCCGCCGGCGTGGAGGAGCATCTGGTTACGCAGCGTCGACGCGCGCACCGTGCCGTCCGGATTGTAGGAGCCGATGACGCCGCGGTAGCTGTAGTCACCGACCGCGCCGAACGCGAAGCGGAGCTTGCCGCGGTAGTCGTTGGACTCGTTGGCGAACCAGTCGCTGCCGCGCTCGGAGGGCTCGAAGCTGCTGGCGGCGTAGCCGGGCACCTCGCCTGGCGCGAGCTGTGCGCTGGCGGTGCTCGCGAACGTGAACGCTGCAAGCATGCAGAGTGAAGATATGGAGAATCGGCGTTTCATGCGGTGAGCCTCGGGGTCTAAGACCGGTCGAAGATAGGCCCAGTCGAAGCTCCGCCTCCGAGGTGAGATGTCCCGGATCTGCGGGTCGCGTAGCGCTTTGACGCGCGAAGCCGCTTACGCGTCCTGCCGCACGACGGCGATCCCGCCCCTTTCGACCGCGGCACGAGACGCGCATCGCGCTCGCCGGAGGTCTCCTCAATGCGAAATCGAGTCGCGCGTGTATCTGGTCTGCTGGTTCTTGTCGGCGCCGCGGTGGCCGTCGCTGGCTGTGACAAACCGAGGATGGAGACGTCGCCGCAGCCGCCGCCGCAGCCGGAGACTCACTCGGCGGAGATGATGCCGACCGCGACCGGCACCTCCAAGCTTCCCGAGCCCAAGGACCCCATGAAGGTCGCGGACGCGGACATGAAAGCCGTTCTCACCGAGCTCGCTGCGCTGAACGGAAAGCCGATCGAGACGCTCTCGGCGGAGGAGGCACGCAAGCAGCCGACGCCCACGGACGCGGTGAAGAAGGTGCTCGAGAAGAACAACAAGCCGACTTCTCCGCTCGAGATGGCGAAGGTGGAGAACCGGAAGATCCCGGGCGCCGCCGGTCCGATCGCCGCGCGCATCTACACTCCGAAGACGGACGAGAAGGGCCCGCTACCGGTCATCGCGTACTGGCACGGCGGCGGCTTCGTCATCGCCGACCTCGACGTCTACGACTCCAGCCCTCGCGCGCTCGCCAAGGAGGCGAACGCCATCGTCGTTTCGCTCGACTACCGCCGCGCGCCGGAGGCGAAGTTCCCGGCCGCCCAGGACGACGCCTTTGCGGGGTACCAGTGGGTGGTCAAGAACGCGGGCACGTTCGGCGGCGACCCGAAGCGCATCGCGGTGGCAGGCGAGAGCGCAGGCGGCAACCTCGCAGCGAACGTGTCGATCATGGCGCGCGACAAGAGCGCGCCGATGCCGGTCCATCAACTGCTCGTCTACCCGGTCGCGCAGACCGGCATGAGCACCGAGTCCTACCGCGAGTGGGACATGGCGAAGCCGCTGAACAAGGCGATGATGGTCTGGTTCGTCGAGAAGTTCACGCGCACGCCCGAGGACGCGAAGGACCCGCGCCTCGACCTCGTGGCGGCGAACCTCAAGAACCTGCCGAAGACCACGATCGTCAACGCCGAGATCGATCCGCTGCGCTCCGACGGTCAGATGCTGGCGGACAAGCTGAAGGCCGCGGGCGTCTCCGTCGAGCGCAAGACGTACGAGGGCGTCACCCACGAGTTCTTCGGCATGGGCGCCGTGGTCAGCGACGCGAAGGACGCCGAGAGCTACGCCGGCGGTCGCCTCAAGGACGCCTTCAAGAAGTAGACATCATCCGCAAATGACCGAAAAATCGCTCTTCGCGAGCAGCGCGTGCACCGCGTCACCCAGCACGTCGCGCTGGAGCCGCTTCGGATCACCGAAGAAGGCCTGCGCGACGGCGTTGTCGACGCGTCGCGTGCCGACGAGCGCGCGCGCTTCGTCCGCGTCCTCGACGCCTTCGCCGTAGGTCACGCGCTCCTCGGCGCCGGGCTCCTCGCCCAGGCGCTTCTCGAAGTACTGCATTGCCAGGCTGCGGTTCCGCGCCTGGTGATCCCCGGTCACCACCACCTGGAGACTGGCGCGCTCCTCGCGCGTGAGGCCCGTGAGCGCGCGCTCGACGCAACCGTTCAGCGCGTCCAGCTCGACGCGGGTGGCCGCCTCGGTGAGGCGGAGGAGGAGGGGGCCCTGCGCCGCCGCGTACGAGGCGAGCGCCGCGGGGGAAGGTCGCTGCTGCGTGGACGGCTCGGCAAACGCGAGCGTCGCCGAGAGCACGGCGCGCAGATCCGCGAGCGTCTCGCGGTCGACGTCGCGCTCGGTGTCGAGCGCGGCGAGCGACCTCTTCACGTGCGCGACGAGCGCGGCGAGGCGCTCGAGGTCCGGCTCGCTCCGCTGGAACGCCGCGAAGAGCGCGATCGGGGCGTGCGCCACCGACTTGATGACGTGGAAGAAGCGCGGCGAAAACGGATGGTCCTGCCGCTCCGTGCCGCGGTAGACGGTCAGCACGTCGGCGCAGACGACGAACACGGGCGCGAGCGATCTCGCCTCGTCGCGCGCGTGATCGAAGCTCTCGTGGAACCCGTCGTTCACGTCGTCGAGCGCGTTACCGACGCGCTGCGGTCCATCGGCCATGGCCAGCACTCTACGCGCGAAACGCGCAAAGAGCGCCGCGGACCGCGGATCCGTCGAGGGGGGCCTCGGGCACGAGGCGTCGGTACGGCGTGGCCGCGAGGTTGCGGTCCCACGCCACGAGATCTGGATTCGGCTGTCTGTCACCGGTCCCCGGCCGACCGTTGAAACAAAAATGAACCGCCGCGCGCGAAGGCGTAAAACCCTGCCATGGTCCCGATCAGCGGAGCGGAGGGCGAGCGGATCGTGAGCGAGGTGGAGGCGCTCTACGGAGGCGAGGGCCCGCCGCCGCGCAAGACCTCGGTGGTGCGTGCCGACGACGGCACGGAGCGCATCCGCCTCGGCGGTCTCTTCATCGAGTGCGCGGTGTGCGGGACGCGGCAGCCGCAATCGCGGACGCGCCAGGCGCCCGAGGCGCGCCGCCAGTGGGTCGGGATGCACCTTCGCTGCCCCGATTGAGCGCCGGGATCAAAGCTGACAATATACTGTCATAAAGCAGCGCTACGTGCTCGTCCACCCGCTGAAAAGGAGCCTTCCATGAGCCTCGTCCTCGAGCAGCTCGACGCGCATCTCGAGGGAAAGACCTGGATGGTGGGTGACTCGTTCACGCTCGTCGACCTGCACCTCATCGGCGCGCTCGCGTGGATCGGCCGCCTGGGCTTCGATCTCGCGAAGCTGGCGAACGTCGCTCCGTGGCAGGCGCGCTGCACGGCTCGGCCGGCGTTCCAGAAGGTCATGGCCGGCTGATGAAGAGGATCGTTCCTGCCGAGTATCGCCAGATGCCGTGGCGCAACGGGAGAGGCACGACCACCGAGATCTTCGTCGCGCCCGCGGAGGGGCGGTTCGCGCAGCGCGTGAGCATCGCGTCCGTCGCGAGCGACGGACCGTTCTCGCGCTACGACGGCTACGATCGTCACATCATGCTGCTCGCCGGCGAGGGCATGACGCTCGACTGCGGCGTGCACGGCACCATCGACCTCCGCACGCCGCTCGAGCCGCGCATCTTCTCTGGCGACTGGGACGTGCACGGCGCGCTCGTCGACGGCGCGGTGCGTGACTTCAACCTGATCGTCGACCGCGCGCTCGCCAGCTCCTCGCTCGAGGTGCGCGTGCTCGCCGGGCCCGAGACCCTCGCGCGCGCGCCGGGAACGACGTACCTCGTGTACGTCATCGACGGCGCGCTCGAGGAGGCGGCGGCCGGCGAGACGCTCCTCGCGGACGACGTGGTGCTGTCGCTACGCCCCCGCGGCGCCGCCCGGGTAGCGATCGCGACGGTAACGAGGCTACCCTCGCCCCCGTGATGGTCCTGACGCCCGCCGAGGTCGCGCTGCTCCGCGAGGTCCGCGCCTCCGACGAGGACCACGGCGGCCTCGCGGGCGCGGAGCTCACCGCCGACGAGTACGACGCGATGAAGCGCCTCTGCGCGCTCGATCTCGTGGAGGCGCTGGGCGAGTACGGCGAGGCGCCGGACGGCGAGGAGGACGAGCGCGAGGCCGGCGCCTCCGACGTCGTCTACCGCGTGACGGCGAAGGGCGTCCTCGCGCTCACGAACGAGGCGTGACGCGCGCCACGCGAGGCCTCACGGCAAGCAGTAGCTGACCCCCACGGCCTTCACCGTCTTGCCGCCGGGGGTGTCGAACGACATGTTCACCATCTGGCTCTTCGTGGGCGCCGGGCAGCCGTTCTGGCTGGGGATGCACGACACCGCGCAGCCCCCCTTGCCGCCGACTTCATGCAGCCGTTGCGCTTCTGACAGTCATCGCGCGAGTCACATTCGCCACCGACGGGAACGGACTCGGCTTCTTGCAGGCGGGAGTACGCGACGGTGTCCGCTTGCTCTTGCGCGGTGAGCGCGGGCAGGCCGCTCCTGTCAACGAACGCGCTCGACCGTTTCCGGTCTTGAAACGAAATGACTAGGGCTCGCGGCACGGGATGGTCGCCGCGGCGCGCGCGGTGACCGCCACGTAGACACGCAGGTAGCTGCCGTGCGCGTGCGCGGAGAGCACCTCGATCTTGTCGAGCGCGCCCTTGAAGCAAGCCTGCGGCGTGCCGAACGTGAGCTCGCTCGACACCTTCTCGCGCACCGCCTTCAGGCGCTCGCTGAGATCGAGCCGCAGCGCGCCGCGCGCCTGGTCGCGGATCTTCTGCCCGTCGGCGACGGCCTTCAGGGAGAGGAAGAAGCTCTTCGTCTCGATCGTCGACTCGAGATCGGGGACCTGGAGCTCGTTGTCGACCATGGAGAGGTGGCCGGAGAGGAAGAGATCGCCGTCGAGGTCGGCGTCGATCCCGAACTTGTGCACCGGCCCTTTGACGTGGACCTTCACCACGATCTGCCCCTGCGATTCGTAGAGCTCGGGGTTCTCGAGATAGAGCTTCGGGTACTCGGCGGAGAAGAAGTACTTTCCGTCGGTGAAGAGCATGCCCATGGCGTGCTGGAGCTCGTCGTAGCGCGCGGCAATGGGCACGACGACCGTGAACGGCCCCGGCTGCAGCTGCGCGACGTTCGCGAACGGCGGCAACGGCGGCGGCTGGTAGTCGCTGCACGGCAGCGTGACCTCGGGCGCGACCACGAGCGCGACGTCCTTCTCGAGCCCGTCGGCCACGATCGTGGGACCGGCCTCGATGCCGAGCACCTTCAGGATGGCGCAGCCCTTCGCCTCGCCGATCGGCAGATCGATGGGCTTCGAGATGCGTGTGTAAGCCTCCTCGAGCACCGGCTTCACGTCGTAGGCGAACTCCTTGAGCTTCACCGTGAGCTCCGCGGCGATCAGATCGAAGACGCCCGCCACGTGATCCGCGACCTTGAGCCGGCGGTCGCTGGAAGTGACCCTCACCTCCAGCGATTGCAGCTTCACCTTGTACTCGGTGCTCACCACCGGCTCGGCGACCACGTGCACGTCGAGCGGGAGCTCGAGGCTGCTCACCGGCATGTCGATGGTCGACTTGATGTGCGCGTCGAGCACGATGCGTCCCTGCGAGAAGCTCACGTCGAGCGGACTGCGCTCCCACGTGTACTTGCGCTGCGTGCGGAGCAGCGCGAACGCGCCCTCGCCGCGCCTGGGGACCGACTCGTCGAGCGAGGACTTGAGGCCGGCGCTCGTGACCGAGATGTGCGCCACCACGCGCGAGGGCGCGGGATCGGCGACGGGCGCGCCGGGCGTTCCCGGAGGTCGCGGCGGATAGACCGCGCCGAAGGACGTGCAGGCGCCGCCCACCACGACGAGTGCCAGGACCGCGAGGCCCCCCGCGAGCGAACGAAGGAAGAGACGCATGAGCGGCACCCTAACGCGTCAGCGCGCCGAACGCTTCCCGAGAGCATCGTGGCGGAGCGCGTGATCGATCATCACGAGCGCGGCCATCGCCTCGACCACCGGCACCGCGCGCGGGAGCACGCACGGATCGTGACGGCCGCGGCCCTTGAGGAGCGTGTCCTCGTGGCGCACGTTCACGGTCCGCTGCTCGGGCAGCACGGTGGCGGTCGGCTTGAACGCGACGCGGAACCAGATGGTCTCGCCGTTCGAGATGCCGCCCTGCACGCCGCCGCTACGGTTCGTGCGCGTGCGGACGCGATCACCATCCATGTAGAGCTCGTCGTTGTGCTCGAGGCCGGTGAGGTCGGTGCCGCCGAAGCCCGAGCCGATCTCGAAGCCCTTGCTCGCGGGGAGGCTCATCATCGCCTTCGCGAGATCGGCCTCGAGACGGTCGAACACCGGCGCGCCCCAGCCCGGCGGCGCGCCGCGCACCGCGCAGGTGACGACGCCGCCGATCGAGTTGCCGGCCTTCCGCGCGGTGAGCACGGCCTCGATCATCTGCTGCGCGACGCCGGGATCCGGACAGCGGATGGCATTCGCCTCGACCTGGGCGAGCGTGACCTGCTCGACGTCGCAGTCGGCCTCCAGGTGATGGACCTTCGAGACCCACGCGACGATCTCCACGTGGTGGAGCGTGGCGAGGAGCTTCTTCGCGACCGCGCCGGCCGCGACCCGCGCCGCGGTCTCGCGGGCGCTCGTGCGGCCGCCGCCGCGGTAGTCACGGATCCCGTACTTCGCGTCGTAGGTGTAGTCGGCGTGGCTGGGGCGGTACTTCTCCTTCACCTCGCTGTAATCGCCGGAGCGCTGGTCCTCGTTCGCGATGGTGAGCGCGATGGGCGTACCGAGGGTCTGCCCCTCGAACACGCCGCTCACGATCTTCACCGCGTCCGACTCCTTGCGCTGCGTGACGAGCGCGCTCTGCCCCGGCGCGCGGCGATCGAGGTCGGGCTGGATGTCGGCCTCGCTCAGCGGGAGCCGCGGTGGACAGCCGTCGATCACGGCGCCGATCTGTCCGCCGTGCGATTCGCCCCAGGTGCTCACGCGAAAGAGCGTGCCGAACGTGTTTCCCATGCGTCCCGGGAAGCTTACCGCTACCTGACGAAGGCGAGGTGATGCGCGATCGCGTCGTTCACGTCTGCGGCGTGGGTGAGCGGACCCATGTGCCCGGCCTTCTCGAACGTCACCGACTGCGCCCTGGGGATGGCCTCGGCGAGGCGCGCCATCACGCGGCGCTCGGGCAGCGGCGAGACCGCGCCGCTCAGGAGCAGCGTGGGGAGCGTGATGCTCGCGTACGCACTCGCGGGGGTGCGGTCGGCGACGATCGAGCGGACCTCGCGATAGAGCTTGCGCCCCACCTCGAGGAACGCGGCCCGCCCCGGCTCGGGCATGCGGTCCCACGCGCCCGCGCCGTTCCAGAAATCGACGAAGCCGCGCAGCCACGGCTCGGTACCGCCGGCGGCGTCGTCGACGAGGCCGTCGCGCTCGAGCGCCGCGAGCTCGGCGAGCGCCTCGTGATCCTCGGGCTCACGGAGCACCCCCCACGCCGGCGGCTCGTAGAGCGCCAGCGACCGCACCCGGGCGGGCTGCTGCTGGGCGATCTTCAATGCGAGGATCCCGCCGTACGAGTGGCCGACGAAATGGGCCGGCCCCGCGTCCGGCAGGGACGCGAGCAGCGCGTCCACATCGTGCTGCATCACGAAGCCCGGATCGTCGACGAACGCGGGATTCGCGCCGCAACCGGGAAGATCCGGAGCGATGACGCGCCACCGCGCGGACAGCACGTCACCGAGGAGGCGCCACTGGCGCGAGGACATGCCCCCGCTGTGCAGCAGCACCACCGGGTCTCCCTCGCCCTTGTCGGTCATGGACAGCGTCGTCGTCGTCGTCGTCGTCATGGCACGTTGCTCTTGCGATGTTTCCGGCGTGCCTTCGTTTGTGATCCGTTGCGGAATGCGTCGCCGTCCGGTGTAAGAAAAGAGCAGATTTCGGCGCGCCGCGACGTGCATTCGTACGGCGATCGGTCAGTGTTGCGCCCGAATGTACTTCCGCCGGGGATTCGCGGCTCTTCTCCTACTTGCTGGTTGTTCTTCGAGCGCGGGCGCCGGGTCGGATCCGCCGCCGGTCGTCGAGCCGCAGCCGGAGGCCGGCCCGGTCCCCGAGGTCGACGGCGGCACGCCCGACGCGGGACCGAAGCTCTGCACCACGACGCCCGCGCAGTGCGCCGCAGACTGGGAGCAGGCCGCCTCCGACAGGTTCGACGCGCTGCTCGGCAAGCCCGCCGACCTCGCCACGTTCCTGAAGGCCGTGCCGAAGGGCGCCGACCTCCACAATCACCTCACCGGCGCGGTCTACGCGGAGACCTACCTCGGCTGGGCCAAGACCGACGGCGACTGCATCAACTCGACCACCTTCAGCGTGGTGTACGGCAACCAGTGCTCGGCGGCCACGCAGCCCGTCCCCACCAGCGGTGCGTTCTACGACTCGACCGTGCGTGCGTGGTCGATGAAGGACTTCGTGCCCGGCGGGGCGCAGACCGGTCGCGATCACTTCTTCGCGACGTTCGGGAAGTACGGCGCGGTCGCCGGCGCCCATCGCGACGACGACCTCGCGGACATCGCGAAGCGCGCCGCCGACGAGAACCAGCTCTACATCGAGACCATGTTCAACCTCGGGAAGAACATGGGCACGCTCGCCGCGAAGGTCTCCACGACCACGGTGACCGCCGAAGGCCTGCCCGCCCTCTACGACGCGATCGTCGCCGACCCCATGTTCAAGGCCGCGGTCGACGCCGACGTGAAGGTCGTCGACGACGCGGACGCGGCGTACAAGGCAAAGCTCGGTTGCTCGGGCGCCACGCCGCCCGCGGCGTGCAAGGTCGGTGTGCGCTTCGTGGCGCAGGTGGCGCGCACCGGCGCGCTCGACAACCTCTTCGGTCAGCTGATCAGCGCCTACGAGATGGCCGCGAAGACCCCGTACCTCGTCGCCGCGAACCTCTCGTCGCCCGAGGACGACACGACGTCGCTCAAGAACTACGACCTCCACATGGCGATGCTCGACTTCCTGAACGCCAGGTACACGGTCCCCGAGCTGAGCCCGCTCCACATCACGCTGCACGCCGGTGAGCTCACGCCGCAGTACCTGCCGGTGGGCTACGAGACCGCGAACACCTTCCACGTGCGCGCCGCCATCGACAAGGGCCACGCCGAGCGCATCGGCCACGGCATCGACATCCTCTCCGAGACCGACTCGACGACGCTCCTCGACGACATGGCGAAGAAGGGCGTGATGGTCGAGATCTGTTTGAGCAGCAACGATCAGATCCTCGAGATCAAGGGCGCGAAGCACCCGCTGAGCGAGTATTTGAAGCACAACGTGCCCGTCGCGCTCGCCACCGACGACCAGGGCGTCTCACGCTCCAGCCTCGCCGGCGAGTACCTGCGCGCCGCGCTCGATCAGCAGCTCAAGTACCGCCAGCTCAAGACGATGGCGCGCACCAGCCTCGAGCACTCGTTCCTGCCCGGCAAGACGCTGTGGACGAAGCTGACCGACGGCACGCCCACCGCAGAGTGCGCGGCGACGGCGACGATGGGCCTCGGCGATCCGGCGAGCGCGGGCTGCGCCGCGTTCCTCAAGGCGAGCGAGAAGGCGACCATCCAGTGGGAGCTGGAGCGCCGCTTCCGGGACTTCGAGAGCCGCCAGTGATCAGGGCGCCTTCGGGGAAACCGGAGGCGGAAGATCCGCGGACGTGAGCGGGCGGACGGTCGCGGTCGGCGCGGGGGCGGGCGACGAGGGCGGTGACGGCGCCGTCGCGCCCGTGCCGGCGGCCCGGGTCTTCGCGCGCTCCGGAGGCGAGCTCGCGTTCTGCACGAGCGTCTTGTAGTGGCGCTGCGCGCTCGCGTGGTCGCCGAGATCCCATTCGGCATCGGCCAGACCGAGGAGCGCCGCCGAGTAGGTCGGGCTCGTCGTGAGGGCGCGCTCGTAGCTCGCCTTCGCGCCCGCGAGATCGCCCTTCGACCGCGCGAGATCCCCGAGCCCGGTATAGGCCTCGACATTGCCCGGGCTGACGACCAGCGCCCGATCGAGGAGCGTCTTCGCGCGCGCCGAGTCGCCGCTGCGGCGCGCCGCGGAGGCGCGGGTGAGCAGATCGGCGAGG